>CAZTST010000226.1:570-6220 GCA_964616585.1 uncultured Draconibacterium sp.
AAACCGGCTTCAGGCTTTTAAGCCTTTACGGGGAGTTTGGGGAAATATTGATGGAACTGAAATCCGATTAAAACTTAAGCAAAACGAATTTTTTTTCTGTGAAGATGTTAAAGTGATGATAACGCATATTGGAGGTTATCCAGGTCGTTATCATTCAGGAATAAAAAAAATTCTTAAAGATGAAAGTGTTCAACTTTTCATTTGCGGTCATTCTCATATTTTAAAAGTAATGAATGATAAAGCAATGAATCTTCTTCATATGAATCCCGGAGCAGCCGGAATACAAGGAATTCATCAACGAATAACTATGTTGCGTTTTAAAATTGACGGAAACAGAATTGAAGATTTGGAAGTGTTTGATGCTCCTCGAATTTAGGCTAACGTATTCTATCCATTGATTTTACAAGCTTATCATCGTTTTTTACACCTCTAAATGCCAATACCAAAAACAATAAAATTAGTGCAGGTAAAAAGCTGGTAAAACTGTAAATAGCTTCAGTTCCTAATTTTTTTTCGAGCAAAGGCATATATCCAAAGAAAAATCCGCCTAAAACAGCCATCGACACAAAAATGTTAATTTTAATCCACATCATTTGCATAGAACGATTCTTATATAAAAAAATTGAAATTAAGGCTAAAATTGCAACTAATATAATTGCAGTAACCAATGGCCACGTAAAATAAGCATGGAAAGGACTTGCCTCTCCAGGTATAAGATTCTCTATATAAAGGCTATGAAAGTGCAAAGTAACAGTTTCGCCATAAAATCTGGCCAAAGGCAAATTTTGGAATGGGACAAGGAATATTATAGCAGCAAACGCAGCTAATGCTAAATATATTGATTGAATTCGTTGTATCATTTCATTTTTAATTTTATAAAACAAAGATACATTCATTTATTTTTATAGAAAATATCTTTTTTTACATTTTGTATATTAATTTTAGTAATTTTGCTATTCAATTATTCCAACTTATTTCGAGAAAATTCAAATTACCAATCTCTAAGAACTACTTCTGTTACAATTAAAAGAACATTAAACAATTATCATGTACGATATTATTGAATTAAACGGGAAGCAACTTCCTGAATTAAAAGAAATCGCTAATCAACTTAATATTCCTAAGTTTGAGAAGCTCCCAAAACAAGACCTTATTTATAAAATTCTTGACCAGCAGGCTCTTAACCCAAGCCACGATATTCTTGAAATGGAAAAAAATGAGGCAAAAAAAAGCATGCGCGGAAAACGTCAGCGTGTACAAAAGAAACCTGAAGGAACTTCAAGTCCATCAAAATTTCCTGTTAAAGATTCTAAAGAAATTAAGGAAGAAACTGTAGTCGCTGTAGAATCGAAAGATATTAGTGAAATTAAAGTGGTACAACCTCCTAAAAAAGAGATTGTTGAAACTAAAACAGAAGATTCTGAAATAATTGTTATTCCAAAGGAGAATGCTCCAATTAAGAATCGTAAACCAAACCCCAGACCAAAAGAACCTAAGAAAATTGAGCCTTTGGCAAAAGCTGTTGTGGAAGTAACAGAACAAAAAATTGTTTCTCATCAAGAAGCAATTGAAATTCAATCTTCTGATTTACAATCAGAAAAAATTGAAGAAATTCAGCAAGCAATAAATATTTCTGACAACGTAGAAATAGCTCCAGAAAAGAAAATTGAAAAAATTCCTATCAGACATGAGCGTATTGTTAAACCAATAGTTGAAAAACCAAAGTTCTCACACGAACTTGACGGAATTATTGATAGCGAAGGCGTTTTAGAAATCATGCCCGATGGTTATGGCTTTTTGCGGTCGTCTGATTATAATTACCTTAACTCTCCCGATGATATTTATGTTTCTCAATCGCAAATTAAATTGTTTGGACTAAAAACAGGAGATACTCTTGAAGGAAGTATTCGTCCTCCAAAAGAAGGTGAAAAATATTTCCCTTTAATCAAAGTAAAACATATTAACGGCAAACTTCCTGAGGATGCACGCGATAGAATTCCATTTGATTACCTCACTCCTCTTTTTCCTCATAAGAAATTTAATCTGACCGGACATAAAGAAGAAAATTTATCAGCTCGAATGATTGATTTGTTTGCTCCAATCGGAAAAGGTCAGCGTGGTTTAATTGTGGCTCAACCAAAAACAGGAAAAACAGTACTATTAAAAGATGTGGCTAATGCTATCGCTGCCAATCATCCTGAAGCTTATTTGATGATTTTACTTATCGATGAACGTCCTGAGGAAGTTACAGATATGAAGCGAAGTGTAAATGCCGAAGTTATTGCTTCAACTTTTGATGAACCAGCTGAACGCCATGTAAAAATTGCGAATATTGTTTTGGAAAAAGCAAAACGAATGGTAGAATGTGGTCACGATGTAGTTATTTTGTTAGATTCCATTACACGTCTTGCACGTGCTTATAATACTGTTAGTCCTTCTTCGGGAAAAGTATTGTCGGGTGGTGTTGAAGCCAATGCTTTACAAAAACCGAAACGTTTCTTTGGTGCTGCACGTCAGATAGAACATGGTGGATCGCTAACAATTATTGCAACCGCTTTAACAGAAACCGGTTCAAAAATGGATGAGGTTATTTTTGAAGAGTTTAAAGGAACCGGAAATATGGAGCTTCAGTTAGACAGGAAATTATCTAATAAACGAATATTCCCGGCAATTGATATTGTTGCATCCAGTACTCGTCGTGATGACTTGCTTGTTGATAAAGATATGTTGCAACGAATTTGGGTATTAAGAAATCATTTGGCTGATATGAATCCTCTCGAAGCGATGGAATTTATTAAAGATAAACTAAGGTTTACTAATAGCAATGAAGAGTTTTTAATTTCAATGAATAGTTAATTCATTTCGATACTGCATAAACCGTTATTCTTTTTTAGATTAACGGTTTTTTTTATACTTTTAAGGAAAAAAAATAAACATGAAAACAAATCTTCTATTATTCGTTTTTGTTAGTTTAGTTCTCATTTCCTGTAACTCCATTCCAAAAACAGGTCCGTTTGAAACAAGAGAAATAATTACCGGCTTTGGACCTGAAGATATAGTTTTGGATACTATTTCTTCAATTAATAAACCACGACTTTTAGTTAGTTGCGATACGCGACGTGAAAGCGATTCTGTAACAAACGGCATTTATTGGATAGATTTGAAAACTGATTCTGTATTTGAATTCGCCCGATTAAATGAACCTGTAGATTTAGTTTTTCATCCGCATGGCTTTGATTTGGTTCTAATCGATTCTATTCCAAATCTTTTTGTAATTTCTCATGACGATGAAAACCATCTTCATCCGGTAGTTCGTTATAAATTGATTAATAATTCTTTGGTATTTGAAGCTATTTATAATAGCGAATTGTTTATATCGCCAAATGATATTTTTGCTTTAACTGATGGAACATTTTTCCTTACTAACGATGCCGGAAAACGTCATAGTTTTATAGAGCAAGCTCTTAAACTTAAGCGTTCTTCGGTTGTTTATTATCCTGTAAATCAGCCAGCTTACTATATCGATAAAAAATTAAGTTATGCCAATGGAATTTATTTTGATGACCCATATTTGTATGTAAGTACAGTGCGCCAGAATACTATTTTCAAGTTCACCATTCAAGAAATGCAAGCAATTAAAAAAGAAAGTATTACAGAAGTTATTGGTGGAGATAATATTACCAAGTACAAGGATAAATATATTGTTGCGGCTCATTTAAATTCCTTTGCTTTTTTACGTCATAAGAAGAAATCGGCTAATCTGTCACCATCAGTTATTTATCAATTCGATCCAAAAACGGGAGCAAAAGATATACTGTTTTCGGATAATGGAGAATTAATCAGCGCAGCCTCAACTGCCATTCATTATGGCAATTATCTTTATGTATCGCAGGTGTTTAATAATTTTGTTTTGAAAGTAAATCTTAATCCTTAAGTTCACTCTATTCATCTATTGCTGAACTCCAAGAATTTCTTTTGCCAAAAATGAATAATCCAGTCCACCAAAATTGCCTGAACTCATAAGTAACAAATTCATATTTTTCCATTCTTGATCTAATAAGAATTTCTGAAGCTGAATTGTATCGGTAAAAACTTTCAAATTTTCATTTGCAAAAGCCTTTTTTACTTCTTCGATAGAAATTGGAGGTATCTTTTTGTGTTCTAATGTTTTAGGATTAAAATAAACTATAGGAATATCAGCTCTATCCATTGCTCCGGCATATTGAGAAAGAAAAGATTTGTTTAAACTGCTAAACGTATGTAATTCCATACAGGCCAATAATTTAGAATCTTCGAATTGTGCCTTTACGGCCGAAGTGGTTGCTTTTAATTTGGATGGAGAATGGGCAAAATCTTTATAAATAGTGGTGTTATTATTCTTTCCTATAAGCTCCAGTCGATTTGAAGTTCCAGAAAATGAGGTGATTGCATTAAAAAAATCGCTTGGCTTTACTCCTAAAGCCTGACAAACGTATCTAGCCCCATTTATATTCTGCAAATTATGCTCGCCAAAAACCTGCAAAGCATAACGTTTCGCTTCAAACACAATAAAAGTTTGTCCTTTTTTTATAAACGAATCGCATTCGCGATATGCATAAGCTTTAATATCTTCTCTCCTATTTTCTGCAATTCTAAGCACATTTTTATCGTTCGAAGAGTAAACAAGTGTTCCGTCTTTTTCAATAAGATCAACAAACATTGAAAACTGTTTTTTGTAATTTTCAAAGCTTGGAAATACATTTATATGATCCCAGGCAATTCCGCTCAATAAAGCAATATGCGGTTTATAAAGATGGAATTTTGGACGGCGATCTATTGGCGAACTTAGATATTCATCACCTTCGAGGACCATAATTTTAGCTTCTTCAGATAATTTCACCATTACTTCAAAACCATCGAGTTTTGAGCCAACCATATAATCGGGCGCAAAATCCAATTTTTGTAAAACATGTAAAACCATTGCTGTAATTGTGGTTTTACCATGACTTCCACCTATAACAACTCTAATTTTATTTTTAGATTGCTCATATAAATATTCAGGATAAGAATAAATTGGCAAACCCATTTTTTTTGCTTGAAGCAGTTCAGGATTATTAGCACGAGCGTGCATACCTAAAATAACTGCATCCGTTTTTGCAGAAAGTTTTTTCGGAAACCAACCAAAATCTTCAGGTAATAAACCGTATTTATTCAAACGCGATTTTGAAGGCTCAAATATTTCATCATCAGAACCGCTAACAATATTTCCTTTTAAATATAGTGCAATAGCCAAATTGTGCATTGCGGCTCCTCCTATGGCGATAAAATGAATATTCATCAAACTTATAAGTTTATTTTCAACGAAGTTACATACATCTTAAGTTTATAGTCGGCACGAATGGAAATCTTGTTAACAGTTGATTTTTAATTATATTTGTTAATATACCGGAGCTGGTCAGCACATATTATGTTAGAAATTAGCGAGTAGAAAAATGAAAAAGTCTATCTTTGTCGACTAATTAAAATTGGAAAATCAAATGCAAGTTCAAATAAAAGAGCTACAAAATTTAGTTATTGGAAAAACGCCACAAGAAATAATTCAACTTTTTCTTGAAGAATTTGGAAATAAAATTGCTTTTTCTAGTAGTCTTGGAGCAGAAGATCAAGTAAT
>CAZTST010000227.1:0-6075 GCA_964616585.1 uncultured Draconibacterium sp.
AATGATTCAATTTTTTTTGCTGATGCTCTTAGTATTTCCTCTTCTTCTTTTTTTATTTTTAATCTATAAGGGCGATTAGCAATATTTATTGTTATTGTTAATTCGTCCATTTTATTTTTATTTATTTAAAAGATTTAAACATTCATCTATTTCCCGCACTAGTTCGTTTATTTTGATTCCGGCACTTTGCCTTTCTGTATCCGAACCGATGGCTTTCGATACTTTTAAAATAGCAATTTTCTCTCCTAAAGTTTTTAATTCAATTTGTTGCTCCTGAACCAAATTGTTTAGTTCTGAATTTTGCTGTTTTAATTTTGCGTTTTCTTCAAAAAGAGTTTTGTTGTTTTCGGCCAGAATTTTGATTTTGTATTCAATACCAGAAATCAAAACACTTGCATCTTCCATAAACTTTCTCTAAATCTACATTGCAAAGATAAACGAAGGCTTTGTGCTTTGCAAATATTTTATTGAATTATTTTAGTAAGAGAATTGCCCTGTTATTTAATGGGATAAATCGATAAATTTTAAACAATATCTTTGTAAATAGATGATATAAAGTTAATTATAAATCAGCCCTTTGGTAAATCATCCAAATAATCAGATTGAAAAACACAGTGTAGGCTAAAGCGAGATATAAGTCGGTTGATGCAATGTACTCCTGAAACTCAATACCGAAAATTTTCATTAATTGACTGTTTGGAATTTGTATTAAATTACCAATACTGCGTAAAGGTAAAAAATCGCCCCAATCTCCGGGAAGTTTATATGCGATTATAGGTTCGGCAATATATGCCCAAAGCAATAAAACTCCAACTGCAAAACCTGAACGCTTCAACAAAGTAGCTAATAAATACGCAAAAGAAGAGTAAGCAAAAACTTCTAAAAAATAAGCCAATAAAAATTCCGAATTCTCTATAACAGTTTTGAATTCAAGTGTTTCTCTGTTTAAAACTCCTAATGTCAAGCCGTATATCCCTACAAGCAATGCCATAAGAAATGAGGCAGCCAGAATGAGGCTTACTTTTGCAAAGAATAATTCGTTTCTGCTTAAACCTGTAATTACCTGCTGACGAATAGTTTTATAGCTGTATTCGTTTGTAACCAAAATAATTATCATGATTGCAGGAAAAACTTTAAAAAAGCCCGCCAAATATGTAAGATTATGCCAAACAAGTGGAAATGCATAAAGCGACATTTTTGGTAAAGTTATGGGTAAATTTCTACCACCTTCGCCGATAATGTCGTTGATAAATGTTTGTACTCCAAATAATATAATACCAAGAGCAATAATATAAATGATAAACAAATACCATAAAGCCTTAAAATTAAAGGCTTTAATAAATTCTATGCGTAATAATCTAAGCATGTTCAATAATATTTAAAAAGTACGATTCCAGTGATTTTTCTTGTTTTTGCAGATGACCTGCCACCATACCATTTTCAAAAAGAAACTGATTCAGTTCAATGCCATTGCTCAGTTCTTTAAAACTAACAACAAATAAACCTTGATGCTCTTGAATTAATTGCAGTTCTGGAGATTTATCAATAAGTTGGTGCAACTTTTCGTTATCAGCTACTTTTATTTCAAAAATATCAGGCTCACGCAAAATATCATCAACTTTTCCGGAGATTAGCATTTTTCCCTTTTTCAAAATCAGCACATGGCTGCAAACTTTTTGAACTTCATCCAATAAATGACTTGCCAAAATAATTGTAATTCCTTGCTTGGCGATATTGATAATTAAATTACGAATTTCAGCAATTCCCTGAGGATCGAGTCCATTTGTAGGTTCATCAAAAATAAGTACTTCAGGTTCTCCTAACAAAGCTCCGGCAATTGCTAAACGTTGTTTCATTCCTAAAGAATAAGTTTTAAATGCATCTTTTCGCCTTTCAGATAATTCTACTATTTTCAGAACACGTTCAATATCAGCGTAGTCTATTTTCTTTATTCTACAAAAAATCTCTAAGTTTTTTTGTCCTGACAGGTAAGGGTAAAAGATTGGGGTTTCGATAATGGCGCCAATCTTTTGGCGGTTTACATTTTGTTCGGAATCGGCAAACCAGGTAAAAGTTCCGGAGCTTGGTCTGGTTACATTCAAAATCATTCCTAAAGTAGTTGTTTTTCCGCTACCGTTTGGTCCCAAAATGCCATAAATTGAACCTTTTTCAATGCTTACATTGAGTTTATTTACAGCAACTAATTTGCCGTAGCGTTTGGTAAGTTGATTAATTCTTAAGATTTCCATATATTAGGTTATGACAGTTCAGACGATTTAGTTGGGAAAAAATTACAATAAATTTAGAATATTAATATTAGAAACTGTCTAAATTTCTTTTTGAAAATTGCCGCGCTTAAAGATTTTAGTGCCTTTTTGGTGTTTTTGTGCATTTGTGGCGAAAAAAATTATGCCACCAAGACACTAAAGCACTAAATATAACTTCGTTGAGGGCTTTGCCGTTCACCAAATAATCTAAGATATAATCTAATTAATAACAAGTTCAAACAAAATTTAGACAGTTTCTGAAAACATAATAGAAATAAATTTTTGACAGTTTCTAAGATAATTTTGGTGTCTATCTTGAATCTGAATATATCAGATATTTCTTTCGCTTTATTTTAAAATCACTCAACTCGGGTTCCCAACTTTTTCTGATTTCAGCTTCTGTTAGTCCTAATTTGATTTGTTCTTGCAATTTATCGTTTCCGGCTAATAAATTAAAGAAACTGCTAAAGAAATTTTCCTTATCTGGATATGAAAAATAAAAATCGATAATATATTGAATGTCAAGCTTTTTTATTCGGCTACACTTTTCTGAATAGGTACGTAAATCAAGACCATAGCAGAGTTGATTTTCGAATTTAGGTTTTTCACTTTTTCCTGCAATACTTCTAGGCTTAAAAGAAAAGTTTTTATTGATAAATTCAGGATAACCAATTACTTCAAAAGGAAAATCAGTTCCACGTCCAATGCTTAAAGGTGTTCCTTCGAAAAAACAAAGCGAAGGATAGAGTGCAATAGCATTATCGTTGGGTAAATTTGGTGAAGGTGCAATCGAAATATGATAAGGAGTTTGATGAGTATAATTTTTTATTGGAATAATATTTAGCTCGCACTTAATTTGATTTTTTAACCAGCCTTCGCCATTAATCATTAATGCTAATTCTGCGAGAGTCATTCCATGAACAACAGGAATATGAAGAAGACCAACAAACGACTGAAATTTTTTCTCAAGAACCGGTCCATCAACATAATGTGAATTTGGATTTGGACAATCCAAAATCATAAGCGGAATATTATTTTCAGCACAAACTTCCATAACATAAGTTAGAGTAGAGATATATGTGTAAAAGCGTGTGCCAACATCCTGAATATCAAAAACTAAAATATCAATATCTTCTAAATCAATTGATTTAGGTTTTTTATTTTCGCCATGAAGAGAAATAATTTGCAAACCTGTTTTAAAGTCAAATCCATTTGAAATATTTGCTCCTGCTTCAGCTTCACCACGAAATCCATGCTCAGGAGCAAATACTTTCTGTATTTTAAATCCGGCATTTAGCAGAGAATCAACTAGGTGAATATCAGAAATTTGACTAGTTTGATTTGCAATAACTCCAATTCGTTTTCCTTTAAGTAGAGGAAAATATAGTTCAGTTTGATCGGCTGCGGGAATAGGAGATTGTGCATGTAAAAAAATAGCTGACAACAATATTATGAAAGCGAAATAAAGTTTCTTGTTATGCATAAAGCTAGAATTGATATTTTTGTAACAAAAATAAGCTTTTCATCTCATTAAAAAAAAGCCCTTTGAATACCGAACTTTATATCGCCAGACATCTTATCCAAAAACATTCGCATAATTTTTCGCGGCCAATTATTCGTATTTCGATATTAAGCGTTGTTCTTGGTTTGGCAGTTATGCTGTTGTCGGTATCAATTGTTACAGGATTTAAAAACGAAATTCGCGAAAAAGTAGCAGGCTTTGCAGGTCATATTCAGATAAGTAAATACGACTCAAATTCTTCTTTTGAAGCAATGCCCATAGAGTATAACGATTCGTTAAAACAAGCTTTGGAACAGATAGAAGGCGTTAAACATGTCCAATCTGTGGCCACAAAAGCCGGAATAATGCAGGCAAAAGAAGATATACTTGGCATTGTTTTAAAAGGCGTTAGTACCGATTTTGATACTACTTTTTTTGCATCCAATCTTTTGGAAGGACATTTTCCGAAAATAAATGCCGGTAAAAGATCTGATGAAATTCTAATTTCAAAGAAAATTGCCGGCCAACTGCAATTGGCTTTAAATGACACTGTTAGAGTTTATTTTTTAAACAACACGGAAACTTCGGCACGTGGCCGAAGATTGTTTGTATGCGGTATTTACGAAACCAGTTTGGAAGAATTTGACGAAAGTTATGTTATTGCCGACCAGAGTCATGTGCAGCGTTTGAATAACTGGAATGAAGATCAAGTAAGCAATATCGAAATATTTGTTGATGATTTTGAACAAATGGATGCGATTACAGAATTGGTCTATTCAAAACTAGATTATAATTTAACTGCGGTAAATGCCAAAGAAATGTATCCGCAAATTTTTGATTGGTTGGCATTGCAAGATATTAATGTGGTAGTTATTTTAGTCCTAATGCTTTTGATTTGTTCTGTAAGCATGATTTCCACATTACTTGTATTAATATTGGAAAGAACTACTACTATTGGAATTTTGAAAGCACTTGGCACACAGAATGTTAGCATACGTATAATATTTCTTTATCAAGCCGCATATATAATAGTTAGAGGTTTGTTTTGGGGAAATCTTGTTGGAATTGGGTTAGCGGTTTTGCAAAAATATTTTGGTTTTTTAAAACTCGATCAGGCGAATTATTATATGGCAGAAGTGCCAATTAATTTATCGCCTTTACCATTAATTGCTGTAAATGTATTAAGTCTGATTATCATTCTTCTATTTCTTTTAATTCCTTCATTTGTGGTGTCAAAGATTAATCCTGTTACTGCAATTCGTTATGAGTAAATTTAAATGATTGAAGATATTTTTTCTTAAAATAAATATTATTTTTCCTTTGGAGAAGTTAAGAAAATAGTTTTATCTTTGCAGCCTCAAACAAAGACAGTTCTTATAACATAAAATATATTGCGGGGTGGAGCAGAGGTAGCTCGTTGGGCTCATAACCCAAAGGTCATAGGTTCGAATCCTGTCCCCGCTACTAAGACAGACTCCTCATCATTTTTGGTGGGGAGTTTTTTTATTACCCTCTGAGCTGCTTATAAATAGATTAGATTTTAATCTTATAAAAAAAGCCTCAAGTCATTCAAATTTAGGTGTTTATAAAAGTGATGTGGATTAGAGCGGGAAAGTTTTATTTTAACTTTTTAAACAAGTCTTGTTTATTCATTTTTAAATGACGTAATACTTGTTGAACGATATGAACCGGGACTGGACTAACATGTGTTTGGATAGTTATTGGCCGATCCAAATCGTGTCTAGTCCATTTTTCGTGGCCACCTCTTCCATGGGTGTTTTTAGTGATTTTTAATCCTTCGTTTAACAAAAACGTTCTAAAGTCTTTTACTGATATGTTTGACAACTTCTTAGTTGACATTTAACAAGGTTTTTAGACTAAGCTGGGATGCCAACTTCTTGATGGTACGTGTTTACATTATATTTATCGAAGATTTCAGATACGTAATCATTTTCACTAATCACAGTTTTAATACTTGGGGCTAAAACTTTTGTAGGTCTTTTCATTGAACCTTTTACTTTCCATCCTAAGTCTGTTAGCACTTTACCAATTGTCTTTTTATTGAACGTATATTCAATGAAATCAGCAAACGCAATCTCGAATGATGCTTTTGCTTCATCAAAAGTTTTACCATATCCGGATAAGTCAAGATGTGGAGAGTATACGATATGTACATCATTTTCATCAACAAAATAAGCAATTAAAAGTTTCACTTTAATTTCACCATGAGGACTTTTAATATCGCTGTGAAATACATATTCAGACATAGGTTTTGTAGCTTAGAGTCGACAAATATATTACAATACT
>CAZTST010000228.1:0-6072 GCA_964616585.1 uncultured Draconibacterium sp.
AGTGATTTTACATTAAAATCAACCTGATTCTTTATCGCAAGTTTATAAAATGTTTCGGCCTGAGTTGCGCCTTCCAAATGAACATGCAGTTCAATCTTGGGCATATTTTTTACCTGTTGTTTAAGTTCAGCAGGGAGATTGTTTCTGTCGAAAAGCATGATTGGTTTAACTTAGTTTTATTTAATTTTAGAATTAATTTTTTTGTATTTTATTGAGAGTAAAACTACGAAATTATAGGCAACAAAAAAATTACTGATGCTATAAACAAAAAAAGCCCGATTTATATGTCGAGCTTCAATAAAAGGATGTCTTAAAATAGTTTACCAACCTAACAAATAGGCAAAAATAAGTGGAGCAACAATTGTTGCATCAGATTCAACGATAAATTTAGGAGTATCTATTCCTAATTTCCCCCAGGTAATTTTTTCGTTTGGAACAGCTCCTGAGTAAGAACCAAAACTTGTGGTCGAATCACTTATCTGACAAAAATAACTCCAAAATGGAGTATCAGTTCGTTCTAAATCTTGATAAAGCATTGGAACTACGCAAATTGGAAAATCGCCGGCTATTCCTCCGCCAATTTGGAAAAAACCAATACGGTTTTCTTTTGTATTTTCTGTGTACCAATCGGCCAGAAAATTCATGTATTCAATTCCGGATTTCATGGTTGAGGCTTTTAATTCGCCTTTGATGCAGTAGGAAGCAAAGATATTGCCCATTGTAGAATCTTCCCAACCGGGAACCACCATTGGAAGGTTTTTCTTGGCAGCTGCCAACATCCAACTATTTTTTGGGTCAATTTCGAAATATTGTTCTAAAACGCCTGATAACAGCATTTTATACATAAATTCATGAGGAAAAAAGCGTTCGCCTTTTGATTCGGCATCTTTCCAAATTTTAAAAATATGTTTTTGCAATCGGCGAAAAGCTTCTTCTTCGGGAATGCAAGTATCTGTAACTCTGTTGAGTCCTTTTTCCAATAAATCCCACTCTTGTTGAGGCGATAAATCGCGGTACTCGGGAATTCGTTTGTAATGTGAATGCGCTACCAGATTCATAATATCTTCTTCCAGATTGGCACCGGTGCAAGAAATAATCTGGACTTTATCCTGACGAATTATTTCTGCTAAAGATTTGCCAAGTTCTGCTGTACTCATTGCTCCTGCAAGAGTTATCATCATTTTATTACCAATTTCCAGCTGCTTTTCATAAGCTTTTGCAGCATCAACCAAAGCAGCTGAATTAAAATGCTTGTAATGCTCAACAATAAATTGACTAACAGGACCTTTATTTTGCATGATTTTCAAATTTATAACTTAACATTTTATAATACAGCTTGGCAGCCAAAAATTGAGGTGCTTTAAAACCCTCTATTGGAGCAAGTTCCACAATATCGAAGCCTAAAATTTCTTTAGCAGAAAAAACCTTTTTGAGAAATCGGATAGTTGTATTCCAATCTAATCCTCCAGGTTCGGGAGTACCTGTTGCAGGCATTATTGCCGGGTCGAAAGCATCTAAGTCGATCGTAATATAAACTTGATCGGTCATAAGATCGATAGCCTTTTCCATCCAACCGCTTGATTGATAAATATCTTCAGCAAAAAAGACTTTATCAGTATTTATATATTGTTTTTCGCATACATCCATACTGCGAATACCAACTTGAATTAAGTTTGTGTTTTTTGATGCATCGTGTAAAGCGCAAGCGTGATTGTAAGGTGTTTCTAAATAGCTTGCTCGTAAATCGGCATGAGCATCTAATTGTAAAATTGTGATATTTGGATACTTTTCGTAAAAAGCTTTAATAATGCCAATGCTAATCGAATGTTCGCCTCCAAAAAAAGTTAGAAACTTATTGGTTTTCAGTAATTTATTAGTAGAATTATAAACTGCTTGAAACATTGCTTCGGCCGATTTATTTTCAACAACTGCTTCAACTATATGCACTCCTTGTTTATAAACTTCCGAATCAGTTTCAATATCGTAAAGCTCCATATTTTCTGCGGCATCCAAAAAAGCTTCAAAACCATTATTTGCACCTTTTCCCCAAGTACTGGTTCCGTCGTAAGGGATGCTTTGTAAATAAATAGTAGCATTATCCACCGAAGCGTATTCGTCTTCTATTCCTGCAAAATTATTCATTATCAAGGGTTATAACCTAATATTTTAAACATTTCGTCAACAGATTGTTCCTGGCGATAAATGTAGTCGATAAAATTTCCTTTTTCATCGCGATCAATAATTACATGCTTTGGCGAAGGAATAAGGCAATGTTTGATTCCGCCATAACCGCTGATAGAATCCTGATAAGCTCCGGTATGGAAAAATCCCAGATATAAAGGTTCTTCTTCTTTATCAGAATATTTGGGTAGCATTATCTGTTGATTTAGGTCTTCGCTATTGTAATAATCTGAATGATCGCAACTTATACCTCCAATATTTATTCGGGCATATTCGTTATGCCATTTATTGATGGGAAGTAAAATAAACTTTTCGTGGAGCGACCAGGCATCGGGAATAGTATTCATCAAACTATTATCAATTATATACCAGCTTTCTGTATCGTTTTGCTGTTTTTGCTCCAACACTTTAAAGATGATAGCGCCACTTTCTCCAACAGTATATTTTCCGAATTCAGTATAGATATCCGGATTTGGAATATTTTCTGCATCTGTAGCTTCTTTGATACTTCTCACAATTTCGTTAATCATATATTCGTAGCTGTATTCAAAGCCTAAATGATTACGAATTGGGAATCCGCCACCAAGATTAAATCCATCGAGGGTTGGGCATTGTTTTTTAAGTTCGATATAGAGTTTAAGTGCTTTCTGGAATTCGCCCCAATAATAAATGGTGTCTTTAATTCCTGAATCTACAAAGAAATGGAACATATTAAGCTCTACATTTTCATTCCCTTTGATGTTTTTATCGAAAAAATCGAGCATTTCAGTGTGACGGATACCTAGACGCGATGTGTAATAAGCAGATTGAGGTTCTTCATCGATAGCCATTCGCAAGCCTATTTTTACTTTAAGACCATTAGCAGCCTTAATTAATCTACTGATTTCGTTTACACTATCAAGAACAATAATGGAATTTTTAAAACCGGCTCTTACAAGATCGACAATTTTTATTATGTATTCATCGGTTTTATATCCATTGTGAACAATGATTCTATTTTTATCGATTTTTTTGTTCTTATACAAGTTTAAGATTAAATCGATATCAAAAGAAGAGGATGTTTCAAGGTTTACTTTATGTTTAAGAGCTTCGCTTATAACATGGTGAAAATGGTTGCATTTGGTACAATAACAAAAATGATATTTTCCATCGTAATTGTTGTTCCTAATTGCACGATTGAACAAGTTTTTTGCTTTTTTTATTTGCTCGCCAATTTTTGGAAGGTAAATAAAACGGAAAGGAGTTCCATGTTTTTCAATCAAATATTTTAATGATATTCCATGAAAAGTGAGGTAATCATTGCGCAAATCAAAACCTTCCTGTGGGAAGTAATAACTTTGCTCAACCAAATCGAAATAGGTATTTTTCATGTTAAACTAATGAGTTTATTTAAATAATTTAAGTTCATAAAATAATTGTTGTTATTTTATTTCTGAAGAAGCATTAGAAGTCATCGTAGCCGCTGTTTTCAACATCTTCCACATCATCAATAATATCAGAATGCTTATCTTCATATTCTTCACGTGGTTCGTCTCTTAGCATACCCTCATCATCATAATCATCATCATCTTCAATAATGGTTTGAGCTTCAAACATGGTCATTCTGACAAGATAATAAATATCCTCAGTTTCAAATGGCAAAGCACTTACACGTTTGCCATCTTTATTAGTAAATCGGATTAAGTTTTGACTAAATCCGCTAGGATAGGTTAATTTAATTTGTTCACGAATTTCTTCCGTTAGCTTTTCGTAATCTTTGATAACCCTTTTTTTCTCCATAGTTGAAATAATTATATCGGTTAAATATACTTAATATTTTAATAATTTATATATAATACCCATTAAATGAATGGCATATTGGATTTTGTGTAATCAATAATTGAGATTGTAAATAAAAGAAATAAACTTATACGTGATGAAAAAAAAAAGAATTTTTTGGAATTCTTTTACGTTAAGAAGAAGAAACAAACTATTTTTACAGCAAATGATACGTTTATTGCAAAAATATATACTATTCAGCATTTTATTTTTTCTTATACCTATACTTTTGTTTAGTCAGGTAAAAGAAATTGGAAACCCTTATATTAAAAATTATCCGCGAAAAACAACTCAAGCTGGTCAGCAGAATTGGATGATAGACCAAGATAGGAGCGGGATCATTTATTTTGCTAATAATGAAGGGCTTTTAGAATTTAATGGCTTTGATTGGAATCTTAGTCCTCTTCCTAATCATTCAATTATTCGAAGTCTAAAAGTTTTGCAAGAAAAAGTATATGTTGGAGGTTTTAATGAATTAGGATATTTTAATAGAGAGGCTTCCGGTAGTTTATATTATCAGAGTTTACTTGCTCTTCTTCCCGAAAACAATCGTGATTTAGGAGATATTTGGAAAATTCATTTTATTGGAAAAGATATTGTATTTCAGTCGTTTAAGTACATTTTATATTATAATGGAACTGAATTTTATCGCATTATCCAAGCACCGGTATTATTCCACTTTTCATATTCACTGGCAGGAGAACTCTATGTTAACGATATAAAAAATGGTATGTTTCGAGTAGCTCCAGAAAGACTCGTATTGATGCCTGGCTTGGAAGCTTTAATAGGCAAAGAAATATGGGGAATGGAAACACTGAATGATGGAATATTATTAGCAACGGCTGATGATGGCTTGTTTTATTATGAGAATTTTACCCTTAGTGAATATAATACAGCTGCTACCGATTATTTAAAAAAACATCAGATTTACAGCATGCTTCGTATTTCAGATGATAAACTTGCAATTGGAACAATTCAAAACGGACTTTTGATTTGCACCATCCAAGGAAAGATTATTAAAATCCTTAATCGTGAAAATGGTCTTCAAAACAATACAATTTTAAGTTTAAAGCTTGATTCATACAGCAACCTGTGGTTGGGTCTAGATAATGGAATAGACTATTTGCAAATAAATTCGCCTTTTAGCTATTTCAGTCATTCCGATGGATTATCGGCCGGATATGCAAGTGCCAGTTATAAAGGTAATTTGTATTTGGGTACTAACCAGGGCGTCTTTGTTAACTCGTGGAACGGATTAATAGGAGAAGAGAAGCGAAGTGATTTTTCCATAATAGAAGAGACCAGAGGGCAGGTTTGGAGCTTAAATGTAATTGATGAGAAATTATTTTGTGGACATAATAAAGGATTTTTTCAGGTTGAAAATGGAATTGCAAAAGTTATTTGTGAAAAGCCCGGAGGATGGATGTTGTCTCAAACTCCATCGCAAAATGATTTGATGATAGGTGGAAATTATAACGGTTTTGTATTGTTTAAGAAATCTAACAACAGATGGAAATACGTTCAGGATATTGTTGGTTTCGACGAATCTGCAAGAATTTTTGAGTGGGAGAACGATAGTGTTTTGTGGATGAGTCATGGATTAAAGGGAATTTTTAAACTTCAGTTTAGTCCTAATTACGACAGTGTTTTGCGATTTGAACTTTTCGGAAAAGAAAATGGCTTGCCTTCAGATTTAAATTTGGAGCTTAAAAAATGGGACGGTCAAATTGTTGTTTCCAGTTCTTTTGGAATATATTCTTTTAATGCACTTGAACATAAATTTTATCTAAATCAAGAAAAAACCGATTTATTCAAAGGACAATATCCTATAAAACTAATTGAAGATAAAGATAAAAATATCTGGTTCTTTACCAATGAAACCCTTGGTGTTTTACGCAAACAAGAAGATGGAAGTTTTAATGCAATTACAACACCTTTTACCACAATATCAAACAATTATATAAATGGATTTCAGTATTTAAATGCTATTGATGCTAATAATATAATTGTTGGAAGCGATAATGGTTTTATACATTACGACCCAAGCATTTCAAAGAAATACGATTATCCTTT
>CAZTST010000229.1:0-6039 GCA_964616585.1 uncultured Draconibacterium sp.
ACTCGGTTCGTTTTTACTCAAGTTATCTCCCAAATATTTATAAAATTATTTTTACTCAATCGAAACAATTTATGCAGGAAGGCTTAAACGAGCATCAAAAAATGCCCCGTATGCGTGGCCGACCTAAAATTTTGTTTGCTACCACCTACGAAGATGCCATTAGCTTATATGAGAAATACTCTAATAATTTATTAGGTGTGATTACCGATATGAGTTATAAGCATTACGGTATTCGTAATCAATTTGCCGGACTTAATTTGTGCAGGCATATAAAAATGGACAATAAATATACACCATTGCTTATCCAATCATCTGACGCAAACAATATTCTTTTTGCAAAAGAAATTAGAGTTGGGTTTTTACATAAGCATTCAAAAACATTGCTTCGCGAATTAAGGAAATTTATTATAAAACACTTTGCTTTTGGGCCTTTTGAATTTATCGACCCCAACACACATAAAGTAGTCGAAAAAGTTGCTGACTTGAAAGAAATGCAGGATAAGTTATACTTAATTCCCGATTCTTCTCTGCGTTATCATATTACAAGAAATCATTTTTCGAAATGGCTTAATGCCAGAGCTTTATTTGCATTGGCAAGTATTTTTAAACAGGTTTCGGCCGAGGATTTTGAAAATCTGGATGATGCAAGACATTTTCTGTTTCAAAGCATTCAAAACTTTAGAATCAATAAAGGTCGTGGTGTTATCGCCGAATTTGAAAAAGATAGTTACGATGAATACCTGAATTTTACACGAATAGGAAACGGATCTATTGGCGGTAAAGCTCGTGGCCTAGCATTTTTGGATTCACTTATTAAACGAAATAAACTTCTGAGTAAGTATCCAAAGGTATTTATCAGTATTCCCCGCACAGTTGTTTTAAGTTCCGAATTGTTTGATGAATTTATGGAAATGAACGATTTGTATAAAATTGCTCTTTCCGATATAAGTGATGAAAAAACTCTTGACAGATTTGTATCTGCTCAACTTCCTGAAAGTGTAATTGAGAATTTAAAAGCGTTTATTCAAATTGTACGAAGACCTATTGCTGTACGTTCATCCAGTTTATTAGAAGATTCTCATTATCAGCCATTTGCTGGCATTTATTCAACATATATGATTCCCAATATACCTGACGATCCTGAGCAAATGATTAAAATGCTGAGTTTAGCGATAAAAAGCGTTTATGCATCAACATATTTTAGCTCCTCCAAAGCATATATGACTGCCACTTCCAACATAATTGATGAGGAAAAAATGGGAATTGTTTTTCAGGAAATTACAGGTTCGTCATTTGAAAATGTATTTTTCCCTTCGTTTTCAGGAGTAGCACGTTCAATTAATTTCTATCCTATCGAGCCTGAAAAGCCTGAAGATGGCATTGCTAATATTGCATTAGGCTTGGGTAAGCAAATTGTGGAAGGTGGTCAAACATTACGCTTCTCGCCTAAATTTCCAAAAAAAATATTACAACTCTCCTCTCCCGATCAGGCTTTAAAAGAAACTCAAAAGGAGTTTTATGTGCTCGATCTAGATCCAAAAAGTTTTTATGCCAGTACAGATGATGGTGTTAACTTGAAATCAGTACGTGTGCGTGATATTAATTCGGATTGGGGTTTAAATACACTTATGTCAACTTATGATTATGAAAATAATATCATTCGAGAAGGTAGCGGACATAAAGGAAAAAATATCGTCACATTTGCTAATATTTTAAAATACAAAACGTTTCCACTTGCCGAAATATTATCGGATATTTTAAGCATTGGCGAACGCGAAATGCATACTCATATTGAAATAGAGTTTGCCGTTAACCTCAGTAAAAACTCATCAGATCCTTCCATATTTAATATTCTTCAAATCCGCCCTATTGTAGCGGCAAAAGAATATATCTCAAGAGATTTATCTTCAATTAATAAAGAAGACACACTTATTTATTCTAAGTCGGCTTTAGGTAATGGGCGAATAAACGATTTGCATGACTTCATTTTTGTAAAACCCGAAAGTTTTGATGCTTCAAAAAACCTAATAATTGCTGATTTTATCAACGAAATAAACAAACGCCTAATAGAAGAAGATCGTTTTTATATCTTGGTTGGGCCCGGGAGATGGGGCTCAACTGATGGCTCTTTGGGAATACCTGTTAAATGGCCATATATTTCAAATGCAAGAATTATCGTAGAATCAGGCTTGCAAAATTACCGAATAGATCCAAGTCAGGGCACACATTTCTTTCAAAATTTGACTTCTTTCCGTGTGGGATATTTCACTATCAATCCATTTATAAATGATGGATACTACGATTTAGATTATCTCAATCAAATGCCTGCGCATTACGAAGATGAATTTATTAAACATGTTCGTTTTGACGAACCTTTGTTGGCAGAAATTGACGGGAAAAATACACTGGGAGTAATTTATAAGCCTGGTAAATAGAATATTATACGCTTAATTAATCTAAATATTTTTAGTGCGTTTTTTTCAACAGCATTTAGAATTACTCCCTCTTAAATTCTCCTTACCCCAAAAAAAATCCCTGTATCAATTATACAAACCTAATTTTAAATGGAATGTAAGTAATTAATACAGGGGAAATTATGTTATTCTAAAATAAAACTTGAAGTTCCTATTTCCTTGCCATCTGCAAAAACAATTACTTCGTAAGTTCCTTCCAGCATTTCGATATCTTCATATTTCTTTCCCCAAACAAGACAAAGTTTTACAGCTTCATTATCATAGTTGGTTTGCTCATAAATAGAATATTGAATACGCTCTCCTTTATATTCAAAAACAAAATCCTCTGCAATTCCGGGACTTAAAATTTTATTGTCAGGACGTGCAATGCGAACATAAACATCTTTAAGTCCTGGTGTTAATACAACATTTTTACTGAGAGTGAAACAAACCTTTATTTTGTCAACACGACGAGCTTTATTAGTTTCCACTTCCGTACCCGATCGTTTTACATAAATTCCTTTAGCTGTGATATTATAGGCTTCCAAAACCGATGCTTCAACAATTATATCTGATAATTGCCCCTTTTCTTTTTCAAGAACAATATTTTTTCGCTGTTCGGAATTGTAACGACGTGTGATGTTTAGATTTTCTTCAACAAGTTCCTGATTTACTGAATAAAGCGAGTCCATTTGTGCTACGTAACTTTGTGCCACTTCACGTAAACGATCTAGTTTTTTCTGGACTGTTCTGTATTCCCATTTATAGTTAAGTAAATTTTTAATTTCTTTGGCATTGGCAGTAATAACACTATCTTTTACTAACAAAGAATCCGACAAATCACCGTAAGCTAATTTTATTTGAGCATGCTCAACTAATAAGGAATCTAATTGTCCCTGTAGTTCAATACGTTGGGCTTCCTTTTCCTGTTTAATTTCATTAAGAATTTTGTCTTTCTGCAAACCACTATACACAAAATAGGCAGCTACTATAGCAACAATTGCTAATAATATCCATAAATAAAGTGGCGTTTTGTTTTGAACAGAATTTGAATCTAAATTATTTTTGGTCATTTTTTCGATTTTAAATTATTATATTTTCCCGGTTTTGTATCTATAACTCCTTAATAAGTATAAAATTATGTGACTGCAAAGATACAAATTCAAAAAGGAAAATTAGCGTAAAAGGAACATTTTATTTTTTGCTATCGTGAGAGCTCAACCAATTCTCTAATCCTAATCCTATTCAATACGGTATAAAAAACAGGCAATAGAATAGAAACAATTACTGACAGAATCATGCCTAAAGCAAATAATTATTCCGAGAAATAAGCACACCAAACGTTGTAATTAACTAGAAACTAAACTTAACCGACATAAATACCTGAGATGGTCGTAGAAAATAAGTAGAGTGATAAACCGCGAATGCATTGGTTTGGTAACTTGTATAACTTTTGGTATTGAACATATTGTTCCAGCGAAATTCAATATCAACTTTATGTTTTGTGATGGTGTAGCGATAGAGGATATTGGCAAAAAAATTATTATTCCCATCTAAATTGTAATATTCCGATGAAAAACTGAAGAGTTGATTTTTTGCAGGAAACGCAAAGAAATTGAATTTATGCGTTAATAAAGAAAGATTGCTCTTCCTCTCGCCTTCAATAAAGGTTTGAATATAGGTTGCATTTAATTCATATTCTGAATTTAACCATGGAGTTATATGGACATTGAGACCCGGCAAAAAATTATAAAACTGGGTTGTATTGTCGAACAACACGTCATTTATCAGCGATTTTCCCCTACGATGGGTATAGTTTACCTGAATGCTGATGTTTGATTTTGCAGATGAAATATATTTACTCCCGCGTGCATTTACGCTGTGAGAATAAGATGGGTTAGACAGTTGAAATGCTTGAAGAATACTTGTTCCATCTGCCTGAATAAGATTTCTGTAAATCATATTATTATGACTGATGGAATAGAGATAACTAAATGCGCTGAATAAAGAAGTAATTGGGTTTTTATACTCCAATCGCAACGAAAAATTGATGTATGATGTTTCCGAAAGCGAGGCTGCATTTTGGCTTAGGTTTCGGTAATTTTCTAGGATATAAGCGTAGTGAATCTCTTCTATATCGCCTATATTATTGGCATATTTCCATAATGCTTTTGCCTTTAAAAACTATTGAATTCTAGTTGTATGTTAGGAATAGTCCCATGCACAATTTATTGAACATGGGACATGGGATTATTGATTGCTATTTTTGTTTGTTTTATTTTGAGCAGCAAACAAAACAATTATTATAACAATTGACATTCCAAAAGTTTTAGCCAAGAAATTCACAATGGACATGTCCGCTCCAGATGGCCATATATAGTCAAGACAAAAGAGAGAGATTGAACTAGCGAACCAACATACAAAAAAAGCAAATAAAAATTTATATTTTTTCATAACAATTACCATAATTGTAAAATTGCGTTTCCAACAGAACCGGCAACAGCGCCGCCAATTGCACCAGCGGCCCATCCAGGAACTGCTAATAGCCCCATAGAAACAGAACCACCAACAAGAGCGCCACCTAAGCCACCACCAACACCATATGCAACATCATTTTTTCCAACGTCTCCCCAACTAAAAGATTTGGTACTCTTTAAATTGTATGCTGAACCAAATTCACTAATCCATTTATCAAGATTATCATGCCAATACTGAAATGAATGCCGACCTATTGCCGTTGCAGATAATAAAATATCCATTTCTTCAATTTCACATTCCAAATTAATCTTCACATCAAGATTATTAAGTGCAGTGATAATTTCAACAATACCTAGTGATGGATTACTCAAAATGGTATTTAATTCTGTTAAAATCTCCTTTTGTTTTGCAGTTAATAAATCTCCTTTTTCATTTGGCCATAAGTTTTCCAAAGTAGCTGATTTAAGATTACTAGTACTGCATGAGGAATAGTAAAGGAATGGTTCTTTAGATTCCTTAAGTGCAATTTCCCTATTAACTTCATTTTGAAGAAACTCATTTGTTTTAATAAATTCTTGTGTTCCTTTTTCTACAAGCAATAAAAAATCAGTTGTACTTTTTAATTGAGTTTCCGATTTTGAAGTTGCTTGTTTTACATATTCAAAAACATAATCAAGTCCCTTATTGTGTTCTTCTCCAATCAATTCATAGTCTTTAAATTTAGCTACATCAGTATCCTCTTTAGACTTTTCACATGAAATTAAGAAAACACTAATAATTGCAAAAAATAAGACTCCTAAAATTAAATAAATTTTAATCTTCATTCTTTTCATTTTTTAAATTTTAAAGTTAGTAAAATAATTATCAATACAAACCTAATTCGCACTACTGACACAGACTGTCAGTGTGAAAAAAACTTAGTATGGATTTACCCCCCCCCATTTTTTATTTCGTTAATCATCTCATTATCAACTATTTTAGTTTCGAAACAAAATGTTAGTTTGCCTTCAAAATCATAACAATAGCTTCCTATTTCTTTATTAAAATAAACAGGGCAGCCCATTTCTTTCAACTGTTTTATGATTCTATAAACTGTTCTTTCCGTTAT
>CAZTST010000230.1:0-1007 GCA_964616585.1 uncultured Draconibacterium sp.
AAATGTAGATTATTATATAATGAGCATTGGGTCATTTGTATATCACAATCCATTGCCATTTGATAGTAAGTATATTCTAGTCTTCCATAACCACTTGGTTCGGACAATTCTTTTTTATTGACCCCATCAATCTTGATTATGTAATATTCATAATCACTTCCGAGTTGAAGCTGACCTGATTTTATGTCTCCGTTATTCTTGTTTATAGCTATTAATGCTTTAGTTCGTGCACCACCGGCCGAAGTTCCAATATGAAGAATTTGTAGCAAAGCTTTTTTATCTTCGAGATTCGTATTCAGTGCTACTTTACCCTTTATTGCGATAAATGATATTTTTTCAATTTCCTCTAAGGAAATCACATCCTTTTTTTGTTCTATTTCAGTAGCGGGTCGATATTCGAGAGCTCCCATTCCACGAGACCCAATATATTGAAGTTTGGCAAAAACATCGATGTCTTTTTCTGAGAGACCTTTATCAGTAAAGTAGGTTGTAAGAAGATTGTTTCCGAATGAGTCAGGTAATGAGTCATAAATGAGTCCTGGTATTCCTTCTGTGGCTTTCCATTCATTTTCATTTATATAAACTTCTTTACCATTTATAGGGAGATTGATTGGAGAGAGCTCCAGTCCTGATTTCTTAAAATCCGGATTATACTGAAATGCGATTCCTTCAGGAGTTTTAACAAGAGCCCCAACGTATTTTTCCCATATGTAAACTTCAATTCCCATTTATTTTCTTACTCTTTTTCTCCTTTCCTTTTCAATTTCAATCAATTCCAAAGGACTGATTCTAGGAAGATCCGGTAGTAATTCGCTGAGCCTATCAACTAGTTTTAAAACCCTTAGTAATTCGATCAGATTTACTAACGAAATATTTTTCTCTCCCCGTTCAAATCCTGCTATTGTTCTAACGCTTACACCGCTTTTTTTAGCTAATTCACCTGAAGATATATTCTGATTTAAACGATGCTGCTTTAGCTTTTCACCTAAGTCCGATAGAATATCCTG
>CAZTST010000230.1:1017-5957 GCA_964616585.1 uncultured Draconibacterium sp.
AATTCATAAGCAATATATTGCTATTTAAATGCAAATATAATAAATAAAAAGCAATAAATTGCTTTTTGATGATTGTTATTTTACAGCAATAAGAGAGAAAGCTCAGAAATTGTTTGACAAGTATATTCAGGTCTTTCCTTTATAACAATAGTTTCCTCTCCATAACCATATCCAACCCAACAAGCTTCTATAGAATTGAGATGTGCGCCAATTATGTCGAATTCTCGGTCGCCAATCATTAGGTAGTCACCATTTGGTTTTTTTTCCTGTGATTTCTTTTGCATAGGCTACAATCTCTTTTTTATCAGTTCGACTGCCATCGGTATTCGCACCTGCAATAAAATCGATAAATTGAGCAATATTAAAAAGCTCTATAACTTGTTTTGCATAATGTATCGAATTAATGATTCCTTCTTTTGGATCGGTTAATGTGCCGTCCAAATCGAATAAAACTACAGAGGCTTTAATGGCCATTAGAAAACGAAAATTGATAGCTTAAATAAACCCCAATTGTTGTCATATTAGAATAATCGAGATTGCTTTTCTGTGAATCGTAAAGATTTTGAAAACCAAAGGTATAGCGTGCTTCCGTCTGAAACAAACCTATTTTTGTTTGCAATCTAAATCCTGCGCCTCCTGTCATTCCAAAATCACCTTTGCGAGGAATTCTGTTCTCATAATAAGCAAAATAATCAGATTCAACAGCTACATCATGACTACTTTCTTCTTTGAGAAGAAAAGAAAGATAAGGGCCGAAATTAAAAAAGAATTTAAAGCGATTGCCAAAGTGAAGAGTTGTAAGCATTGGAATTTCAATATAATCCAGTTTTGCAGCAAAAATATAATCACCAATTGGGTTTTCCTCCCAACTTTTTGTTACATAATTAATTTCCAATTGAATACCAACGTATTTTTTATCGGTATAACTAAATATCAAGCCATAAGTTGGAATAATTTCGCTGCTAATTTGTTTGATAGGAATACCAACTGATAAGCTGCTTAAAGTAGCTCCTGATTTCAGACCAAATCCAATTTGTTTAGGATATGAATCTTCCTGACTGAATATCATTCCCGGAATCATAAAAGCTAATATTAGCCAAAAGCGATAATATTTATATGTTTTAATTTCCACGATTTGGTTTCTTTTGCGAATATTTGAATGGTAAATTGTAATAAAGATTATAGCTAAAGCCAGTAACAATTAACCCGGAAGATTTTCCATAACCAGGAATAAATGTTGCCGGTTTTATTGTTTTATCTCCCGATTGGAAAATCAAAAATTTAAAACGTAGACCTAAACCTAAATACATATTTTTAAAGACTTCAACTTTAAAACCACTAATAGCCTCAATCCAATGAGCCTGATTATTGAAACTAATTGTTTCTCCGCTTACTATTGGCCAGTACTCAGAGCTAAGTTGGTAATTTTCAATTCTTTGCTCGAATATAGCAAAAGCATAACGTGTTCCCAGATAAAAGAAATCTTTGCTGATGTTTTTTTCATCTTTTCTCATATCAGAATCAAAGCCTATTCTAAAGTATGTTCCTTCAGATGAATAGTTCAACGCATCGCTTTTTTCTTCGTAACTATTTTTTCCTATTTCTATAATCCCGTAAAAATTTTTTTTAAGTGTGTAATCAACAGAAAAATCTAAACCACTTCGTTTTGGCGATATTGCACCAATTAGCAAATTACTAATATCCCAACCTATTTTTAAGTCGCGATTAAAATAGATTTTTTGTTTTTTTTGTTTTTCTTTTTCAATTGGGATTTCAGATTTTTTTAGCCTATCGGCTTCTTTGCCAACTGTAGTTTGTTGAGCCAGGACCGATGTTGAAATTAGCAAGAGAATGCTAAAAAACCAATTGAATATTTTCGGCTGACACTTCATTTATTTCCGGCTTGGTTAAAATAATTTCTTGTAAAAAATTAGTAGTATATACTATATCTGTGATTGTATAAGTATTATAAACTCCGCATTTTATTGAGTTGAAAATCAAATGTTTATCGTAAATAAAACTTATAGTATCTTTAGTTGTTCCTTTACATAAAACAAAACTGCTTTCGTTTGTAGCATCATTCAACGGAAAACTTATTTTATCGATTTGAGATGCATTCAGATATAAGTTATTATCTTCCATTGTCAGTGCATAAATGGAATCAATATCGATTTTTGTTGTCAATAAATCAACAGATATATTCGTATCATCGCTTGTATAAATTCCAGCCCGAAGCTGAATATCAACTGGACTACAAATTTCGTTTTTCAAACAGGAGGAAAAAAATCCTATCAGGCTAAAAAATATTATTATCCGATTTATTTTTCTCAATTTGATTTTATTTAGACATCAACAAAGGTAGTAAAACGAGCTAATCGGTCAACATTTTATGAAAGGAATTCTTAATTGCTCATGCCTGCACAATGAACACATTTACGACTTTCGGGCATTATAAACAAACGGCCCGGAGGAATCAGGTTGCCACATTCGCTACAATGCTCAAAATTAGCTTGTTCGAAAATGGAAAGGGCATACTCCAAACCCATAAATTGTTCTTCTTTTTTTCGTAAACCTGCTTCGTTTACACTTTTGTTATTTATGGCATCCATCCTACTAACCCTTCCAATGGCGCAATCCGGCTCAATAGGTTTGGTAAGCTCTTTTAAATCGGCAATTTGAAGATTAAGTCGTTCAAGCTTGCTTTCCATCAACGATTTTAATTTTATTTTTTCTTCCGGCGACATTTAATTTTTTGACAAATGTACATTTTCTTAGAAATCATTACGCTTTTCCATTTGTTAAGTTTATTTTTGTTGCGAACTGATAATCCCAAATAAAAAATGACAATAACAGTTGAACAAATGAATGCGACTAGCCGAGATACTATGATGGAAGTGCTTGGCATTGAATACTTAATAGTTGAATCTGGTTATATAAAAGCCAAAATGCCCGTTGATAATCGTACGCGACAACCATATGGAATTTTGCATGGCGGAGCCAGTGTTGCTCTGGCCGAAACTATCGGAAGTATTGGTTCAGCAGTTTTATTGGCTGATAAAAATATTGACGTTAGAGGTGCCGGTATTACGGCCAATCATGTAAAATCGGTGAAAGATGGTTGGGTTTATGGCGAAGCCAGAACAATTCATGTTGGGAAAAATACGCATATTTGGGATATTCAAATTAGAGACGAGTCTGGCGATTTAGTTTCTACTGCTCGTTTAACAAATTTTATTAGAGTAAAAAAATGAGTATTGTACTAAATAGTTTTCATGAATTACTATTGAAAAAAGGAATTGCTTTTGTGCGTTACAGTTTACCCGGGCAAACAAATGCAATAACATTGGTTTCATATTTGCCAAAATCAGAAACAGCTTTGAGTAATTATGCTGATAATCAGCAAGAAGGATTTATTTTCGCTCCTTTTGTAAGTGATTTGAATCATCCTGTTTGGTTTTTATCAGCCGATGAAAAAATTAATGAGGAAACAAATATTGAAGCGATTGAGGATTTTATTCTTCAATTACCCGATATTATTATTCGAAAGAATTTTGAACAAGAATCGACAACAAAAGGCGATTATGCCAAATCTTTTAATAATTTGATGCGAGCTTTAAATTCTTCAGTTATTGATAAAGTAATTTTATCCAAAATAGTTATCAGACAAAAAACTAAAGAATCGCTATATAATTTATTCACTCGTCTTTCTGAGACTTATCCTAATGCATTTACTTATTTAATTCAGCTGGCAGGAGGTGAAATTTGGATGGGAGCATCACCTGAACTTCTGCTTAAGCAAGATAATAAA
The DNA here is from genome assembly GCA_964616585.1 of uncultured Draconibacterium sp. Lineage (GTDB taxonomy): Bacteria > Bacteroidota > Bacteroidia > Bacteroidales > UBA12170 > UBA12170. The sequence goes on from CAZTST010000230.1 coordinate 4,826, forward strand.
GGTATTGAAACAATGGCACTTGCAGGAACTCAAGTATATGAAAATCAAAAATTAAGCGATGTAGTTTGGAAGTATAAAGAAATTGAGGAGCAAGCTTACGTTAAAAACTATGTTCAGAAAGTTTTAGAGGCTAATTCTGAATCAGTTAGTATCTCAAAAACCTATTCAACCTTAGCAGGAAATTTAGTTCATTTAAGAACAGATTTTAATGTTGAAAATCTTACTAATCGAGCAAAGGCATTTGAAATAGCTGCACATTTGCACCCAACTCCTGCAATTTGTGGAATACCATTAACTAAATCCAGAGAATTGATTCTTGAAGAAGAAAAACATGAAAGAGCTTATTATACCGGATTTCTTGGCCCGGTAAATAATTCATCTTTTTCTTTGTTCGTAAATTTAAGATGTATGCAGATTTTGCCTGAAAAATATGCTCTTTATGTCGGCGGAGGTATTACGCACGATTCTGAAATGGAAAAGGAATGGCTAGAAACCGAAGCTAAAGCGCAAACATTATTGTCTGTAATTGAAAAATGAATTTTATAATTGCATTTGCTCGTGGAGCATATTGGATTGTAGCAAAAATATCCAGATTAGTCGAATACATGTAGAGGATTAACATCCATCTGATTATAAAATAATCTAAGTTTGCATCTCAATACAAATTAACATGGATAAAACCTCAGAACCCAAAATACGCGGACTTAAATCTTTAAGATTATTAATGGAGCCGGGAGAATATAAATATTGTGCTTGTGGGCGAAGCCAGAACAATCCTTTCTGTGATGGTTCGCATAGAGAAGCAACTGATATTCAACCTATTCCTGTTACTATCAAATTTACACACGAAGTTAGATGGTGCGATTGCAGAAAAAGTAAAAAATTACCTTTTTGCGATCATTCTCATAGAGAACTGCCTGGTTATCAGCCAAAATAGGACAATATCATACATTTAGCATAAAATTATCTGAACCTATAGAAAATCAAATGTAAAAAATTAAGTGTAGAAAACATTCTACATTTTTTTCGGTTTCTTTTGTAGAATCCAACTCCATTATCTCGATTAAATCTCGAATGATGAGTCCACTCCGAAAAGTCAGAAAGTCAATAAATAGTCCTGAAAGGACTGAAT
>CAZTST010000231.1:0-5957 GCA_964616585.1 uncultured Draconibacterium sp.
CATAATTAATTAAACCTCTTTCTTTTAAAAGCATAATACTTAGAGCTGTAAAAGGTTTGCTGGCAGATGCCAATTGAAAACTCGATTCTATATTTAGTGATTTTTTAGTAGCGAAATTTGCCAAACCGCTGGCTTCTTCAAAAATAATTTTTCCATGAACGGCAATTAAGGCTGTACCATTAAACCGATACTTTTGTAATGAATGATGAAGTTTTTCCTGAGTTTGTTTTAAAATTTCATTGGGAATTGGGAACTCATTAGTTGATGTAATTTCCGGCAAAAGTTTCCCATCTGCTATTAAAGCACTCATGCCCAGCGGTGAACTAAAAAGTACAATTAATAGAATTGACAGAAAGCTTTTGTAAACACTCATAAAAACAGTTTCCTCAAAATTAAACGAGCTAATTAACAAAAAATTGAATTACGATATAAGTTTTTAACAAATTTGATTGAATAACTATACAATTATCAGAATATACGTATCTTGATGCCGAATTTATTATCGCCCTAAAAGCACAAAAATAAATCTTTAAAAAAATGAATGAACTTATCAGAAAACTTCAACCACAAAATGTTTGGGAATTTTTTGACGATATATGTCAAATTCCTCGTCCTTCAAAAAAAGAAGAAAAAATAAAGGCTTATTTACACAAATTTGGCGCAAAACATAATCTCGAAACTCTGGAAGATGAAATTGGTAATATTTTGATCAGAAAAAATGCTACCAAAGGTTTTGAAGATTTTCCCTGGGTTGTTTTGCAAAGCCATATCGATATGGTTTGTGAGAAAAACAGTGATATTGATCACGATTTTGATACAGATCCAATTCGCACACAAATTGAAGATGGCTGGGTAAAAGCAATTGGCACAACTTTGGGAGCCGACGATGGCATTGGCGTTGCTGCTCAACTAGCAATTTTATCGGCAAATAATATCGAACATGGGCCAATTGAATGTTTGTTTACAGTTGATGAGGAAAGCGGATTAAGTGGTGCTTTTGGATTAAAACCGGATTTTTTGAAAAGTGAGATTTTATTAAATCTCGATTCAGAAGATGAAGGTGAGCTTTTTATTGGTTGCGCCGGTGGAAAGGATACTATGATTAGTTTTGATAAAATCTTGGAAGATGCTCCTTTAACAGACAAATGGTATAAAATAGAAATAAGCGGTTTGTGCGGAGGTCATTCCGGCGATGATATTCAGAAAGGTTTTGGTAATGCAAACAAAATTCTGAATCGTATATTATACAAAGGAATCATATCTTATGGTTTACGTTTGGCATATATTGATGGAGGTAATCTTCGAAATGCCATTGCCAGAGAAGCTTTTGCCGAAGTTTGTGTGCCTGAAACTTTAGTCTGTGATTTTGAAGAAATGTTTGCTCAAATGGCCAATGAAATAAAAATAGAGCTAAATGTAACTGAGCCAAATTTAAGCGTTAGTTTCTCGCATTCAAAGAGTTTGATAAAGGTTTTGACAATTGATTTGCAAAGCAGATTAATTAATGCTTTATATGCTTGCCCACATGGAGTTATTGCTTGGTCGCAGGATATTCCAAATTTCGTGGAAACTTCTACTAATTTAGCTGCAGTTAAAACACTGGACGATAAAGTTTTAGTTACGACAAGTCAACGTTCAAGCTCCGAAACTGCAAAACTTGATGTTGTAAATATGGTTTCTTCAGTTTTTAAATTGGCCGGCGCAAAGCTTAAACATAGCGATGGTTATCCCGGCTGGAAGCCAAATTCAAATTCCAACATTATGAAAATCACTAGTTTATCTTATGAGAAACTATTTAAGAAAAAACCAAAAGTTTTGGCAGTTCATGCCGGATTGGAATGTGGATTAATAGGAAAAACCTATCCAAAAATGGATATGATTTCTTATGGGCCAACTATTAAAGGTGCTCATTCGCCCGATGAACGTATCGAAATAAAAACAGTGCAAATGTTTTGGGATTTGACTTTGGATATTTTGAAATCGGTAAAATAATGAGATTATGTGATAAAGGATGAGATTTAATTATTTTAAAAAAGATAGAACAGGGGACTTAAATACACATTTTCTCCAGTTGTGACATATGCTGGATGAACATTTACCTTCAAGATAAAATTTGTATCTTTGATAAAAATAAGATAATTATGGAAACTTTAAGAATTGATATATTAAATCCAAAAGTAAAATCACTTCTGAAGGATTTGGTAGCTTTAGACTTAATTAGGATTAAAAAAGACAAAGTAAAATCTGAATTTAAAGAACTTCTGGACAGATTGAGAGTTGACTCTGCTGATGCTCCTTCACTTGAAGAGATTACTACAGAAGTTGAAGCTGTTAGAAAAGCTCGTTATGAAAAGTAAAAAAGTAATTCTTGACACAAATCTTTGGATTAGTTTTCTTATTTCAAAAAGATTAAGTAGTATTGATAATTTGATTTATAATAGAAAGGTTATATTAATATTCTCAAATGAGTCAATTGAAGAATTTCTAACAGTAGCTAAAAGACCAAAATTTCAAAAGTATTTTACAGATTCAGATTTAGAAGAGCTTTTACGAATTTTTGATAAATACGGTCAGCTAGTCGAGGTTAATATAGAGATAGATGAATGCAGGGATTTCAAAGACAACTTTTTATTAAGTCTTGCCGTTGAGAGCAAAGCCGATTATTTAGTATCAGGTGATTCAGATTTACTGACACTTAAAAGAATTAAGAATACGATGATAATTTCATGGAGTAATTTTACTAATAAAATTAAATAGAGCACAATAACAAAAAAAGTTATAATACATACCGTGCTTTTTATAAATAATAGTGTCCAAGTTTGTTAATTGGCTGGTAATAAGGTTAATATTCTATTAGTCTCCTTTTAATCAAAAAAGAACACAAATCTGTAAAAACACAAACTCAAATTTGAGCAATTATTAAAATAAACTATTACACTAAAAATTCATTGAAGAATTATTACTTTTAATAACGAAAAATATGAAAACAAAAAACATCATCATTCTTGCAGTACTATCAATATTGTTTTTTTCAAGTAATTATGCAGTCGCTCAAGTTGATACTACAAAAATAGCCATAAGCAAGATTTACGTAATTAAAATCTATGATGGAGGCGAGTTTATAGGAAAAATTATTTCACAAGATGCAAAGGAAGTATTAATTGAGACTAATGACAGAGGACAGATATTTATTCCTTTACATCAGATTCAGTTAATGAAAGAAGTTAAGAGTAATGAGATTTCGGCAAGCGGAGTTTATATTCCTGAACAAGAATTTGCAACCAGATATTTTATCACAACAAATGGATTTCCACTTGAAAAAGGTGAAGGTTATATAATATGGAATTTATATGGTCCTGATTTACAATTTGGTGTGAGCGAAAACGTTAGTGTAGGAATTATGACCTCCTGGACAGGAATGCCAATAATTGGCTCTGTGAAATATAGTACAAAACTTAATGAAAAAACCAGTCTTGGCATTGGCACGCTTTTAGGAACAGGTTCATGGACTGCACCGGATTTTGGCTTGGCACTACCATTTGCGGCAATAACATTTGGCGATAAAAGAAGTAATATCAGTATTTCAGGTGGTTATGGAGTGGTTTGGTCCGGTGGCGATAGCTATGGTGATTTCCTCTTTTCTATTGCCGGAATTACAAAAATCAGTAAAAAAGTAAGCTTGGTTTTTGATTCTTTTATAATTTCTAATATTGGCAGTAGTAATACTGGCTTTGCATTATTAATTCCGGGCATTCGTATTCAACAAGAAAGTGATAGAGCTTTTCAAATTGGATTTGCAGGATTGGCTGTAGAAGGTGAATTTATACCATCTCCAATACCTATGATTCAATGGTTTAGGAAGTTTTAAAATACTAATTTTACTAAACTTAAAAACAATTAGAAATGTTATTTCTTGAAAAAAAAACAAACGCTTTTGGAATCTTTGTTTTTACATTATTGATTATAGTTCTAATCGGCTTCGTTGATAAAATTACAGGCTCGGAATTATCTTTTTCATTTTTTTATCTTATACCAATATCACTGTTATCGCTATACAGAGGAACGAAAATTGTTTCTATAGTAATCGGCTCGGTTTTAGCTTCTTTACTATGGTCTTTTGCGGAATATAGCTCTAGAGAGTATTCATTTATATTATTTCTCATTTGGAATTCTTTTGTCAGACTTGCAATATTTACTTCTATTGGGCTTCTAATTTATTATCTTAAAGAAAAGCATAAAAAACTGACATTAGCTAATAACAAATTAAAGGCGCTGAATGAAGAAAAAAACAGATTTATTGGAATTACAGCCCATGACTTGAGAAATCCTATAAGTGGCATTTTTACATATTCAGATTTGTTAATCGATGATTATAAAGAAAATACACCTGTTGAAGTCCTTAGAACTATAAATATTATAAGGACAATTAGTAAAAACACTCTTGTTATTTTAAATAATTTGTTGGATATATCTAAAATCGAATCTGGTAAAGTTGAGTTAAAAATAAAACCACAGGATTATATTTTGTTTGTTAAACAGCAAATTTCTTTAAATCAAATGCTGGCCAATCGAAAAAATATAATATTTTCTTTTAACTCCTTGGAAGATAGTATAATAATAGATTATGACGAGCATTATCTTAGTCAAGTTTTGGATAACTTATTGTCGAATGCGATAAAATATTCAAACATAAACGCTGAGATAGTTATAAATGTATCAATATTAAATAACCAACAAATACAAACAGAAGTGATTGATAAAGGAAAGGGAATTCCCGAAGAAGAGTTGCAAAAACTGTTCAATTACTTTCAAACAACAAGTACTCGACCTACTGATGGAGAAAAAAGTACAGGATTAGGTTTGGCCATTGCAAAGCATATAATTAGCTTACATAACGGAGAAATTGGTGTAAAAAGTATTCAAAACCAAGGTTCAAATTTTTATTTTCTATTGCCAATAAATAAACAATAATTTTGAAAGAAAAAATTGCAGGTTCATATAAAAATTTTAATAACACCTTTTTATTGAAAATATAGATGTTCTATAAGTATTTTGAAACCAATTCCAATTAAAATAATTCCACCAAGAATTTCCATTTTCTTACCTAGTTTTTTGCCATAATATTTGCCAATCTGTATTCCTATAAAACTGGCAATAAAAGTCACAGAAAAGATAATAACAATAGGAGTAAGGATATCAATATCCAAAAAAGCAAAACTCACTCCAACCGCTAACGCATCTATACTGGTTCCAATTCCTTGAGCCACAAGTTTTAATCGCGATAAATCCTTTCTATTTCTATTTTCCGATTCTTTTTTGAAAAAGCCTTCATAAATCATTTTTGAACCAATTAATAAAAGCAGAACAAAAGCTATCCAATGGTCATAAAATTGAATAATATGTTGAAACCCTATTGCAAGATAATATCCAATAACCGGCATAACTCCCTGAAAAAGAGCAAGATTTGTTGACGATTGAAAAATATGCCATGCTGTTAACTTCTTAATCGATAGACCATTGGCTAAGGAGACGGCAAAGCTATCAAGCGATAATCCAATGGCAATTAAGATGAGAGAAATAAAATCCATATTTGACTTTTAACCTTTGATAAACCCACCAATGTCGAGTTTTATTTTATCGGCCAAATGTTCTGCCTTTGAAAGATTATTACTCTCAGCATAAATGCGAATAATAGCCTCGGTATTTGATTTTCGCAAGTGAACCCATTCAGTTTCAAAATCAATTTTAACGCCGTCAACAGTTGAAATCCGCTCATTTTTATACTTATCAGCGATTTTTGCAAGTAGGCTATCAACATCCATTCCATCATCCAAATTGATTTTATTTTTACTGATAAAATAATCAGGAAAGCCGGCTCGAATCATTGATACTTTTTGTTTGCGTTTTGCCATAAGGCTCAGAAATAGTGCAATTCCTACCAAAGCATCGCGACCATA
>CAZTST010000232.1:0-5950 GCA_964616585.1 uncultured Draconibacterium sp.
AGTACCTTTTTGAAGTACGGTTACTCCAATCAGTGGATTACCATCAGTTGCGTCAACAACTGTTCCGGTAACATTTACCAACTGGGCAAACGTAACTGTTGAAATTCCTGCAAAGATTAGCAGTAAAATAACAACTTTCAGTTTAGAATAGATTTGTCCCATTTTTATAACATTTTAAACATTTAATTAGTTTGATTATAATTAATTTGAAATTGATTTTATGCAGCGCCAAGGTAATAAAAAATATAGTTCAAAAATGGTTTTTGCTACTAAATATTTAGAGTAAATATCCGCAAACGATTGTGCAAACGTTTGTTGTTAAGTTAATTTCTAATTCGCGGAAGAAAAAACATAGAAAAATGATGTACATGGAAGCTATTTTTTATAAAAAAACAAATTTAAACTTTATTAATCAGACGTTAAAACAGCATATTGGCTTCGATGAAAAGGTAAATTTGTATTCTCGCTATTAGCTAAATATAGCTTACTTTAAGAAAAAATGTGAATTATGTTGCAAAATATATTAGCAAATCGAATTTTTCTGATTTTATTAAATTAGAATATAAGGAATATTTTTCTTTAATTTGAAAAAACATTGTTTCTACTATGGCTGATATTGCAAATCGGTATAAACAAAATCCTATTTTATCTCCAGGCGATTTAAAATTGAGTGAAGCGAACATGGTGATAGAGGGTATACTCAATCCCGGTGTATTTGAATTTGACGGAAAAATCTGGTTAGTCATTAGAGTTGCAGAACGAACTGTTCAAAAAAAAGGTATTTTATCTGTTCCAATTTATAATACTATTGGGAAATTAGAAATCATCAATTTTGATTTGAAAGATTCAAAATTAGATGCATCAGATAATCGCGTAATCAACTACAATGGTGTTGATTATCTTACTACAATATCGCATCTGCGACTTGTATGTAGTGATGATGGTATAGAATTTTATGAACCTGAAGGTTATCCTTTACTTTTTGGAGATGGCGAATATGAATCATACGGAATTGAAGATGGTCGAGTGACTAAAATAGAGGACACTTATTATCTTACTTATACTATGGTTTCAGCAAATGGAGTTGGAGTTGGACTCAGAACAACTAAGGATTGGAAACAATTTGAAAAGAAAGGAATGATTTTTAGCCCACATAATAAGGATTGTGCCATATTTGAAGAAAAAATTAATGGCAAATATTATGCACTCCATCGCCCGAGCAGCACTGAATTGGGAGGAAATTATATGTGGCTGGCCGAATCGCCGGATGGAATTCATTGGGGAAATCATAAATGCATTGCCAAAACCCGAAAAGGAAAGTTCGACAGCAAACGATTAGGAGCTGGCGCAGCGCCAATTAAAACTGAAAAAGGCTGGTTAGAAATCTATCACGGAGCTACAGAAGAAAATAGATATTGTCTGGGAGCCATTCTTTTAGATATTCAAGATCCGTCAATTGTAATATCGCGTTCAAATGAGGCAATTATGGAACCTATTGCTGACTATGAGAAAAATGGTTTTTTTGGTAATGTAGTTTTTACTAACGGCCATATTGTTATCGGCGATACGATTAAAATTTATTACGGTGCTTCAGATAAGTTTGTTTGTCAAGCTAAATTTTCAATAAAAGAAATATTATTTCATTTAGGAATTGAGTAGACAAAATAAAAGTAGCTTGATTTTGAAGATATTTCAATCAATACAAAAATTAAGTTTAGAAAATAATTCGAAGCTAGTTTTAATAAATTGCAGGAAATAATGAACGATTTATTTGTATTTTTACCATTGCTATGATAAAACATCAAATAACAATTAAAGATATTGCTAAAATTCTGGGCATCTCAGTTTCCACTGTTTCCAGAGCGTTAAAAGATCATGCTGATATCAGCATAAAGACAAAAAAAGCTGTTCAGGATTTGGCTAAAGAATTGCAATACAGGCCAAATGAAATTGCATTAAGCTTAAAAAATAGGAAATCGAAGATAATTGGGATTATTGTTCCAAAATTAGTTCATCATTTTTTTAGCTCTGTAATAGAAGGAATTGAAAACCTTGCCTATGATAATGGATATCAGGTAATGATTTATAATTCGGCTGAAAGTTATGATCGTGAAGTTCTGCTTTCTAACTCTATTTTAAATTTTCGTTTAGATGGTTTGATTATTTCTATGAGTAAAGAAACAACAGATTTTAATCATTTCGATAAATTAGATCAATACGGTATTCCGATAGTCTTTTTTGATCGTGTACCTGATTTGCCTGTAAACAAAGTGATATTTGATGATTATCAAGGTGCTTTTGATGCCGTTAATCACTTGATAGAAAAAGGATGTAGAAAGATTGCTCATTTAAGTGCTTCGGAGCAAATGGACATAGGCAGAAAACGAATTCAAGGTTATAAAGATGCACTGGCAAAGCATGGAATTACTTTTAATTCTGATTTGATTATAAAATGCGATACATTTGAAGATGCAGTAACGATTACTGAGCAGATTCTGCTCTCTCAAAGCGATTTGGATGGAATTTTTGCTGTAAACGATTTAACCGGAATAGGTGCTACCAAAGCCATTCGCCAAGCTGGTAAAAGAGTGCCTGAAGACATTAAAGTCATTGGTTTTACTAACGAAATTAGTTCTGCTGTTTGTGCTCCAAGCCTTAGTACAGTAGATCAAAGGGGAATAGAAATGGGTGAGGAAGCTTGCAAGCTTTTATTGGAAAATATTAATAAAGAACAACCTCCACAAACAAAAGTTGTGAAGGCTAATTTGATTTTGAGAAAATCAACAGATTAGTTTCTCCAAATTGTCTAAATTATTTTATTGATTCGATTTTTAACAACCGCCGGCTACACCTTTTTTCTTATTTTTGATAATTGGCGATTTCTTAGGCTCAGAAGAAGATGAGCCTTCACTAACAGCTCCTCCTGATGTTTGTTTTACTATTTCTGCGTAATCGTATTGCGCAACCTCATTTTTGAACCATACATCATCGGGTGCATATTTATCGATAATATTCGACTTTACTAAGTCGTATCCGCCTAGCATAATGCTGTTGTTTTTGAAATTTAATTGTTGCAGAATAAGCCAAGAAGGACACGCATCCTCAACAGTTGCACCATAAAGTATATTCATTTTGTCTATGGGATTCAAGAGTGCTTCATTTTCTCTTTTTAATATATCATGAATTGGAATATTAATAGCACCATTAATATGATTTAGATTATATTTTTTAGGTGATCTTAGATCAATAAATTGATAGCCCTGATCATTAGTCGTAAGAATTTCGTTTACTTTTTCAGGTTGAATTACTTGAATATGATTAAGGATAGTTGTTAATGTTTCTTCCTGACTAATCTCAAATTTTAATTTTGGAGCAGGCATTAACACAAATGCAGTTGTTATAAAAACAAAAAATAGTATTGCTCCGGTTGGAAGATAATTTGCAATTTTTTTATGCTCTCTCATTTTATTCTATTTTTTTTACAATCATTATTATTTAACAGCCACCTGCTACACCTTTCTTCTTCTTTTTGATAATCGGAGCTTTCTTCTCTGAACTAACTGAGCTGCTCTCTTCGGCAGACCCTCCACCAAAATACTGACTTGCACCTAGTCTAAACTGATAGGTAGTAAATGCACTTGCTGGATCCGATGGTTTTGGTTCAATAGGTTGTAATATTGTCTCAACCCATTGATTTAAGCCACCACGCATTATAAACACATTTTTATAGCCTTTACGTTTCGATAAAAGCCAGGCTTGACTGGCATAAATACTTCCATTTGAGTAAAATACTTTTGTTTTGAATCCTTGACTCAAATATAAGTCAGCAAAATCAGTTAGTAAGCTATCCATAGGAATATTAACTGAGCCCGGAAGGCTAAACGCATTAAACTGTGCAGTGTCTCTTACATCGATTAGCTGAATACTTGGATCTTCATTGATTAAGAAAGAAGCAATCTTATCTGTAGAAATATAGCGAGAGTCATCAAGAACCGCTAAAAGCATATCTTCTGCGGTTAGATCTTTGGAAAGATTTTTTTCCGGTAAAACAGTAAACCCGAATGCCAAACTCAAAAGAATAATGGATAATAAGGTGTATCTTAAATTCATTTTCATAGGTCTTAATATTTAATAATCAACAGGTTTTACTTTTTTTTCAATTTTGGCTGTAACATAAAATGCAATTAATGCCATAATAGCTAATCCAAGAATAAATAATCCGTAACTAATGCTTAAGCTGTCGTAAACTAAGGGCGATCCCATAAATTTATCGAGGTAAATTTCTTTCCAAAGCCAAGTAAAAGTTTCACCATAAAAAAGAATTCCAATAAAAATTCCACCTAGAAAAACCATAGCATCTATTTTGCCAATCATTGCAGCGCATACACTGGTTCCAGGGCAAAAACCACCAATTATAAACCCAAGTCCCATTATTACTCCACCAATAATTGTTGATGTTAAATAAAGTGGGTTTATGTAAACTATACTCAGGTCTATCCATTCAAAATAATTGAAATAATACAATCCGATAGCAGCAGTTATTGCGGCTGTAAAGAATACTCTAAGGACTACAAAATCGTAGCCATAAAAAACGCCGGCTAATTTTCTTGATGAAGAAAAACCTGCACGTTCTAAAACAAATCCAAATCCAATTCCAACTATAAGAGCTATTAAAAAGTTCCAGTTGGCATCAATAATTTCATTAGGAATTAACGGTCCCATAATTTTTTAATTTTTAAATTAAATCCAAAATTTTCTGAAAAAATATGCAAAAACATAGCCCGTCCCAAAAATGGCGAGCATACTAACAAATCCTGCTGTGGATAATGTTGACATCCCGATTAAGGCAGCTCCGCTGGTACATCCGCGTCCTAATTGTGACCCAACACCGAATAATATTCCACCGATTACGGCCATGATTAAACGAGATTTTGAACTTATTTTTGGAGAATGTTCTACTTTTAATTTAAGTCTTCTCGCTAAAATTCCTGAAAGAAGTGCACCTATCATAACACCAATAATTTCAAAGACTAACCAAGCATTTAAAGGTGAATCGCTTTTTGATGCATAAGGAGCAAAATATTCTGTTTGAAGTGCATGATCATGTGCAACTAAATCAACTGTAGCTACTACAACACTTTTTATTGCTCCACTGGCTCCTAATCCTCTGCCGGTAAAGTAGAAGGCAAAGATGATGACTAAGCCCAGTAGAAAACCCGCCAAATAAGGATTCATATACTTTCGTTCGTTTCCTATTGTTACATTTTCCATTGTAAATGATTTTAAATCAATATAATATTTAATATAGATAACGTGTAATTTGTCCAGCCTCGAGCATTAAAAAGCGGAAAATAATTCCACCTGCTAAAACCAGCATCGAGGGTGCAAATGCAGGGATTTTGAAACCTTTCAATTCCATAATTTCTAAAATCGCAGGCAATATTAGACCGAGGGCAATAATAAATACCCAGAAATAGGTTGTGAATTCGCCACCAAGAAAAATTTGTGCAGATTCAACTTGAACCTGGCCACCTGCCAGAAAGCCCATAATTAAGTGTGTTATTAAGAATAGCTCAATGCTTATCAATAATAAATCGATTTTGGTAAAAACCTCTCGTTCAATATGAGATTTAGACATCCAAACAATTACTGCCGCCGCAGTTGATAGTCCTGATGTTAAGAACAATGGCCCAAGTATAGACGTATTCCAAAGTGGTCGAGCATTAAAAGCTGAAAGAAGAATACCGGTATAAATACCCAGTATCACTGAATAGATAATAATTGGCCATGCCAGAAGACGTCTGTTATCGATGATTATTTTTTCTAAGTCGTTTAGTATTTTGATATTCCACCAATTGAATTTAGTCCAAATTTCCTTTACAAATGATGCTGCCCATGCAATAGAGAGTGGTGTAATTATCATAAGTGTCCAAGCTCCCCAACCCATAGG
>CAZTST010000233.1:0-5792 GCA_964616585.1 uncultured Draconibacterium sp.
TTTTGGTTTGGTGTTGGAATTCAGACAAATAAACGATTTTCAGAGAAATTTGATTTGGGTGGATTTTATGCTTATAGTTTGAAAGATGAACAATCAAAATTTGGTGTAAAGGCATCGGCTTTGCTATATAAACCAAAAGAAATAAAAGCGCATTTGTCTTATCTTTCTGATAATATCGAAAGTGGAAATATCGAATTTTTTAATGAAAAGACATCTTTGTTTGATCCTCTTGCATTTCAAAAGTTATTTATCAATCGGATGAATTATACTATCCGTGAAGAATTTGGTTTAAGTGGCAGAATGTTTAAATATTTACAGGTTTATGGAGGCTTAAGCCATGAATATATTGAAAATGCCGGTGAATATCTTTTTAGTCAACCACAATATAATCAAGTATATAGAGCATTTAATTCTACTGAAGTTCAGCTTCGTTTTCGCTTTGCGTATAAAGAAAAATATTTTGATAATGGAAGAATGTTGCTTTCGTTGGGATCCAAATATCCTATTTTTTGGTTCAATTACACACAAGGATTTTCTAATGTTTTAGGTGGCGATTTTGACTATAAGAAAATGGATTTTCAAATGCGTAAAAAGTTTTATACTAAATACTTAGGCGAAACAAATATAGATTTGAAAGCAGGAATTTTTGTTGGCGATGTGCCTTATGCAAAACTTTATTCCGGTGGCGGAACTTACAGGCCATTTACAATCTTTGCTCCCGGAAGTTTTGGAACTATGCGCCCTAACGAATTCCTCTCAGATTCTTATGTTTCTATTTTCATTCGTCATAATTTTGGCGTATTATTGTTTAAAGGCGAAAAGTTTAAACCTGAATTTGAATTGATAACAAACGCTGGTTTCGGTTGGTTAAAACATCCTGAATATCATCATTTTGTCAATATTAAAACTATGGAAAAAGGCTATTACGAAAGTGGTTTGATGATAAATAATTTGCTGCGCCTGAAATTATTTAATTTAGGAATAGGAGCAATGTATCGCTACGGTGCATATGCTTTTGATGATTTTAAAGATAATATAGTTTATAAATTTACTCTTACGTTGCCTTTAAAACCTAAGTTTTAAAAGGCGTTTGACTCTTTGTGGTTTTCTTTGTTTTCACAGTGAAACGAAAAATTGCCTATTGTGTTGCGAATTGCAAGTGCTTTCCTGTCTGCATACAACCTAATAGTACGAAAAACTAAAGTTGACAACCACCTGAACGGAATATAAAATATGCAAAATGACGTGTTGCGTTTTTTATGCTGATACTGGATTTATGTTGATTTGTCCTCCAATTGCTCTTAAAACTTTCATTATTGTTTCAAATTGAGGTTTTGCACCAGCTGATAAAGCTTTGTATAAACTAGGTCTGCTAAGTCCAGTTTCTTCTGCTATTTTAGTCATTCCTATTGATTTCGCAATATGTCCGATAGCTTTAATCACATCGGAGTTATTCCCTTCTTCCAAAACAGCATTGAGATATTCTGCAATCATTTCTTTACTGTCTAAATAGTCTGCAATGTCAAATTTTGAAGTATACATTTATATCGGCTTTTTTTGGTTGTCTCTCTCAGACATTTTATCATTATTTATCGATAATATTAGAAGCAATCATAGAGCTAATACCGAGCAATCCAGATAATATCCCAACGAAATTACCTCTATTTGTATTCCAAGATAAATCATTATAATCTATAAAGGAAAAAGCAATAATAATAAGTATCAAAAAAGCAAACGCAATGATATTTCTCAATTTACGCATAATTTTTTTTATTTATAGTTAATATATAATCCGCTTTGATACGGAAAAATCTTAGACTGACTCAGTATTGTGCCCAAATTTGTGATATAGTTATAATTTATCTTTACAAAGTTTAATATCGAAAAACAGATATCAATACAATAAGTTTAATCCAACCTCTTAAAATCAAGATTAAAGAAGTGGAAGTCGCTGCTTTTTAAATCTATCTTAAATCCTTTGATATTATTCCACGAATCAAAATCAAAAACAATAAATCCGGCTGGCAAAAATTCATCAGCAAATTTTATTTTAAAAGTATCGTAATTCCAATGTTCCATATCAGAAAAGAAAATATGTTTGGCCGGAACAAAAACAAGATGCAACTTTTCATCAATTAAAGTGATTTCTGCTTTGCCATACATTTTATCTTCGTAAGTGCCCACATATTCGGCTAATTGCAAACGCGGATTTGTGCCTTCAATGCGCGAGGCTAAACGTTTTTCTTCTTCAGCTTTTTCATCTGCTTCACCACGTGTTTTAAAATCTTTAAAAAGACTGAGCCAATTAGTTGATTTTTCATTCATTAATTCAGCCAATAGGTGATATTCAAGTGCTGATGGGAAACTGCTTAAAGTATTTGTTAGAATAATAAAGGCCATATTATATTCAGGAATCAAAGTCAAATTTGAAATATATCCCGGCATTCCACCGCCATGTTCCAGAATTCTAATTCCATGAAAATCCCAAACTGACCAGCCTAAAGCGTAGGTGCTAAAATTAGCGCCTGCCATTTTTTTCAAACCTGTTACAGGTCGAATTGTTCTGCCTGCCATCATATCACTAATTATTGCAGCGTTCAATATTGTATCGCCTTTATAAACTCCATTATTAAGCAACATTTCAGCCCAATGACTAAGTTCTGTTGTTGAAGTAAAAAAACTGGCAGCTGCATGCGGCCGTTTCATGCTTAAACCAACAACTTTATTATTTATAATTGGGTGTGCAAGTTCCTGATTATCATCAATTTTATTGCCTGAAGTTCTGGTATTTATCATGCCTAAAGGCGATAAAATATTTTCAGTAATATAGGTTTCCCATTCCTGACCGGTAACTTTTTTCAATATTTCTGCCGCTACAATATACATATTGTTCTGATATCCATACTGATCGCGAAAACGATTTGTAACAGGCAAATAACGCATACGATGTAAAATATCTTCATTGCTGCGTTCTGTTTCGTACCAAAGCAAATCGCCATAAAAAGTACCCATTCCGCTTCTATGAGTTAATAAATCTTCAATTGTTAAATGATTGGTGATATATGCATCGGCCAATTGAAAATCGGGTAGATAATCAATTACTAAATCATCCCATTTTATTTTTTTCTCATAAACCAGCTTTGCCATGCAAGCACCTGTAAATGCTTTAGTTACAGAAGCAATATTGTAAAGCGAATTTGAAGTAATTGGATTTTTCAAATCGCGTGTTCCGTAGTTTTTATCAAATATAAGTTCGCCATCTTTTAGAATTAGCACAGAAAGCCCGTTCAATTCAAAATCCCGGAAAGATTGTTGCAATTGCGTGTCTAATTTTTTGATGTTGATTTTTTGCTGTGCATCAACATTAGATGCTAAACCTAAAAAGGCAATTAGTAGAATTAGAAGATAGTTTTTCATGATTTGAAGCATTTTTTTTAATTTTACGACAAATGTAATGAATTATACTTTTTATCTTTGTTAAGATATTTTACTAACTTTCGGTCTAAAAAAACGAGAATTGGACATTGTAGATAAACACTTTAAAATTATTACTAAATATTTTATGATTTTGGCATTCATTATGTTTATGAATTTAACATATTGCAATACCCCAGACAGTATCACCGTACTTAATAATCCTTTCGCGCGATTTCTTACTTTGACTACCGAAGATGGTTTGACGCATAATTATGTTCTTGATATTGTGCAAGATCACCAAAACTATTTGTGGATAGCAACAAAGAATGGGTTGAATAGTTATGATGGGCAGAAAATTAAAATCTATCAAAACGACCCGAATAATGCAAACAGTTTTCCTTCAGGAGCTGTAACTTGTTTGGACGTTGATAATAATGGCGTTTTGTGGGCTGGTACAGAGAATGGACTATTTGTTTATAATGCAAAAGAAGATCAATTCAGAAAAATATCTTTTGACTTAAATGAAATTGATGCATCTCATATTAGGGCAATTCATAATGAGGGAGATACTTTATTATGGGTGGATGTTTTAAGTGGTTATTTGCTGAAATACGATAAAAAAAAGAAAAAAATAATTGAAACTTGGCAACATACATCTGTTTGGCAGCTGTACTATTATTACCATGATATTTATAGAGATAATAGAGGTGTATTATGGATAGGTGGTCGCGGTTTCCCTCCAATGTACCTTGATGAGACGACAAATAAAATAGCTTCTATAACACCTGGCCCAAATCCAGGACAAAAGTTTGAATATGATATTTCTTGTTATTTTGAAGACTCTTTTGGTAATTTTTGGATTTCAGGATTGGATGGAGCTTACAAATATAATTATGAAAATAGTTTTTTTAGTAAGTTTTTAACTGCAAGTACTTTCACTATAATACAGACAAATAATGGTAATGTGTGGTTTGGCACTGGGAAAGGTATTTATCAATATGATATTGAAGCAAAAAAGCTGCATCATTTTGAAGCAGATATAAATAGTCCTGCTTCGCTTCCTAATAATCATGTAAATAAATTATATGAAGATAAACAAGGAACAATTTGGATAGGAACAGACGATGGACTTGCGATGTATAGGGCTAGTAATGAATATATTAGATTTTTTAACCATATACCCGGAAATAATCAAACTGCCTCATCAAATTTTGTAACAGCTTCGCTTGTTGATAAAAACGGAAATGTTTGGATAGGATACCAAGATGATGGTATTGATTTATTTAATCCAATTACGAGGCAAATAAAACATTACAGATCAAACAAATCTGTAAAGAATTCATTACCATCTGATAAAATAAGTTGTTTATATGAAGATTATTATGGCGATATTTATATTGGTTTATGGGAAGGTATTGGTTTTTCAAGGAAAAAAAAGAATTTAGAGAAATTCGAATTAATTACATATAACACAACCACTACATATCAGGATTGGTATCATGATTTTGCAGAAGATAGACTGGGTAATTTTTATATTGGATTTTGGGGAGCTGATGGATTAAGACTGTTTAATCGTGAATATGGCATTTTTGAAAGAAAATTGAAATATAGATTTCAAGCTCCTTTTGAATCAAGATTGGTCACCAGACTTATGACCGACTCAAAAAATCAAATATGGATGGGAACAACCAGGTCAGGACTGCATATTTATAATCCTGAAACAGACACTTCCAAATGGTTTTATAATCAGCCCGAACTTAATACTTCTTTTGTCAATCTCACTATTTACGATATTTTTGAAGACAAAAATGGCAAAATATGGATTGCAGCAGATAGCCTTTTTTGTTTTAATTCTGATACAGAAAGCTTTAAGGTTTGGGGAAAAGGAAAAGGATTAACAAGTAATCATGTTTATAAAATACTGGAAGATGATATTGGTAATTTGTGGCTGGGAACTGATAAGGGAATAATCACTTTTAATCCAAAATGGGACTATTGCATGTCGTTTCCAGATCTGGCAGGCATGGAAATGACCGAAGACCTGAGTACAGGTTCTAAACTGAATGATGGAAGTTTATTATTCGGTGGCAAAACTGGATGGGTTATTTTTAACCCTGCGATTGTTATTGATAAACAAAGGCTTCCCGATATTTTTTTTACTGATTTAAATGTTAAAGGCGAATTAAAAATCGCAAATCTATCCAACATTTCAAAAATTGAACTTAAACATGATGAAAACTTTTTTTCTGTTGGATTTTCTAATACAGATTTAACAGCCATTCCTAAATATAGTTTCCGATATCGTTTAAATAACCTTGAAAATAATTGGACCTATATCGAAAAAGGTAATCCGATGGCACGATATACAAATATCA
>CAZTST010000234.1:0-5783 GCA_964616585.1 uncultured Draconibacterium sp.
CTGCAACCATTGGGTTTTCTCTATTTTGCTGCAAAAGTAGGAAAATTTTCAGTGTTAAAAAGTTAAAATACGTGAAGGAAAAGTACTTATCAGCGGTTTAAAAAAATAAAGCTACAACTTAAAACATTGTAGCTTTATTAAATTATTGTCTTTTCTAAACCGTAAATTCTAAACCCAATTGGGCAAGTTTTTCTTTGCTTGGTTTGCTTGTTTTAATATCCCAACCACGTTCAGCATAATAGGTTTCAATCCATTTGTCAAAATCGTCGTGGGTAGCTAAAAGCCCTTCGCCTTTTCCGTAGGTATGAGCATCTTTGAAGAATCGTTCCGGAAGTTTATCATCAACCCGGTTAAAGCCTTCACGATAGTTAAACATTTTCTCCAAATTGAAAATCCGCTCACCGATACGCGCGAACTCCTCATCCGTTTGTTCAATGCCGGTTATGGCTTCAACAAAAAGACGATAGGATGTATCGCCATTATACCACTTGCCTGCAAAACTACAGGCACCCAAAGAATCTTGAGCCGCGCTATGGTCTTGACGACTTGGACTTGAGCTATTTAAATGACAAGCACCTCTATTGGCTGTTCCGTAGGTAATCATCATTCTCTCGGCACGCGTGTTTACATTCCAGGCTGCCAGTTCATGACCTTTCACATGAATTGCAAAATCTTCGGAACCTTGTCCGATATGTTCCGCCAGAGCTTTAACACCTAGTGAGGCTAATTTTCCAATTCCTTCGCGGCGAACAATTTTATGAAGCATTTCGATAGAAGCATCAATGGCGCCCCATTTCAAGTCAATTCCATCCAAAAACGCCAGATCAATCATTCCTTTTTCGCGAGCTTCCATCAAAAAGCCAAGAACACCTCCGGCAGTAATGATATCAATTCCATAATCATCACAAATAAAAATCAATTTATTTAAGCCTGCCAAATCAGAAATAAGGAGGTTAGCACCAAGCATAGTTCCTGTTTCATATTCTGGACCATCGTGCACAACGCCTCCATATGCGCCTTTGGCAAAACCGCTTTTTTTACAGGCTAATTGGCAGGAGAAGCAAGCAAAATCGCGTTTCCAAATTTGGGTTCTGGCCGCAAGTGTATTGATCTTTTCTATATCTTTAAAAGTACCTTCACTATAGTTTTTAACAGCCATGGTCCCACTGTTGCTCGAACTTTCAAGCGCATGAGCAGTTCCTCCTGAGCGCCAATAATCAACACCTTCTTTATCTTCCTTAAAAGCAGTTCGGGTTTTTTTCAGAAGATCTAAATACATTTTATGCTTTGCCAAATTGGGCTGTTGATTTCCATTTACGACAATGGCTTTCAGGTTTTTAGAACCCATAACAGCTCCTACACCTCCGCGCCCCGCAGCACGAGCAGCCGTATTTATTATGCTTGCGTAAGGAACCAGATTTTCTCCGCCTTGCCCGATATAACAGGACTGATATTTTTTACCGTACTTTTCAATTAAAATCTTATCGAAACTTTCCGTTCCCATACCCCAATAGGAACGTGCGCTTTTTATCTCAACCTTATCATCTTCGATAAGAATGAAAACAGGAGAATTTGCCTTACCTGTAATGGCAATCCCATCGTAACCGGCAAATTTTATTTCAGGCCCAAAAAACCCTCCCATATTGGCGTAAGAAATTGTGGACGCATGCTCATGGCTTTTATTTATGGGTGATGTGCGTGGCGATTTTGTAACTACCGTCAATCGAGAAGATGAAGGAATTGGCAAACCGCTGAATGGCCCGGGCATAAATAACAATGGGTTATCCGGCGATAAAGGATCAAGTCCCGGCTCATTGATGCGGTCCCATAGAATTTTCATCCCAAGACCACGGCCTCCCAGATAATTCTTTAAATCGTCTTTGCTGATTTTTGTTTTCTTTATTTCTTTGGTTGTTAGATTAATGTCTAACAGTATACCATATTGTCCCCAAATCTTATCCATTGATTACCTCCTCTCCTGAGTAATAACGTTCAAATAATTTTTCTGCAATTTCTTCAGGCGATAAGCCAAAATACTCCTTGTTTATATCAACCTCTCTTAAAGATAAAGCATCATAAGGGCAATGCTGAACACATTGCGAATTACCACTACATTGATCACAGATATGTTCCGGACGTAAGGTTTTGGTATTCATTATTATAACTCCGGTTCTTTGTGTTTTACATGTTAGAGCGCAAGCACCACAGCCAATACAAGTTTTATGGTTTGTACGAATTGTCTTTGTTGCTTCGTCTCGATAAATAGCCTTATAGCCAAATACTGGATCGGGAACAACAGGACAAGCATTTACGCATGGTGTGTCAGGGCAATTGGCACAAACACTTGGAATATCAACATCAGGATTGTAATGATAGACCTGAATATTCCCGAGTTTGGGGTTTCCAAGACCATCGAGGAATTCTCCATCAATTTCCACCGGATGGTGAAAAGCGGAGCAAACAGTTTCGCATGTGCGACAGCCTGTACATAGATCAAAATCTACAATGATGGCTTTGAGTATTCCGTTATTAGGTTCATTTCCAAAAAGAAAATGATACTTACCTAAAATAACCACTCCGCCGCCACCTATGGCTAATTTCTTCAGAAAATCTCTTCTGCTGGTTTCGTTTTTCATTTTAGCTGTGTTTTTTAGGCTAAAGATAATTTAAAATCTATTAGTTTGTATATGAATTGATAGTTTTTATTGATTTTAAATTACTTGTTTTGTGCTTTTAATATAAAAAACCTTTCGCCTGTTATTTTAAATTTCAACAAGAAATAACATGGATAACTATACAAATAATTATGAAGCGCATATCGAATTAAAATACTAATTTTGATAAACATTTTAGTTTTTTGTAAGGGCGAATTTAACTATTCGGTTAAATCTTAAAATGCTAAAACGAATTTAAATATCTGCTTAATTAAAAATATAATCAGCATGAAGTACTTGATTTATATCTTCTTAATGCTACTTGTTTTAAACACTGCAATGCAGGCATATAGAAAAGAAGATCGGCAAACAATGTTTATCTCAATATTTATTGCCTTATTAATATTGTCGTTAATAATATTAACCTAGCCAAAATGGATTTCACTTTTTTCTTTTGTTAAATTAATGAAACCATTAAAAATGTATAATTGTTTGTAGCATTATGGAGGGAAAAAGCGAGAATAAATTATTTTTTGAAGAAAAGACCTTTAACGGGATTACTTTCAATAAAGAAAAACTCAATCGGACTAATTACGAAAACTGTATTTTTATCAATTGCACTTTTACAAATGCTGACTTATCAAATGTCAGTTTTGTTGAATGTGAGCTTGAAAATTCCGATTTCAGCAATGCAAAAATAACAAACACTGCTTTTAGGGAAACTAAATTCAAAGACTGCAAACTTATTAATCGAATTAAAAAAGCAAAATTCTCCAGCTTTGAAGTTATTGGGCTATTGAATAAGTATAATATCGATATTGAATAGAGCTCGGCTTCGCTCGCTTTAACACTTTAATTCGCTTTACTTCAATAATTTAATCCTTGTTTTTTTAACATTTTTTTAACCTGCTTTTGAGTCAATAAATTTACTTAAATACAATTGTTTTTCTATTTTTGCTATTCATTAAACATTAAATTGAATGAAAAAGATATTTTTATTATTTAGCATAATTGCATTATTCGTTTCTTGTGGCGATAATCCTCAAAAAGCAGAAGCAACTGCAACTGAAAAACCTTTATTAAGTTTAGCTGATTTTGATTCAGAAGCTGGAAATTTTGTAAATCAGGAAGTTCAAATTCAAGGTATAGTAGACCATGTTTGTAAACATGGAGGAAAACGACTTTTTCTAGTTGATGATTTTGGTAATGCTCATATTGATGGTGAAGAACGCTTTGCCGATTCATTAACCGGTAGCAATATCCTTGTAACAGGTATAGTAAAAGAGTTCAGAGTTGATGAAGCTTACTGTTTGCAAATGGAAACTGATCACATTCAAAAACACAAAGAAGGTGTTGATAGTGAGGATATATACGCGCAAAAAATGGAACAATTAAAAACATATAGAGACTCTATGCAAACAGCCGGAGTTGATCATCTTTCGTATTATTCCATAGAGTATATTTCTCACGAAATTAAATAAGAATATTTTCAAAAATTGAAATAAACAAGCCTCCCTATAACCTTCGTTTTGGGGAGCTTTTTTATTTAAAACGTTAAATTCAACTAGTTAAAACTTTTTACTTTATGAAGACATTGCGTAAATGGAGTCGCATTTTACATCGTGATATCGGGTTTTTCTTTATTGGAACTACACTAATTTATGGTTTATCCGGCATTGCTTTAAATCATTTAAAAGACTGGAATCCAAATTACGCGATTGAACAGCTTCAATTTCATACAGAAATCCAATTGGATAAAACCACTGATATCAAAGAAAATATTCTCACATTATTAGAAGAAATAGGCACAAAAATTTCCTATAAACAACATTATTATCCTCAAGATAATTTTATAAAGATTTTCCTGAGCGGAGGTTCTTCAGTAATTGTAAATCTTGAAACCGGTGTCGGGCAAGCAGAGTTTCTGAAAAAACGCATTATGTTTTACGAGGCCAATTATTTACACTACAATCCAAATGTTTGGTGGATGTGGTTTTCTGATATTTTTGCAGGAGCCTTGATTCTGTTTGCAATTACTTCTTTGTTTATGGTTAGAGGCAATAAAGGAATTATTGGTTGGGGAGGTTTTTATACTGTTTTAGGGATAATTATTCCTTTGGTTTTTTTGTTTTTTTTATTGTGATAGAATAAAACCGTTTAAGAGATGGTTTTTATTGCAACTTTTTTGTTGCTTCCCAATATATATTCATTTCTCCAAACCCATATCTGACAGAGGTTTTCCTTCTGTTTTAGCTACTTTTTTACGATATTGAGAGCCTTGAAATATCTATCTACATATGAATTTTTCAAAATTGGCCGGTGTGATTAATTTAGTTTCGCTATCAGGATAAGCAATAGTAAACGACTTTGAAAAATTAGCTTTAGCATTAATATTCCATTTAAACTCATATGCATATAACTTTCCTTCCCTTTCTTCAAGACAATCGATCTCTTGTTGGCTATGAGTTCGCCAAAAATATCTGTTTACAAACATTTGGTTATAATGTAGATGCTTTAGTCTTTCACTAATAAGAAAATTTTCCCATAAAGCACCAACATCATTTCTTAGTCCTAAAGGACTGAAATTCTTAATAATAGCATTGCGTAATCCATTATCGAAGAAATAGATTTTACGACTTTTTTTTAACTCTGTTCTAAGATTCCTACTAAACGAACGTAAACGAAAAATCACAAATGCACGCTCAAGTAAATTAATATAACGCTCAACCGTTTCCTTATCCAATCCCGTAATTCTTGCCAATTCTAAATAGGACACTTCATTTCCAAGTTGGTAAGCCAAAGCTTGCACTAACATCTCTAAACGATCAGGCTTTTGGATGTTTTCCCAAGTTAATATGTCCTTATAAAGGTAGCTATCTGATAATTGCTGCAATATTGATTTTTCAACACCCTTATTATTAATAACATCAGGATAATAACCATAGATCATGCGATGTTCCAATAATCGTTTTTCATTAAGAGCTCCATGGTAATCAACCATTTCGCTGTACGAAAGAGGATAGAGAAAATATTCCCATTTTCTTCCTGTTAGAGGTTCGTTAATTTTATTGGCCAGCTCAAAAGCGGATGATCCGGTAGCAATAACTTTAACTCCTTCAATATTATCGT
>CAZTST010000235.1:0-5752 GCA_964616585.1 uncultured Draconibacterium sp.
CTCTTTCCATTCCGAACAGAGTAGTTAAGCCCGCCAGCGCTGATGGTACTGCCCCCGGGTGGGAGAGTAAGTCGTTGCCTTCTTTTTCTAAAAACCTTCCGTCAGATGACGGAGGGTTTTTTTTTGCCTTGTTGGTAAAGGGTGGAGTGGTTAAGGTACCCCCCTCCAAAAGGTATCCGTCCAAAAAAGTGGTACCCGTCCAAAAAAGTGGGTCTGAGATAAAAAAAGTCTATATTTTCAAATGATCTATCAATTTCTTCAAATTTATTTGTAACGATTTATAAGTTTTTATGTCTTATAGTGCAGAAAAGAAAATTGCTTTAATTGAAAACAATAGGAAAATATGATTCAAATTAACAATGTTCACAAATCTTATATAACCGGAAGTAACTCTTTGCATGTACTCAAAGGAATTGATATGGAAATTAAACAAGGCGAATTCGTTTCTATAATGGGTTCTTCAGGTTCAGGGAAATCGACTTTACTCAATATACTAGGTATTTTAGATAACTACGATGATGGTTCTTATTATCTAAATGGCACTCTGATAAAAAATATGTCAGAAAAGAAAGCGGCTAAACTCAGAAACGAGTTAGTAGGTTTTGTTTTTCAATCCTTCAATTTAATCTCATTTAAAAATGCAATGGAAAATGTAGCCCTCCCATTGTATTATCAGGGAGTAGCTCGCAAAAAACGAAATAGAATTGCAATGGAATATTTAGATAAAATGGGACTACAGGAATGGGCTGAACATATGCCTAATGAATTATCGGGTGGACAAAAACAAAGAGTTGCAATTGCACGTGCTTTAATTTCTAAACCCAAAATTATTTTTGCCGATGAACCAACTGGAGCTTTAGATACAAGTACTTCTTACGAAGTAATGCAAATTCTAAAGGAAATTAATACAGAAGGAATTACTGTAATTTTGGTAACTCACGAGCATGATATTGCAGCAATGACCGACAAAATCATTCGATTAAATGATGGCGTAATTGCTGAAACAATTAAAAATGGCGATTTAAAAAGTTGGCAACGTAAGTACCATAAAGAGCTTCAAATGGTTTGAGAAAATAATTTTTATCAAAAAATAAATTATATAATGTTGGCATAAAAAGTAAAAAATGTTTGATATAGATAAATGGCAAGAAATTCTTGCCACAATCAAAAAAAACAAAATGAGAACATTCCTCACTGGTTTCAGTGTTGCTTGGGGAATTTTCATGCTTATGGTATTACTAGGATCAGGTAATGGATTAAGTAATGGCGTTTCGGAAAATTTTATGCGTGAAGCAGAAAATGCTATGTGGTTGTGGAGTGGTAAAACCAGTATTCCTTATGAAGGAATGAAAGAAGGTAGGCAAATAAGGCTCGATAATAATGATTATGAAAAAATTAAAGGCCTTGCAGGAATTCAATACACATCTGGCAGATATTATATCAATGGAAATACTTTTGCTTACGGAAACGAATATGGTGAATACACGGCAATTACATGTCACCCTGAATTAAAAGAAGTAGAATCGATAGAAATTACAAACGGTAGGTTTATCAATCAAATAGATATTGATAAAACACGAAAATCTGTTGTATTAGGAAAAGATATTTACGATGCGCTTTTTAAAGAAAAAGATGCAATTGGTGAATATGTCAAGATTAATAATATTCAATTCAAAGTAGTTGGAATATGCAAAGAAAGTGGCAGTACAAGGCATCGCAACGCTTATATTCCTGTTTCAACCGGACAAAAAGTATTCAATGGTTCTAACCGTTTACACAATTTTGCTTTAACCATTAATGCAACAACTATAGAAGAGAGCAAAGCAATAGAAACCCAAGTTCGTGAACTATTAGGACGTAGTCATAAATTTGATGCCACAGACAGATCAGCATTGGGCTCGTACAACAAATTAGAAGATGTTTTGGAAACTATGAAAATTTTTCAAGCAATCAATATCTTCATCTGGATAATTGGCATTGGAACCTTAATTGCCGGCGTAGTTGGTGTAAGTAATATTATGCTCATTATTGTTAAAGAAAGGACAAAAGAAATTGGTATTCGTAAAGCTATTGGAGCTAGTCCGGCTTCAGTAATCGGCTTAGTTTTATTAGAATCGATTTTAATTACTACAGTGGCCGGCTATATTGGCTTGGTTCTAGGGACAGGATTAATGGAAGGAATAAATTTCATTGTAGAACAACAATTTGCAGCTTCTGCTGCTACTAACGGGGGAAATGGCGATGTTCTTTTCCGAAATCCAACAGTTAATATAAATGTAGCTCTTGCTGCAACTACACTTTTAATAATTTCAGGTGCGATTGCAGGTTATATTCCTGCAAAAAGAGCTGCACGTATAAAACCAATTGAAGCTTTGCGTGACGAATAATATATTAAAGACGAAGCATGCTTTGTCTCTAATTAAACAAAAATAAAAATGTTCGATCTAGACCTTTGGAAAGAAATATTAAGTGCCTTGAAGAAAAATCGTATGCGAAGCTTCATGACAGCATTCGGAGTATTCTGGGGAATATTTATGTTGATTGTAATGTCGGGAGCTGGTCGCGCATTGGAAAATGGCGTTATGGATGGAATAAAAGCATTTGCATCCAACTCTGCTTTTTTCTGGACCGAACCTACCAGCAAACCATATAAAGGATTTCAACGTGGAAGGAGATGGTTATATAAAAATAATGATATAGAATATATTAGGGCAAATATCAGCGATGTTGAATATTTATCTCCTCGCCTATTCGGATCTAATTACCGTAGCGGAGATAATACAATTCGAGGGAAAAAAACAGGCGCTTTTAATATTTACGGCGACTATCCTGATTTTTTTAAAATTGATCCTTGGACACCAATAAAAGGAAGATTAATTAACGAGATTGACATTTTACAAAATCGCAAAGTCTGCATTATTGGTGAGCGGGTTGTAGAAGTAATGTTCGACAAAGATGAAAACCCTATTGGAGAATATTTGAAACTTAATGGAGTTTTCTTTCAGGTGGTTGGTGTAGTTCATGCTGAAACTCGCGTAAATATTGGTGGTGGCAGAAAAGAGGAAACAATTATGATGCCTTTTACTACAATGCAGAGAACTTATAATCTTGGTAATGATGTTCATTTCTTCTCAGTAACTTCAGATCCTGGAGTTCCTGTGAGCAGTTTGGAAGCCAGATTAAAAGAATTGCTTAAGCAAAGGCACAATATTGCACCCGATGACCTTCAAGCCATAGGTTCTTTCAATATTGAACTAGAATGGGTAAAATATATGGGCTTATTTACCGGAATTCAAATTCTTACCTGGATTGTGGGAATAGGAACATTGCTTGCCGGAGTAATTGGAGTAAGCAATATTATGCTGGTAATTATTAAAGAACGAACTCATGAAATCGGCATTCAACGAGCTCTTGGCGCAACTCCAGGCAAAGTTATTATGCATATTGTAGCCGAGAGTGTTTTTCTAACAGTATTGGCCGGATATATTGGATTGGCTCTAGGAGTTGGATTGCTTGAATTACTCAATATGGCGCTAATGTCAAATCCTAATCAAAATGAAATATTCTTTCGTAATCCTGAAGTCAGTTTTTCAATGGCCGTTGGAGCTTTAATTGTATTAATTATTTCTGGAGTTATTGCCGGGCTTATTCCTGCAAAAAGGGCTGTAAGCATTAAACCTATTGACGCAATTCGAGACGAATAGAATTTAAAAACATAAGAATATTAAAAATTAATCGAATATTATATTACAGAGAACAACCATAGCAAAATAAAATTAAATCATTAAATCATGAAAAAGATATTTAGAATTCTCGGAATAGTCATATTAATCGCTGCTTTTGGAGGAACAATGTTTTTCCTATATAATAAATCGAAAAAGAAAACCGATGTATTCGAAACTAAAAACCCTTTTATTAGCAATGTTATTCTAAAAACTGTAGCTACAGGTTCTGTTGTTCCTCGATATGAAATTCAAATTAAGCCACAGGTTTCAGGAATTATTGATGAATTATTTATTGAAGCTGGTGACCGCATTTCAAAAGGTCAGGTTGTTGCTCGAATCAAAATCATCCCCGATATGGTTACTTTAAATTCTGCTGAAACAAGATTAAACAGAGCAAAAATAAATTTTGACGACGCACAGATTGATTTTAATCGCCAACAACAACTTTTTGATAAAAAAGTAATCTCATATGTTGAGTATAAAAATTCCAAAGTTACATACGACTCTGCAAAAGAAGAATTTGCAGCTGCTGAAAATAATTTGGAGTTAATCAAAAACGGAGTGACAAAAAAAGCCGAAAGTATAACAAATACACTTGTTCGTTCAACAATTGACGGAATGGTATTGGCTGTTCCTGTAAAAGAAGGAAACTCTGTTATTCAGGCAAACACATTTAACGATGGAACTACTATTGCATCTGTTGCTAATATGAAGGATATTATTTTTGAAGGAAAAGTGGATGAAACAGAAGTTGGAAAAATTAAGGAAGGTATGCCTATTGAACTTGAAATCGGAGCCATTGAAAAAGAAAAATTTGATGCAATTTTAGAATATATCTCGCCAAAAGGAGTTGAAGAAAACGGTGCTATTCAGTTCCAAATTAAGGCAAATGTTAAGTTAAAAGAGGGTCAGTTTATTCGGGCTGGATACAGCGCCAACGCTAACATTGTTTTGGATAGAAAGGACAGCGTACTTGTGATACCTGAAGGATTGTTGAAATTCGAAAACGATTCGTCCTTTGTTGAAATTATGATTGGCGTCGAACAGAAATTCGAAAAACGTTTTGTGAAAACTGGCTTGTCTGATGGAATCAATATTGAGATTACCGAAGGACTGAAGAAAGATGACAAAGTTAAGGGCGAAAAGATTGATCCTAAAAAATTAAAAGATAACAAATCTTAATTTGTTCTAAATTATCTTTTACAACACCTGAATATTCATTGGAATTGGATTGCCAAATGAGTTATTAATTGCTATTTTCAGAAAAACGGACTCTTCCAACCATAATTATTTACTCAAATAAGATAAATTAATCTCAAAATTATATGCAAGAGCTTAAAACCTAAGTTTTTAATCCTCTATTTTAATGCTTTGGTAATTCTAGCACATTATTAAAATTATGTGTGAATTATAAAACTTTTCTCTAAATTTATGTAACACTTTTGCATTCTTTTGTGCGCAACTTTGTGCTGAACTCTTTAAAAGAGAATTTAATTTATTATTTAAAATCTAATAAAATGAAAGCTTTAAAATTAATTATTATCGGAATAATACTATTTCTTGCCAGTGATATGCAAGCGCAAGTATCTGTAAGTGTGAATATTGGCTCACCGCCACAATGGGGGCCTGTTGGTTATGATAACAATGTGCGATATTATTATCTGCCCGATGTAGAAGCCTATTATGATTTGCAAACTGCCATGTTTATTTATTATGGTGGCGGAGTTTGGATTCATAGAAAACAACTCCCTCTTAGATACAGAAATTATGATTTGTATAAAGGATATAAAGTAGTTATGACCGATTATCGCGGCAAAACTCCATATATTTATTTTAAAGAATATAAAATTAAATATGCAAAAGGATATCGCGGTCATGAGCAAAAAACTTATGGCATGAAACCCGGAAACACCAAAACAAAAAAACAGTCTAAAGGAAACTCACATTCAAAAGGAAAGTCGAATAAAAAGCATTAACCAAGCTAAGCTTGATGTTGTACTTCGTTTACAGATAATATGATTTATTAA
>CAZTST010000236.1:0-3845 GCA_964616585.1 uncultured Draconibacterium sp.
GATAATTTTTGCCGAAACACCCGCTTCACGGGCGACGTTGGAATAGTTTAGCAGCATGCCGTTGGTCAAGGCCGCGGATTTAAGGAAAAGGCTGAAGGCGGGGAGGTTGCGGGTCAGTGCTTCAGCCTGGATTTCCTCTTTCAGATAATCGTTGATGTAAGCTTGCAGGTCCATATGGAAATCGGAAGATAAATAATGGGTAGGGATGAACCCTGAACATAATGCCTTGCTCAAGTCCAATTGGCTGCCGATTTCCTTGCTTACCAGCGGGAACAGCTCATAGCGCCAGGCACGGCCTCCCAAAAGACCGACGTTGCTGCGCTTCAGTTTGCGGGCACTCGAACCGGAAAGTATAAATTGATAACGTTTGTTTTCGATAAGCCAGTGGATTTCATCCATTAGCTGCGGAATCTTTTGTACTTCGTCGATGACGATTGTTTTTTTCGCTTGGGCGGCGATCATTTGCCGCAATTCTTTGGGGTTTTGGCTCAGACGTAAAAAGAGATCAAAGTCGAGCAGGTCGATCCAAAAAGCATTGGCGAATTGTTGGCGTAAAAGTGTGGTTTTGCCGGTTTTTCGCGCTCCCCACAGAAAGGCTGACTGCCCCGCCGGCAGTTTGATGTTCAAAAATCTTGGAATAAATTTTTTACTATTCATGCTTTAATAATATGATAATCTTCCCGACAAGTCAAATTATCCGTGTTAATCTGCCCTACAAGGTAAATTATCCTCAATAAGCAGGTGCAACTGACTATAAAAATTTCACTGGAAAAACTGCGGAAATAGCTGTAAAATGCTATTCGAGTTCTTTGAAAACGTTTAGAGGGATAATCCTGATGAAGAAGTTTTGAATTTAGTTTTTTCATTGCTATACTGAAACCAGTTTTATGAAAGGAGGGTGGGATTGGCTAACAAGATTAAGGCAGACAAAACATGCCGGTTATCAATTTATCTTCTACTTTTAAGTAAAGCTGTTAAAGTGAAAATATCATTAAAAGGAAATGTTACCGAGTACTTAAGCGAAAGCTTGACAACCAATTAACATGAATGAATCAATGCCAATTTCAACGCAGTGGCTTTTAGAAGCTTCGGAGGGACCAAATCGGAAAGCAATTAATTCTGTTTATCTCATCTATTGCCCTAAAACACAAAATAAAGGTACTGGATTTGCAATCAAAAGTGGCCAAATAATAACGAATTGGCATGTTATTCAAAATTGTACTGCTGCAGAAGTTATCGCAATATCAAGTGATGGTAAGCAGCATAAATTTATTCAGTTGGTTACTGATGATAATCGAGACCTTGCAATTTTAACGCCAGAATTGGCAGTAAGTTGTGACTTGGAAATTGATAATCAAAAAGTCGAAACTGAAACAAAAGTTTTAACTTGGGGATATCCACTTGCATATAATGGCCCTAGCCCAATTTTGTCTGTTGGTTATTTAGCGGGTTTTAACGATTACCAAAAAGATGAAGGCAGTCCAAAAGTAAAAAGATACATCATTAATGGGGCATTGAATCCTGGCAATTCTGGCGGGCCACTTTTTATTGCAGGTACAAATAAAGTTGCAGGTGTTGTAGTCGCCAAGCATGCTCCTATTACCCAATTTCTATTATCTGCCATAAAAGTGTTAGCAGAAAATCAAAATGGTCTACAATATTCCGCTATAAACGATAAAGGTGAGCATATCAATTTAGCAGAATCTCAAATTGTAGCTGAGCTTCTTGAACATCAAAGAAAATTGACTCAGGTCATGCTTGGCGAAGCAATTGTCGCAGACGAATTGATTGCTTTTCTTAAAGAAAATAATATTTGTGGTTGGCAAGCCATCAGCTAACGCGGCAGATCTGATTCAGAAATATTGCATTTTTAAAAATTTTGGAATACAAAATATTTTTCCCAATATTTGCTAAAACTAATTGATTAAAAAAAGAACTATTGGTAAACTTCAAATATGCTGAAACGTTGGTAGTAATTTTAATGAAAATGAGATTCTCGCAAAGAAAAGGAAAAAAACAAATTAAAACTGTCCTTGAAAAAGAAAGTTTGAGTGCAGAATTGAGGAACTCACTTTGGACATTAGTTCTTGAACTGAATATTAATGAAAAAAGTAATGTAAAAAAATACGGAGAAGCCCATTCTGAATTATTAAAGTATTTTAGAGACTTATGGATACACTTTTTTAAGTGGCCGATTGACACCTTACCATGCAGTTATATGGGATCAGTATCCAAAGATTCAGCGATAAAGATTATAAGAGAATGGTTCTATAAAGCAGATTGGGATTTGGTCTTAGACTTTATTGAGTTTTCCTCCGAATATCACGATAAATTTCAAGAAACATGTAATATATTTCTTAAAAGAGAAATGTCAGCTTATAGATTTGTAGACGGAAAGTTAATGGAGGTGAATTCTAAAGAAGAAATATTAGAAATTGAGACAGCAATGAAAAATGCTGACAAATTCAATTCTGTTAAAACACATTTAAGAACAGCTTTATCTCTGCTTTCTGACAGAAAAAAACCCGATTATAGGAACTCAATCAAAGAGTCCATTTCCGCTGTGGAATCTTTATCGAAGATTATAACTCAAAACGAAAAGACAACTCTTGGGCAAGC
This sequence comes from uncultured Draconibacterium sp., assembly GCA_964616585.1. Classification (GTDB taxonomy): domain Bacteria; phylum Bacteroidota; class Bacteroidia; order Bacteroidales; family UBA12170; genus UBA12170. The sequence continues at coordinate 2,620 of CAZTST010000236.1, forward strand.
ATTGAAAGAAATCGAGGCAAAACATTATATTCCCGGTAGTCTTAAAACTGCATTCAGTGCATTATATGGGTATACTTCAGACGAAGGAGGTATAAGACATAGCTTATTGGAAAAGCATGTGATCGTTGATCTGGAAGAAGCACGATTTATGTTAATTACGTGTTCAGCTTTTGTAAATTATCTACTAACTAAAATATGATAAAAACAACTGTCACAACTATTATATTCTATGTGGGTTTCAGAGGTTTTCGAGATTCTTCTCCCGTATCGGATTTTTGTTTGGGCGCATCCAGCCGCAGTTTCGCAATCCCGTATGGCATATAATTGCGATCCAAGATATTAACAACTAAAATATTATGCCAACACTAGCAAATATTAATTTTCCGACACCTAAATCCTGGGATGAGTTTGAAGAAATATCTTTAGACGCATTAAAAATAAAATGGGATAGTCCTAATTTACAAAAACAAGGTAGAAAGGGGCAATCGCAAAATGGCGTTGACATTTTTGGTGACGATTATTTTTTTCGATTTGCAGGTGTTCAATGCAAAAAATTCGACTTAAATTTAACACGAAAAATAATTGAAGAAGAAATTGAAAAGGCCGAAAAATTTGACCCTCCTATTGATATATTTTTCATTGCGACAACATATCCAACTGACACAATACTTCAAAAACAAATTAGATTAATTTCAAAAAAAAGAAGGGGAGCAGGTAAATTTCCTGTTGGTATTTTATTCTGGAACGACATAGTTCAAGAGTTAGTAACGAATGAAAAAATATTTAAAAAACACTTCCCTCAAATTAGCATTGATTCTTTTCAAAGAAAAAAACCAAAACGACTATTTAGCTTATTAGATTTAAGTTTTCACGGACTTAATTTGAAACATTATTCGGATGTTCTCTACGGAGAGTTTGGTTTTCTGGCAAATGAAGACCCAAGAAAAATGGAAATAATATGTTCAATAATAGAAAGTGCTTGCATTGCGACTTGTTCAAATGAAGAACAAAGCAAAATAAAATCCCAAATCAATTGTTTTTTAACTTACTTAATACCATATGTAACCGGACAAAATAAGGATAATTTTCATTGGGAAATATCAAATGACAATGCAAATAGAATTGAGGGACTGATTAAGAGTATTGAGCATTCCTTAACTGGGGACGAACTTCTAATTTTCAGAATTGGAGAATTAATAGGAAACTGGAATAGATATGAATTTGAA
>CAZTST010000236.1:3863-5726 GCA_964616585.1 uncultured Draconibacterium sp.
TTCATTTCTAAACTAAATACTGGCAAACTTCCTGAAACAATCAAATTATTAATAGAGAATTATACAAAAAATCACAGAGATCCATCACAAGTAACAATCGCGGACAAGATATATAGAAAACTCAAACAACTTTTAATTGATAATGAATTGACCCAATTGTGAAAAGAACTACCATGCCATAATACGCACGGCTCTACTTTGGTATTCTGAGAAACCTTTTAGCATCATTTTGATGATCCTTTAGACGAGCTCTTCTTTCACATCCGAAGTGAAATCGATCCTTCAGGAAATCAGTTTTTTGGTAGTAATCAAAGACTAGTCATTATGCCAGAAGTTCTTGTAGGTATTCTTCCTCTGAACGAAGATTTCCCCGATCGATTGAGTCAAGAAGGAGTCTTCGAAGGATCTCATATGAATCAAAAACACCTGTAAATAAAACTTCTTCAGTAACAGCAGCTCCATGAACTGCCTTTGAACGAAGGTCATAGAGTCGCTTAACTTTTTGGAATGCGTCGATACGTGCTGGTCCCCTTTCAAATAGAATTGAACTTATTAAGAGCGCGATGCGATAAGTAAGCTCTGATTTGATTCCAAAGATCGATTCGATACCTGACCAAATCCGAGAAATTGCCGCACGTGGATCCTTTGCATATCTCCAATCGATTGCTGCTTCAAGACTGAAGCGAAATCTCTCATCCTTTGCAGAGAGAGTATTGAACTTTTTAAAATGAGATGCGATCCAAAATGCTTCGGATACATTGAAAGGTTCATTGCGAACCTCAGGCGGCAGAAGGAGCGTTAGGTGGTAATCAAGCAATCCGCCTTTGAAGGGAGGAAGTGATTCATGTGGATTATAAACTGCACGATCGATACCTTCTTCCGCAACTTGTTGTTTAAAAATCTTGGAATGATTTTTTTGATAACCAGCGATCAGATTCCATGAATAGGCCGATACCGCAGGACATATATGACGTGCGAATCCTCGAATTAAAAGTAACGCTGATGCGAGCCAGCATTTATTTAATGAGTCATAGCCAGATGGGTTGACTGCGCTTGTTGGTGATATAATTTCTGCGGTAGCTTCATGTGCCAACGGTTCGAGCACAGCCCACTCCCTAAAGCCAACAGAACCGACTGCTGCCAAATCAAATACTGAAAGCGGTTTGATTAGTTTATGAATCGTAAGTGATTCGCCCAAATCATATTTATCTTCATCAAGCGGAAGCCCAACAACCAGAACATGCCAAGCTTCGGGTTCTTTTATTTCTGCTTTTTCCGTCATGTTACTTTTTTTGAAGAAAACTCATTCATAAAATGAATACTATCAGTTTAAAATCAATTTTTCAAATTGAAAATTCCAGGGCCGCGTCTCAACAATGAACATTGGTGGAATGGGATTGCGATCAGGTAGGGGCAGGCCCCTGTGCCTGCCCATTTTCTGAATATATAGATTATAACCAAACATAAAGGGCGGACACGGGGGTCCGCCCCTACAATTTTTCCAGGCAATCGGCCGGGTTCAGAATGGCGATAGAGCGAAAAATTCCCAGGGATAGAAGGTGGCTGTCGCCACTGACGATAGTAGCGGCGCCGGCAGCCAGGGCGCACTCAAGGATGCGATTGTCGGCCGGGTCTTCCTTGATCCGGGATAGTTTTACAACCGGCTCGAATGTCTCGGCCAGACTTGAGTGGCTATTGGTACCAGGTCTTTCATTATTACTTTTTCCTGTCCACTTGGCTCATCCCCCTGGGGGATCAAATAGTTATTTTTTAGTTTTTTTGTCTAACGGGGGGAATTTCTTTTTAGAATCTAATATTTTATTGACTTCGCGATCAAAGTCAGAAACATAGTTTTTGTCCTGT
>CAZTST010000237.1:0-5708 GCA_964616585.1 uncultured Draconibacterium sp.
GAGATTGACAAATAAATGTGAAAAAATATTATGTTTTTGAAGTTTGGAGCTTGGGTTTTGGAGTTTCAAATAGCTAGTGACTAGTAATATTGTAAAGAGCAAAAGGCGTAAGATATTGTAAAGTGTTGTAAAGTGTTGTAAAGCTATGGTTGATGCTTCGGCTTAATCGACTACATTTCGACTACGCTCAATGCAAAAGGCTCAGTACAGGTCGCTAAGCTCATGGGTTGAGTGTTGGTTTATTAATTCGTGTTAATTTGTTTAATTGGCGTGAAACGAAGTTCGGCGAACCGAGCTTGCGAGCTCAACGAAGTTAAGCCAATTTGTGGGTAATTGTCCGCTAATTTCCGCGAATTTGGCGTCCGTCAGCTGACGGAGCGCGAATTTTCTTTGCGTTGCTTTGCGTAATTCTTTGCGCTCTTTGCGGTTAATTTTTTTGGAATTAATGGTGAAAATTTTAACCGCTAAGAACGCTAAGTAAAGCGCGAAGAGCGCAAGGCACCATTTTTCTTGCTTTTTTTAATTTGTTTAATAAAGTTTCTTATCTCGATTCATTATCGCTATTTCGCTCCATCTCTTTGTCATTTTCTTCGTGGCTTAGTGTCTCTGTGGTAAAGGTTTCAGAGGTAGAGGTTAAGAGGTTAAGGTTAATACTGAGTGCCAATTAGCTCGCTTTCAACTTGAGCTCAATTTAACTTAGTCGCTCAGTACAGGTTGCTTAATATAAAAAACCAAACAACCACAAAGGAATAATTCTATCTACACCAATTTCTATATCGTCTTTTATAATATATGCCGAATTTAGGTTTTTGATTTGTTCCGCTGTCTTATTTTTACCGCCTAATTCGAAATGATATTGATTATCTATAATGAAATCAACTTTTTTTGAAGCATTTACTTTGTACCTATTGCTAAGTTGATTAAAAAAGAAGGTTTCTCGAATATTTCCAATATCGGCATCAGGACTTAAGTTTATCATTAAATTGGTATTATTCAAATATATTTTTTCCGGTTTTCCTAAACTATTGATTCCTTTATATTCAACATAGAGAGATTGTATAAGTTCTGCCTCGTTTAAAAGTTGTATATATCCTTTCATAGTGTTCAAACTGATACCGGTTCTTTGGCTCAGCGCATTCATATTTGGTTTGAAAGGAACAGAGTTGCTAATAACGGCTAATAATTTTTTGAGCATTGTAATATTAGAAGTCTGAATAAGTGCATATTGCGGAATATCAACTTCTAAAATTGTTAAAATGGTTTCGCTTAATTTTTGATGAAACGACTTTTTATTTTCAAGATAAAATGGGTAATATCCATTATGCAAATAGTCTTTAAAATATTTTAAGGGTTTAATTTTTTGAGTAATATCAATGCTTATAGCTATGTGCTCCTCTAAAATTTCATTTAACGAATAAGTATCAAAATCAACTTTTGTTTCAAACTGCAGAAATTCTCTAAATGATAAGCCAGGCATATTATACATGACAACACGCCGACTCAGATCTGCTTTTGCCTGATTGATATGTAAAAGTGAAGACCCTGTAAATGCCAACTTTAAATTAGGCATATCATCATAGATGTTTTTGATTTCAATCGCCCAATTTGCATATTTGTGTACCTCGTCGATGGCTATAAACTCACCTCCTTTTTTATAAAAATCATATACCAAATCATAAAGATTGTTTTCAAGAAAATACAAATTATCGAGGCTTATGTACAAAACCCTTGAATCGGGTTTGAAATTTAAACGGATATACTGTAGTAATAATGTCGTTTTCCCTACTCCTCTGCTTCCTTTTATACCTATAAGCCGATTATTCCAATCGATGGTATGCATAAAATTCCGAATATGTTTTGTCTGTACTAAAGCATACTTTTCATAAAACCGACTATATAAGTTCTGCATGATTTATTTTTATGCTAAAATAGTAAAGATATCATTCTATTGATGGCTTTTTATTGTTTTTATGTCAGTCTGTTGATATATTAATGATTTCAAGTTTGGTTTTGCCGATTTCCCCGCATTAGAGGGATAAAATTTCAATTTTCAAATAACAAATAAATTTCATCCGTCAGCTGACGGACAATTTCTAAATAACAAATAAATTTCAAATTCCAAATTCCAACTATCAAAATTCAAGTATAAAATTAAATACTTAGTTCTGTTTGATTATTGTTTTTTGGTTTTTGAGTATTATTTGGAATTTGTGATTTGAGTATTGATTTTTTCTTTGTTTGGATTTTGTATTTTGTTTTTTGTTTTGTGCAATTTATCTTTCTTGCTCCACGCTCTCTTGATAAACGATCGGGACTTCCGCTATGCTCCAGCTTGCTCTTTGCTTATAAAATATCGCTGCTGTACTGTGGACTTATTTCTAAGGCTTGTATGGAGGCTCTGTAAAATCTATCAACTTTAATCCCAGGGGGGCACTCGTTTCATTCGTTTACCCTGGGCTACAAACATTAAGCACCTACGGCGCTGTTTTTATAGCCAAGTCTTCCCTATCTCCATGTCACCTTATCGCCAAGTCTCCTTTTCGCTTGGTCTCTAAGTCTCTTTTTTCATCGGTTCTCCAGTTCGCTCCGCACTGAGCTTATCGAAATGTCGCCAATTCGTTATATCATACTGAGTCTGCTCCATTGTCTATTCACTTCGCTTTCCGCTTATCCATTCAGCAAAAAAAGGATCATCAAGTTCGTACGAATTATTTACTTTATTGATATAGCCTTGATACATAAGTCGTTTTAGGCTACTAAAAACGGTACTTGTAGCAGAAATACCATATTTTCTGTTAAATGAATCGCTTAATATGGCTTGTTCGTTTTGTGCAAGTGCGATAAGTACTTTTTTATCGGTTTGATTTTGGGTTAACCATAATCGTTCATAATCGATATCATGAATCTGAATAAGCTTGTCAACAGTTTGCTTAATCATAGTCTCAACATTAGTGTTTATTTCTATATTCCCCCATAGAGTGTATGCTAATTGTTGAGTATAATATGGGTGACATTTTGTAAATTTCAAAATTGCTTCACTAAGCTCATCAGCAAATAAGAACTTCTCTTCAAATCCCTTAAAAAGATAGGCTTTAAAATCATTTGCAGGAATTTTACCCAAGGTGATTAACTGCCCGAAATGATAGAAAGGAGATTTTTTCTTTTCAAAAATTTCACGCATCATAGATTCTATACTTCCTAAAAAGGCATAGTTAATATTTTTATGATGTTGCAGAATAGCTCTCAGTTGTCTGTCAAGATTATTTTCAATACGTTTTATTTCCTGAAACTCATCGATAATAAGAATGGGTCGCTTGCCTTTGCTTCCCAAGACTTCGAGCAAGTTAAGAACATCCTCAAGAATTGGAAATGAAGATGAAACCGGCTGAAAAGATATCTCTACTTCATTTGTAGCCGGATTAATATTGAGGTTTGGAACAATACGGAAATTCTTTACCAATTGCTTTAATTGCTCAAAGGGATAATTGCGATATATACGTTTTAAAAGTTGAGCTGCAAAATCTTTCAGGTCTGTTATTAATTGTAAATTGAGAAAAATAACAGGGCGATCCAAAACCCCGGCAACTTTCAATATTAAACTTGTTTTCCCAAAGCGTCGGGGACTAATCAATATCAAATGATTTTGACTTTGAAGAAGTCGGTCAATTTGTTTTAACTCATTTACTCTATTTGTAAAATAGGGTTCATCGACTACACTACCAAACTTAAACGGGTTCATTTTATTCATTGCGAATTTTTTCGTTGCGATTTTTTTCGCAAAGATACGAAATTAAGATTTAACAGCAGGTTTGGGCTCAACTTCGCCGATTTCCCCAGCATTAGAGGGATAAAAATTCAATTTCCAATCTTCAAATTCTTCCAAAGGAACGGCGTTAGCCCTCACCGCAGGTAATGCCTTCGGCACGCTATGCTCCAGCTTGCTCCTTGCTTATTCGCTCTCAGGTTAGTTGTCAACTTTAAATAATTCCGAAGATATAATTTCCCAGGGGAAGACATCAATTCCTTCTGTTCTATTTTGTTTTGAATCGCCCGCATAAATTACTTTACCTATTTTATAGCCGGTCAGCTTCTTCCAGTATCGAATGTTTTTAAAGAACTCATTATGCACTGTTTTTGTGGCTTTAATCTCAACAGGAACAATTTTATTCCCTCGTTCTAAGATCAAATCTATTTCCCTGCCGGTCTTATCGCGCCAATAAAACAGCCTGACATTGAGCCCCGTATTTGTTTGTTCTTTAACTATTTCTGACATTACAAAAGTTTCAAACAAGGCTCCTCTTAACGGATGATTCAGCACATGTTCCAAATCTGTTATCCCTAACAGAGAAGATACTATACCTGTATCATAAAAATATAATTTAGGGCGCTTTACAATAGTTTTGTTATAATTTTTATAAAAAGGCTTGAGTAAATAAATAATATAACTGCTTTCCAGAATTCCAATCCAGGATTGAATCGTTTTAACATCTACACCGGCCTCAACAGATAATGAGGTATAATTGAGCTCCTGTCCGGTACGACCGGCAAGTAATCGCATAAAACGCTCGAATACAATGAGATTACTTATGTTTTTTATCTGGCGTACATCTCTTTCAATATAGCTTCGAATATAATTGGGATACCACTCTTTGGGTGGAATATTCATATCGTAAACCGGAGGATACATTCCATACAGAATATATTGATTTTCATCAAAATGCTTCCAATATATATCCTTATTGCTATCGGAATCCTCCTTGTATGCTTTCAATTCAAAATTACTAAAGGGCAAAAGCTCCAGAAATGCAACTCTACCCGCCAGAGTTTGGGTAATATTTTCGTTGAGTAAGAAATTGTTTGAGCCTGTTAAAACAAACTGACCCCGATCCTGTTTGTCGTCAACAATTTGCTGTAAATATGAAAAGATGATCGGAGCTCTCTGAATTTCATCAAAAATAGCGCCATTTGGAAACTGAGACAGAAAACCTTTCGGATCTTCAAGTGCAAATCGCCCTGTTTCCGGATTTTCCAAGCTAACATAAGGCTTCTTGGGAAAAACATATTTAACAAGAGTGGTTTTGCCTGATTGTCTCGGGCCGGTTACAGCAACAACTTTAAATAAAGAGCAAAGCTTCTCTAATCTCTTACATGCTACTCGATCAATCATACAGCAAATATAAGCCTTTTATGGAGTGTGATTCCATATTTTTCCAATATTTTAAACTTATACTGTCGTTTTGAAATAGCGCATATCGTTTGCGCAGCGTATGTCATTTGCTTCGCGTGTAGAGTTCCTGCGGCCTAAGGCCTTGAGTGATTTGAGTATTGTTTTATTTTGTTGTTGAAATTCCTCCGAAGGAGTCCTTTGGAGGAGTTTTGTGCCAAAGGCATTACCTGCGGTGAGGGCTAACGCCGTTCCTTTGGAAGAATCAGTAAGCCTTTGATTCATTAAGTAAAGTATCGACATGTCTTTCAAACTCCTCAGGGCTGAAGCTTACACTTGGCTCGCCGGCCAAACTATCCAACAAATGCTTTTTATTTGCATGATTGGATAAGAGATAGTCTGTTTCATCCATTTCAGTTGTGATTGTGATGGTAAGCTGTTTTCCTTCAAACATTTTTTTTATTTGAAGCAAAAGGCGCTCATTAAATTCTGTAGGTTTTATTTTAAATATTGCTTCCATTTAGTTTTACCCTATCTTTTTCAT
>CAZTST010000238.1:0-5697 GCA_964616585.1 uncultured Draconibacterium sp.
AATGTTTAGCTTTGAAGCTCCTGAAATTGGATTTGGGTAAATATCAAATGTCAAGGATTTAATTTCCTCTTCATAAGAATATGGAGGCGCAACAGATTGCATTCGTTTCATTGTTGGTTGCGACCATTCAATGTTGACTAGCTTTTTTGTAGATGTTGAATTAGCGAAATTGATATTTGCATTAAACTCAGAAGAAACCGAAAGCAACTCAGCATTTGCTGATACATTAAGACTTAAAAAATAATCTCGAATATTTGTCGGGGTTTGTGCAGTATTTAAATAAATATCAACTCTATTCCCGGATTTTATATGACTTACACTTGTATTTTCTCTTAATTTCAGATAATTTAGGATTTCCATAGGCGGTGCAAACCAAACTCTATCAGAACCGCTAATCCCATAATTATCAGTAATTTGCTGCATATAGTATTTAAAAGTATTCCAAACTAAACTTCCACCGGTAGGTGTTGGTATTATACGATGAGTAAAATCGTGATACCAAATATGATTTCCGTTTATGCTTTTTGATGCTACTTCGTTTATTTTGGTCATAATGTTTGATGTATTAAATAAATCGTCGTATAAAAACCTTCGATATATTTTTAGTTGCTCTGTTTCGAATGGACTGTCAATATCAATTCCATTATTATAACCTAAAAACTCAATTTTATTGCTATAAACTGCTTGCATTCCATTTGTGAAGGCTGGATTTACGTAGTTTAAATCGCCACTTGGAATTACGAAATGTGTCATTTCGTAAGCAGTTTTAGCTAAGACTGCATTTTGATTTTCTGTTATCTGAAAGTTATAATCAGTTTCGCCATATGCAGCATGTGAATAGCTGTGATTCAATACATTCCAACCGGCAGAAATCATTTCTTGCAATTGAGACCATGTAATATAATCCGGTGTATTAATATGGATATCACTAAATGATGAATTAACACTATTCCAGGCAATTGAGGCTCGGAAAGGAACTGCATTTCCGCAGCCATCGCTATAATACAAACCTGAGAATGTTTCTCCTGTTTCAGCGATTGTTCCACCATTCAAAAGTTTAAAGGCGTAAGAATATCCATCAATTTTTCCATCATCAAGAGTGAAACTGAAAGCAAAATCTTTATTATATTTTAATGGAGAAATAGATGCTTGAACATCGCCCGGATCATTATCGAAAAATAAACTGACTACTGAATAAGCTTCGTCAACCAAATCGTAAAACTTAATGGCAATAGGATCTGAGTCCGCTTTATATCCATGATTGTCAATTAGTTCGAACGAGAAACCTGCATTCGAAACAGTATTTGCCGAATATGGAAATGTATATGGTGGACTTACTGAAAAATCGGTAATTATATTATTTACCTTAAAATATACTGTATCGGTAAGAATAGGATTCGGATTTGGATATTGTAATTGTGCAAAAATACTGCCGCTCGCACCAGTTCCATCATGTATATTATTATAATGATTTGGCCCAAACCATTCAAATGGAGTTGTGCCACCAATAAAGCGCATTTCTTTAATTCCGATTTCAAAAGCTCCTGCATCCGCACTATAAGGAAATTCGAAAAATGAAAGCGCACTAAAATTTATACTTGAATCAAAATCGCTTAGTGGGATTTTAATTGTTATCCAATCATTTGTTGCTGTAGTAATGTATTTATTGAGAGTAAGAACTCCGATTGCCGATGGCCGAATCCGAATTCTATCCCATTTAATATTGCTCGAAAAAGCTTCTAGCGTTATTTCCAAAGTATCGTTTCCGCCTGCGATAACATCTTGAAATTGACCATATATGTATTTATCGTGATAACCAAACTTAAGTTTTAGATAACCTGTTGCGGTGTTCCAGGTTTTTAGATAAATATCGTTTTCTAAATCCTCACCATCAATAAAAGGAATAAAATTTAAAGTTTGATTTATTAAAACAGAATCGCCTGTTTTTGGTGCTAAAAATGAAATTTTCAGATTTGAGATTGGATTTTCTGGTTCTATTGAATTAAAATTGACAGCTTGACTTGAAACACTTAACGAATTATTTGTCAATACTTTGGCAGATGCCGAATAAATTCCAGTGCTAATTGGAACGTAAGTTGTTTCATACGGATAGTAAAAATCTGTGCCAACCATTTTATCGTTAATAAAAAATTCAACTTGTTTAATACTATTCAAATCAGATTGAGCTGCAATAAGTTCGGCAATTAATTGACCAGTTCCACCAAATCCATCATGACTATTATCAATCTTATTTTCGCCAAACCATCTAAAATCCAAATTGCCACCTGTAAAAACAATATCTTTAATAGCTAACTGAAAAGGCTCCGCATCGGCACTATAAGGAAATTCCATATAATTGAGGTTTGTAAAATCGATTAAAGGATCAAAATCAGACAAAGGTATTTCTATTGTAGTCCATTCATTATCAACTCCTCCAACGGCCATAACATAAAATTCCAGATTAAGACTTCCGATAGATTTTGGTCGTAGCCTTAATTTCGACCAATTTGAAAAGCCACTCAGAATTTTCAATGTTATTAATAGCTTATTGTTTCCTCCGGCAATTACATTCTTGCCTGAAGCATAAATATTTACAGGGTCGTAACCTAGTTTTAATTTTAAATAACCTGAATTCGGATTTGTGACCAATAAATATGCAGCTTCACTCGGAGAAGCGCCATCAATACTTGCTTGTAGTTTTAATGAAGTATTAAGTAGGACTGAATCATTCATTTTAGGTGATGATAAAGTAATATTCAAGTCAGGTTGAATATATTCTTCGATATAAATCGTATGATTTGAAGATGTCTTGATGCTATTGTCGATAAATCTGGCGACAGCAAAAAAATTGTTTATCCCAATTGTATTCAAAACAAGATTAAACTCGAAGGGAAATGAAGTATCTGTTTCAACCAGCGAGTTATTGTTGTAAAGCTCAATAGATTGCAAAGTATTTTCCGCTTCAATTGCAGCAACCGAAGTTGCAATTAACTGGCCTGCACCACCAAATCCATCGTGGATATTATTTAATTTTGTATCACCATACCATAAATAAGGTGTTGCTCCTCCAATAAATTCAATTTTGGCTACATCTATTTCAAAAGCTGCAGCATCTGAACTATATGGAAATTCTACTAATGCTAATTGGCTAAAATCTATAGTTGCGTCAAAATCGCTCAATGGAATTAATAGAGTTACCCAATCGGAATTGATTCCACCAACAGCATCAGAATATTTTTTTAGAGATAAAGCACCAAGGCTCGAAGGACGAAATCTGATTTTTGTCCAATCGACTGTTCCTGAAACTTTCCGTAAAACAATTTTTAATTGAGTATTTCCGCCGGATATCACATCAACTTTCGGACTATACAATGTAGTTGGATTATTTCCCAGCTTTAGCTTTCGATATCCCCCCAAAGTATTAACTATATGCAAATGAGCCGGTTCTACAGTCTTATAATCAATCGAATTAACAGTTATATTCAAATTTGCAGGTCGAATAAGAGTGTCTCCAAAAGGAGCACCACTTAATACTAAATCTTGCGCAAAGCAAGAAATGCCAAAAAATATGATAGTGAATATTAATATTGTCCTTTTCATAGTATGTAAAATTAGCTAGCAAATATAACAACATAAGTTCTCATTATCAATAAATTAGATATCTAAAAGCAGACTAATTTGTAAGTGTAACTCTTTAAAAAGTAAGTGTGTGATATTCGAAGGAAAAAGGCGATGAAACAAATTTATTGGGTATTTAAGTGAAAACAGATTTAATATGAATTTTTTTTGTCGAAGCTAAGAACTTTTATATCTTTGCAGCCACTTTCATGAAACTAGAGTTTCGGGAGTTAAATAAATTTATTTAAATAAAAGAAAGCGAGTTATTTACTATGATTATTGTTCCGGTTAAAGAAGGCGAAAGCATCGACAGAGTCTTAAAGAAATTTAAGCGTAAGTTTGAAAAAACGGGTGTTGTAAAAGAATTAAGAATCCGTCAGAAGTTCACAAAACCTTCTGTTATAAAGCGAGAGCAAAAATTAAAGGCAGTTTACGTACAAGGTTTGCGAGATGCATTGGACTAAAAATTATTGTGCCTAGATTGATTAGCCTTTAGGGTTTTTTGTAAATTTACAAATTCTAAAGGCTTTTTTTATGTTTATTTCTGAGTTTCTTAGCTATATTGAATTTGAGCGGCGATATTCCGAGCATACAATTAGTGCCTACACCAAAGACTTGGAGCAGTTCGCCAATTATATTGAGGAAACCTTTCAAATTAAAACTGCGCAAGAAATAGATTTCGTTTTTATTCGTGCATGGATAGCATTATTAATGGAAGAAGAGAATAGTCCAAAAACAGTAAATCGTAAAATCAGCACTCTAAAATCATATTTTAAATATCTGTTAAAGGTCGAAAAGATTAACCATAACCCTGTTATTAAGATATCCGGCCCTAAAGTTCGTAAAAAGCTGCCCGTTTTTATTGAAGAAAAAAGCATGAATTTGCTTTTTTCAGAATATAGAATTCCTAAATCGTTTGAAGATGCACGCGACAGACTAGTTGTTGAATTGTTTTATGCAACAGGAATACGCCGGGCAGAATTAATTGGTCTAAAGTCAAACGATGTTAATACAGATAATATGCTTATAAAAGTATTGGGAAAAAGAAATAAAGAACGCTTAATACCTATTCACAACGGCTTAATATCTTTAATTGATTCGTACTTAAGCTATAAACAAAATACGTTTTCCGAGACTATGCAAGAAGCGTTTTTTTTTCTTACGATAAAAGGAAAAAAGATGTATCCAAAGCTTGTTTATCGTATTGTAAATACTTATCTTAGCAGAGTGAGTACGCAAAAAAAGAAGAGTCCGCATGTGTTACGCCATACATTTGCAACGCATCTGTTAAATAATGGAGCTGATTTAATTGCGGTTAAAGAATTATTAGGTCATTCTAATTTATCTGCCACGCAAATTTATACGCATAATACTATAGAGAAATTAAAGAACATTTATAAACTAGCCCATCCAAAGGCTTAAAAAAAAGGAGGTTAAATGGACATTAACATTAATTCAATTCATTTTACGGCTGACAAAAAACTAAAACAACTCATCCTGACGAAGGTAAATAAGCTAACCACTTTCAATGAGGATATAATCGGTGCAGAAGTTAATTTAAAAGTTGATAAGTCTGACACACGTGAAAACAAAATAGCCGATTTGAAAATATTCGTTCGGGGAGGTGATTTATTTGCAAAAAAACAATCCAAAACATTTGAAGAAGCTATTGATGAATGTTTGGACGCAATGCGTCGTCAATTATTAAAACACAAAGAGAAAGAAAGAAAAGCTTAAACGTTTAAAAAAAATAAAAAAGATTAAAAAAGCTTTGATAATAAGCTAAGAGTTTATATTTTTGCAGTCCTTTTTGAGAGAGGGCTGCTTTTTTATTAAAGCTAGTGCATTGAAAGTATTGAATTTGCTGTGTGTACAGCGTTTGCCGATGTAGCTCAGCTGGCCAGAGCAGCTGATTTGTAATCAGCTGGTCGGGGGTTCGAATCCCTCCATCGGCTCACTTTTACACTTAACAATAGTTTAATTAAGAATTAAACAGGGGACATAAACATATTGAAATATATTTTGGGGAGATTCCAGAGCGGCCAAATGGGGCAGACTGTAAATCTGTTGACTTCGTCT
>CAZTST010000239.1:0-5697 GCA_964616585.1 uncultured Draconibacterium sp.
GGTAAACTGCAAGAATTTGATTTTAATGACTTGCTGCTTTATAAAGCGCCGGTTAGCTTATGCTCGCTATCTACAAAAGAAATTGACAGATGGCGAAAGCAAATATATAAGGAAGTATATACAAGTCCAAAATGGTGGCTTTCTAACATAGTTGCGGTATTGAAAAACCCTCGGGATTTTAGAGCTGGGCTGGACTATGGACTCAAAGTTATCAAAAGGTTAAGGGAAGGAATAGGGGATGAGACATAAGGACATAGTAAAAATTTTAAGGAGAGTTGGAGGTAAATGAAAGAAGAACCATTAGTTTCTATAGTTATACCTGTTCTTAATTCAGAGAGAACAATAGATAGATGCTTAAATAGTATTAAAAACCAAACAGGATTAAATAAAGAAGAATTTTACAAATCGACCCTTTCCGATTTAGATTCCATTTGGAGACAGCAAGACCTGAAAATTAAAAAATCCTCTTTTCAGTCTTTAGCACATTCTTTGTCTTACATCAATTATCTAAATCCTATTGCTTTTACTAACAACCAATTAGTAGCCTATAAAAAAGATTATGAAGATGTTGGTCGAATTGTAACGATTGATGAAAGTGGAAATGAACAAAAACTGATTACACCGGGGTATTATTTGCAAGAAACTTTATCAGCTAAAAACAGCATAATTTGTTGGGCTGAACACGAATTTGATCCTCGCTGGACTTATCAATCATTCACTAAAATCTTTACTTATTCACTTGCCGCAAAAGAAAAGCGTTTGATTACTTCCAAACAACGTTATTTTGCGCCGGCCTTAAATAATGATGCGACAAAAATGGTAGTTGCAGAATCAACAGTAAATTATCAGCATGGTCTTGCGATAATTGAATTGCTTGGAGGACAAAAAGAACGAATTTTCACAACTAAAACAAACGATTTTTTGAGTTATCCTTCATGGTCGGAGAATAATGAAAAACTTATTGCGGTGAGTATCAATGAGAAAGGTAAAAGTATTGTTGAATTTGAAATTTCTACAGGCGAATATAAATATTTATTGCCTTTTGGCGATATTGATATCAGCAAAGCCATTTATTGGAAAGATTATGTTCTTTATCAGGCAGCATATTCAGGAATTAGCAATATTTATGCTTTGCATCCGCCTACTCAGAATATTTATCAGCTAACTTCATCGGCTTTTGGGGCTCATGCTCCACAAGTTTGGAAACAGCAACTTTTGTATTCTGAATACACTGCAAATGGAAATCAAATCGCACTCGCAACTCTCGATTCAAAATTATGGAAACCTTTGGCTGATGTAGAAAACACTAATTATCAGTTAGCTGAAATTTTGCATCAACAAGAAGACACGCTTCTTTTAAGTGAATCAATTCCAAAAACAAATTATGAGATTAGTAAATACAGCAAATTTGGCCATTTGATTAATCCACACAGCTGGGGACCATTTACTTTTTCGGCTGATAATTATGGATTTAAACCGGGAGTTTCTGTTAGTTCTCAAAACAAATTATCTACTTTAGTTCTAAGTCTTGGTTATGAGTACGATATAAATTATCAGGAAGGCACTTATTTTGCCGATGCAAACTATTTAGGCTGGTATCCGGCAATTAATTTACATACTGATTATGGCTTTCGCGAAAGATTAGCGCATGATAATCAGCGCGATAGCACATTTGTTCTCAGTTATCACGAAACAAATATTCGCACTGGAATATATATTCCTTTATTCTTTTCTACAGGAAATTGGTATCAGCGTATTCAGCCTCAGATAAATTTTGAATACAAGCAATTAGATGTTCTAAATCATGGTGTTAATCTTCACAAAAGCAATTATAAAACGCTGGATTATTCGTTTAGTTTTTCAAATTATCAACGTTCTGCCAAACAAGCTGTTTATCCAAAATGGGGACAACAATTATATTTTTTATATAAGCAAAGTCCGTTTGATGAAAGTGGTGATTTATTTGCGTTTAGCTCTCTTTTTTATTTCCCCGGACTATTTAAGCATCAAGGTTTGAGATTATATCTTGGATATCAAAAACGAAAAGGCGATGCTGATTTTTATAATAACCAGATTTCTTATCCACGAGGATATAACGATTTAAGTTTTAATGAATCAGGCAGTTATAAAATTGACTATAAACTGCCTTTGGCTTATCCCGATTATAATTTAAGCTCATTAATATATTTAAAACGCATTACACTTGCTGTTTTTTATGATGAGGTTAGAGGCAGCGGAGGAGAAAAAGACCAATATCGTTCTATAGGAAAAGATTTACTTTTTGAAATGCATTTTTTACGTTCGTTTGTGCCTTTTGAAATTGGCTTGCGCAGCGTTTATCTTATTGATGATAAATCGTCTTATTTTGGTTTTTTGGGCAGTATAAATCTCTAATCGTAAATATGTAAAATATTTCCATCGAAAGATGTGTTATATTGCTTTAAGCGATATTGCGATGGGCCACTTATATTGCTTCCATCCAAAATTAAATAAACTGAGCCGCAACAAGCATCGGAAACAGATAATCGACTGTCATCTACCACTAAACGAGCACATTGTGTGCCTTCGCAACAAGCGTTTGGATCGTGCGGACACGTACGTTCAAAAGCAAGAAAATCGCTTTGGTCAATTCTATAAACAATAATTCCGCGACTTGGAGAATTAGCTGTTAAATAAACAAAACCACCACTGGAATTAAGTTCGGAATATTGAAGTGTATTTGGATAAATCTGAATATTTACTTCAACAAATGGCAAAGGAGTATAGGCATCTTTTTGGCAGGTTAACAAAAAAGAGGCTAAAAATATTCCGATTATTAATGCTCTTAAATTCATTTATTTAATATGTTTTTTGAATTATATAAACTAAACTTAAACCTGTTTTGTTATTACGATTGCAATTGAAAATTCCAGTTTTTATTTTAAGCAATTTGGCAACATTTCTAGAAATCCAATACAGTTTTCATAGTTAAGCTCATAAAAATTAACTCCAATATTTATTGTTTTATAATATTCTTGTTGATGAATTTTATAATATTCTTCTGATGGAATTTTCCAGAATTTATGTCCAAGCTTTTCAGAAATAAACCATTTTTCAAGCAGGCGAGCAACTCTTCCGTTTCCATCTCTAAGAGGTGAATACCACACGTTTTTTGTTTAAGAGTCATAGTAGATTTTAATTATTATTTGTCGTGTCTTTTCCCCCAATTGATATATATTGATATTCATTTGTTCTTGGTGTTATTATTCCTTCACCATATCCTAAATCTTTTCTTAATAAATTCACGAAGTCTTCTAATACCTGAATCGGTTTTCCTTTTGGATCATGTAGGAAGAATTTTTTGTAAAGTTTCAGGATTTCTTTATCGTCCGAATAAATACATAATTTTGAGAAACATGTGTTAACTTCAAATTCAGTTGGTTTTTTTGTTCCTCTATCTCTGGGATAATTAGTCATAATCTTTCCGCTAGAATCAGTAAATTCAATAAATGCATACTCTCTATTCGCCAACTCTACTGCTTCATAATATACATCTTTCTTTGCATTTAAAAAATTCTGTCTTTTTAAAGTTTCTGCTGCAGTCAGTGGTTCTAACTTATGTTCAAAATATTTTTGAAATACAAAAATAAATACCCCCAAAATCAGCACTTGAATAATAATATTTGTCCATAACTCTTTGCTGCTTAATATTTCTTTTATTGTTTCCATCATAAGTATTAATTTTCAAAATGTGTGGTAACGTTCTGGCATCGAGTAGGCAAAGGGAGTTTCACCCTAAGCCTCTCACAGAACCGTATCCCGATAAAATAATCGGGACTGGCTGTGATAGTCTCCCATCATACGGCTCTTGTTATACAAAAATACTTAATTAATAGATAAATCCTAACTGCCAATGGTAAAACAAGTAAGCATACTGTTCTTGTACTCTTGTTAACCATTTGTAGGCTCGTTTTAGACTTGTCTTATAACGTTTATACCGTTTTCTTGCCCACTTTACTAATCGCTGATTTAACATTCTGAAAACTTTATGTAAAGATGATATCCGATATTTACCATAGTATTGTATCCACCCTCGTATCATTGGATTCAGCTTTTGGGCAATGCCTACTACGCTTTTAAAGGTCATCTTTTCTACTTGCAGTTCTCTTAGCTTTTCAGCTATGTGCTTGCAGGAACTTATACTTATGGCACAATCAAAGCCTAAGAATAACCCACTGGTTTTCTTCGACTTGGTTGTTCGGGGTTGAAAGGAATATCCTAGAAAGTCAAATTTGACTCTTGGGTAGTTCTCCTTTCTTCGATAATCTTTACAATACACAATCTTGGTTTTCTCTGGATGTAATTCCAAATCAATCTCGTTCATACGTTGGTCGATTAGCTTTAGTATTTGTTCTGCTTGCTGTTTACTCTTACAGTGTACTATTACATCATCGGCATAGCGTGTAAAGTTTACTGTTTTATCGATTTTCTCTAACCATTTATCAAAGCCATAATGCAGAAACAGATTGGCTAAGAGAGGACTTATTACCCCTCCTTGCGGCGTTCCTTTACCTTGCTTTGTGATTAGTTCTCCCGATTTTGTGAGTACTGGGGCTGCCAGCCATCGCTTTATGTAGAGTTTTATCCAGTTTTCCGGAACATGTTTCTCTACGGCAAGCATCAGTTTCTCGTGGCTAATGTTATCAAAGAAACCTTTTATGTCTAAATCGATTACCCAGTCTGCTTTCCGTGTGTTTTCCCTTACCTTTTCCAATGCTTGATGAGCATTTCTATTAGGTCGGTATCCATAGGAATTTGAACTGAATATTTCTTCAAATCTTGGTTCTATGTACATTGTTATAGCCATCTGCGCCACTCTGTCGCTAATCGTAGGTATTCCCAATTTTCTGACTTTTCCGTCTTTCTTTGGTATTTCTACTTCTTTGACTGGTTGCGGAAAATAACTCCCTGATGCCAAACGATTCCAAAGTTTATACAGGTGTTTTCTTCTGTTCGCATTGTATTCTTCCATACTCACAGCATCAACCCCTGCACTGCCTTGGTTGGCTCGCACTTTCTTATAAGCCTCCCATATCATTTGGCGGCTTATAGGTATCGATTTTGTTTCATTCCATAAAGTCATCCTCTTTTTGAGTTGTTTTAATGTTATGATACTGTATAACCTAAGCCCTTCGCTCCTTTTCCATTACAGAAAATTCATCACTACTACGGCTTAGTCTGCCTCTACATAACGCTTCGGTATTCTGCCTCTAGATTGTTTCTATTGTGCTTTTCCCTTATCATTGTTATGCAGATTCCCAAGTTCCGTAAATAAGCCTGAATGAAAGTCATGTCGCCTGTATGCCGCCAGCCTTGCAGAAAGTAAATAGGTGGCTTCTGCAATTGATATTTTATTTATACCATTTTTCCCTCCGTCACATACTCCGTAGCTTTTGACTGGTTGTTCCCACGTCTCGACACATCCTCAGCGATTCATTTGCATTCATCTCTTTCATTCTTACCTGCCAGCCTCTTGGACTGGATTCTCCTAAACGCTCAATACCACAGCTCTTTACCGCAGCACCTTTAGGCTTCGGCGTGAGCTCAGCCGAACGGTGGTTTAGAGCCATTGCCTATACAAAGACCCTGATAGACCTACTATCATCTTATTTACAGCATTCAACCATTTTATTGCCGTGGTTGATTCTTGGCACACTA
>CAZTST010000240.1:0-5671 GCA_964616585.1 uncultured Draconibacterium sp.
GACATGAAGTAATTTATCCGCAACCATTCGGGATTATTACAACAGCCTCGGAAAAATCTTATCCTGTCGATTACTCTCATTTTAATATTATGGGTACCGCGGTGGGTGCCCAAGGAATTGAAGCTGACAGCGATAAAGCTATTTTTCCTGCTGTTAACCTTGAAGTTGCTTTTGGCCATGATAAAGGAATAAAATTTCGCTATCCATGGATTATTCCTGGTATTGGTTCAACTGATATTGCCAAAAATAACTGGGAAGGTTTAGCAATTGGATCGGCACTGGCAGGTACAGGTCTTACGATTGGCGAAAATGTTGGTGGAATGGATGTTGAATCAGTAATCAAAAATGGTAAAATAGTTAATACTGTTGATTTGAAAAAGAGGGTAAAACTTTACAAAGACTATCAGATTGACGGCTATGGAGCTATCATTGTTCAGGCAAATGTGGAGGATACAAAATTAGGTATTCAGGAATATGCCATTAATGAGCTTGGAGTTGATGTTGTTGAGATGAAATGGGGACAAGGTGCTAAAAATATTGGCGGTGAAGTAAAAATAAAAAGTCTTAAAAAAGCTCAAATGCTATATGATAGAGGCTACGTGGTTTTACCAAACCCTACGGATCCTAATGTTATTCAAGCTTTTGAGCATGGTGCTTTTACCGAATTTGAACGCCATTCTCGTGTTGGGATGGTAACTGAAGAAGGTTTTGCAAAGAGAGTTGATGAATTAAGAAAAGCAGGAGCAAAATATATTTTCCTCAAAACCGGCGCTTACGGGCCTGCCGACTTAGCACGAGCAATTAAATTTTCATCAAAATATAAAATCGATCTTCTTACAGTTGACGGTGCAGGTGGCGGAACAGGAATGAGTCCGTGGCGTATGATGAATGAGTGGGGAGTTCCTCCTGTTGAATTACACTCATTATTATATAAATACACTAAATATTTATCAGATAAGGGCGAATATGTTCCTCCCTTAGCTCTAGCCGGAGGTTTTACCCTTGAAGACCAGCTATTTAAAGGACTAGCATTAGGTGCTCCTTTTGTGAAACTCATTGGAATGGCTCGTGCTCCAATAGCAGCTGCAATGGTTGGTAAAACAATCGGAAATACAATCGAAGCTAATCAGGTTCCTGTTTATATTGAACGTTTTGGAAATTCCGTAGAGAAAATTTTTGTAACAGCAAGTGATCTTAAAAAAGAATTAGGAAACGATGCATTTAATAAGTTGCCTACCGGTGCTATTGGATTATACACTTATTATGAGCGACTTGCACAAGGGCTTCGCCAACTTATGTGCGGTTCAAGAAAATTTGCATTAGAATATATTTCTCGAAACGATTTAGCTTCGCTAACTCGTGAAGCAAGTGATATAAGTGGTATTCCATATATAATGGATTATCAAAAAGAAGAAGCTGAAAGAATTCTTAAATCATAAATTTGCAGTTCTTTTTTGAGAGTATACAATTAAATCTTCTATGAATACTATATTGCATGAATTTGAGTAATGACAATAAAAAAACCACTTAATATCAGTGTATTAAGTGGTTTTTTGAAGTGTTTTGATTAACATCTTGTGAACCTGGAGGAATTCGAATCCCCAACCTCCTGATCCGTAGTCAGGTGCACTATCCAATTATGCTACAGGTCCTTTACAATTATCATTGCGGCTGCAAATTTACATATTTTTTCAAAAAGAAAATGCTTTCGTTAAAATTATTCTTTACTTTTTT
The DNA here is from genome assembly GCA_964616585.1 of uncultured Draconibacterium sp. GTDB lineage: Bacteria > Bacteroidota > Bacteroidia > Bacteroidales > UBA12170 > UBA12170. Next base: position 1,735 of record CAZTST010000240.1, read on the forward strand.
GAATTTCTTTAATGGCGGTGCTATCGCCCAACAGAATTCCTATATTCCGTGTTCCTTCATGACTGTCGAAAATGATTTTTAATACAATGGTCAGCGGAACAGCAATTAACATGCCTACAGCTCCCAATATCCATCCCCAAATGATTAACGAAATAAAAACTATAAAAGAAGATAAACCCAAACTTTTTCCCATAAGCATCGGCTCAACAATATTTCCAATAACAAAGTTAACTGCAAAAAACAGAATTACTGAAGCTATACCGTAGCCGATAGGCAATTGTAAAAAAGCAAGTAGAACAGCAGGAATAGCAGCTATAATCGACCCAATATTGGGAATAAAATTCAATAAAAAAGCTAAAGCTCCCCAAAGAATCGGGAAATCAACGCCTAAAATTGCTAAACCAATACTTATTAGAATTCCTGTTGCAAGACTGGTTAAAGTTTTTATTCCGAAATATTTTTTCAAGCTCGAGACTACCTTATCCATACTTCCCAATGAATCGGGAGAAATAATGGCCAGCTTATTTTTAAAACTCGAAACTTCGAGCAGCATAAAAACAAAAACAATCAAGATTAATAGAGAATTACTAAGCATACTACTGAAGCCGGAAAAAACATTTCCGGCTAAAGTTAAAGCACGTCCCGGATTTATTTGTTTAAGGGCATCAATATTTTCTTCTATCATTCCATAATCAACCATCATCTGCTGCAGCGATATCCATAAACCCTCTAGTTTAACCTGATAAGTGGGGATAGTTGCCAAAAAATTGTTTAGCGATGAGCCAAGTAAAACAACCAAGCCTGTTGTAACAATCCAAAGAATAAGCAAAATTATTAACATGGCTACCGATTCGGATGCTACTTTCTTTTTAAGCCAATCAAATGGCGCTAAACTAATGGCAGTTAACAATATAGCCAACAAAAATAGAGTTATAATATTCGATGCGCTTTTTAAACCGGCTATTATAATTATCAGCGAAGCCGAAATTATCCAAAATTTTATACCGACTAAGGATTTTGATTGATTTGAGACTTTCATAAATTGTTTTATTTGATGAAAAAGTAAAATTACATAAAATCAGTCCGCTAATATCACAAGATTCAACAAAATTCAAAACAATGATAATAGTCAATACAATTGCACGAAAAAAAATGTAAATTTGTTCTCCTTTTACGATAAGAAGAGAAAAACAATTAAATTGCAATCGCTAAAAAAATACATACAGCAGTATAGCTTAAAAATAGCTTATCACGACAATCAGAGAAAAGTTCTGATGGCTAATTTCGATTCAATTAAAACCATTGGATTACTTTCCAACCCAAAAAATGAAACTGAAATAAATGAGATAGACAAAATTGTCAAGCACTTTCAATCGCTTGATAAACAAACCTTTCCACTTATTTATTTCGATAAGCAAATTAAAAACGATATTTTTAGTAAAAATATTGATTGGAACGGATTGGGGAAAGATAAATGCAATTGGATTGGAAAACCAAAAAACGACATCAATTTAAATAGATTTTTGACTAAAGAATTTGATGTTTTGATTGATTTTAGTTTTTCTCCGGTATTCTGTTTGCAGTATATTTTTATTCGGTCGAAAGCTCAATTAAAAATTATGCCTACCAACGATTTTAGCAAGAAATTTGCCGATTTGATGTTGCAGATCTCCGATTCTTCTAGTAAATTTGATTTTGCTAAGGAATTAACACGCTATTTAAAGATCATTAATAAAGACCAAAAATGATAAATTCAAAATTTTTCGGAGCCGGTGTTGCTCTTACAACACCATTTCACAAATATGGTACTGTCGATTTTACAGCGCTGGGCAATCTTATTGAGCATGTAATTAAAGGAGGAATCGATTATTTGGTAGCATTAGGAACTACTTCTGAATCAGCCACTTTAACTTCAGATGAACGTAAAGCCGTACTCGATTTTATTATCGAAATTAATAACAAAAGAGTACCGATTGTTGTTGGTATTGGTGGTAATAACACTCAATTATTAGTCGAAACAATTAAGCATTTCGATTTTGAAGGCATCGATGCTATCTTATCTGTTACTCCATATTATAATAAACCCAACCAAAAAGGACTGTATTATCATTATAAAGCATTGGCCGGCATTACTAAAATGCCGATAATTTTATATAATGTTCCCGGACGAACAGCTGTTAATTTAAGTGCCGAAACAACTCTTAAACTTGCCCATGAGTTTAAGAATATAATTGGAATTAAAGAAGCATCGGGCAATATGATTCAAATAATGAATATTTTAAAAAGCAAACCAAAAGATTTTCTGGTAATTTCCGGCGATGATTCGTTAACAGATTCGATGGTGGCTTTAGGTAGCGCCGGTGTTATTAGCGTTACTGCAAACGCTTATCCTGCTGAATTCCACAATCTTGTAAAAGCCGGACTAGATAAGGATTTTGAAAAGGCGCACAAGATTAGCAATTCATTACTCGAATTTATGGAAGCCATTTTTGAAGATGGAAATCCTGCAGGAATTAAGGCTGCTTTAAGTGTTATGGACATAATGAAAAATAATTTGCGATTACCATTAGTTAAAGCAAATGTTCCAACTTTTAATAAAATTAAGACTTTTGTTGAGGAATATAAAAGTCCTGTTAAGTAATTCCTTTCATTCATAAAGCCAATCATAAGATGAATAGAATAGCTAAAATATTTATTATTAGCTTATTAATGTTTTCCGGCTTTTCATTATTGAAAGCTCAAAACACAAACAACTTAACTGAAAGCAAAAAACAAATTCTAGATAATGCATTCAAATCTGCAAAAGAGCGATATTTTAAGTTTTCTTTTGATTCGAAAGAACAGCTTCATCAACTATCAAAAATATTTTCTATAGATAATGTAAAAGGCTCTTATGCTTATGCTTATGCTAATCGTGATGATTTTGAGAAATTTTTAAACACAAATACAGAATATCAGCTTTTAGAAAATCCAAATGCATTTTTTATTGCAGATATGTTCAACTCAAAATTGAAGAAGACTTACGAGTGGAATCAGTACTTAACGTATTCCGACTATATAAATATGATGAATCAATTCGCACTTGATCATCCAACTATTTGTCAGGTTTTTAGTATCGGGCAAAGTGTAGAAGGCCGTGAATTGTTAGTTGCCAAAATATCAGATAATATTAATGTAAAAGAAGCAGAGCCGCAGTTTTTATATACAGGACAAATTCATGGCGATGAACTTGTTAACTCAATTCTGATGTTACGATTAATCGATTATCTTACAACTAATTACGGTTCAAATTCTCAAGTAAACAGATTAGTTGATAATATCGAAATATGGATAAATCCTCTGGCAAATCCTGATGGTCTTTATGCCGGTGGCGAAAATACTGTTCTTGGAGCAACTCGTAATAATGCAAATAACATAAATTTAAATCGAAATTTCCCTGATCCTGAAGATGGTGAACATCCTGACGGAAAAAGTTGGCAAGTTGAAACACTAGCATTTATAGCTCTTGCTGAAGAGCAACATTTTGTTATGTCGGCAAATACTCATTCCGGAGCTGAATTAGTAAATTATCCTTGGGATACTTGGATTGTGCGTCATGCCGACGATAATTGGTGGCAATTTGTTTCACGCGAATATGCTGATTTAGCACAATTATATTCTCCTTCGGGCTATATGGAAGAATTCGATGATGGAATTACAAATGGTTACGATTGGTATGAAATAGGTGGTGGCCGACAGGATTATATGAATTATTTTCATCAATGCAGAGAAGTAACTATTGAGCAATCAACAGAAAAATATATAACAGCCAACGAATTACCGGCTTATTGGGATTATAATCGCCAGGCAATGCTAAATTATTTAGAACAAGTAACTTATGGTTTTAGAGGAAGAATAACCGATTTAGATACAGACCAACCTATACAAGCAAAATTCG
>CAZTST010000241.1:0-5669 GCA_964616585.1 uncultured Draconibacterium sp.
AAGCGTTGGCTTGGGCAGTTGCAAGCATGACGCCTGATGAAATTGATAAAATGAATATTTTAAATGCAAGCATTTTTAGCATGCATAAAGCAATTCAAGAACTTGATATTCAACCACAAAGGCTTATAATTGACGGGAATCGTTTTAAGCCTTTTAAAACGATTGAGCATCATACAATTATTAAAGGTGATGGAAAATATATGTCCATAGCAGCAGCATCTGTTCTTGCAAAAACGCACCGCGATGAATATATGGAAAAGCTTCATCAGGAATTTCCAGACTACGATTGGCAAAATAATAAAGGCTATCCTACACCAAAACACAAAGAAGCAATTCATTTATTGGGAATTACTCAATATCACCGTAAATCTTTTCGATTATATGGTCAATTAAAGATTCCATTTTGACAATTTGGAGCAGATGATTGAAAAAATTAATCATAGATTTAATCTCTTTTTGGAAAAAATGCAAGAAACAAATAATTTCAAATAAATGAAGCAAGAAGAAAAAGCATTACAATCATTCAAATCAGGATTCAATTGTGCTCAGTCTGTTTTATCAGCTTATGCCGATGAGTTGGAAATGGACGCAAATCTTGCAACGAGTGTTTCTAGTGGTTTTGGTGCCGGAATGGGACGATTACAAGAAACTTGCGGTGCTGTAACAGGAGCATTTATGGTTATTGGCTTGTACAACAGTAAAAAACATAGTGATAATGCAGAGCTAAAAGAAGCTTCAAATGCTATGATTCAAGAGTTTACACATAACTTCAAATTAGCAAACAACACTATCAGCTGCAAATCTTTAATAAATTGCGATTTAAAAACTGAAGCAGGTCAGCTCTATTTTAAAGAAAATAATCTTGGAGAAACTATATGTGAAAAATGTATTTCCGATTCCATAAGAATCATCAATGAATTGATAAAAATGTAATTTACTTTCATTTCTAAATTTTAATATTTTCAGAAAAGGGCAAATGCTATCTTTTTGTTAATTCAATAGTTTAGCATATTCATTCTATAAATTTGCAATCTATTTATAGAAATGAAGAAAATAATTCATAGAGCAAATTCTCGCGGTCAATCAAAATACGACTGGTTAGATTCAAAGCATAGTTTCAGTTTTGCGGAATATTCAGATACTGAACGTGTTCACTTTGGAGCTTTACGTGTATTAAACGATGATATCATTCAAGCGAAAGCCGGTTTTGGAAAACATCCTCACGATAATATGGAAATTATTACCATTCCCATTGATGGAGCCTTAAAACATGCCGATTCTATGGGACACGAGCAAATTATTAGTGTAAATGAAGTGCAGGTAATGAGTGCAGGTACAGGCATTTATCATTCAGAATACAATGCAAGCAACACTAATGCTTCTAACTTCCTGCAATTGTGGATTTTCCCCAATAGAAAGAATATAAAACCGACTTACGATCAAAAAAAATTCGACACTGAAAAAGCTAAAAACAGCTGGCAAATACTTGTTTCCAGTATTGATAATAAAAAAGATGATAGTTTAACAATTCATCAAAATGCAATAATATCAAGAGTTTTTTTAGCTCAAAATTTTGAAATAGCGTATCAAGCTGATTCAACAAGTTATGGATGCTTTTTATTTGTTATTTCTGGAGAAATTGAAATAGATGGAGAAAAGTATTTTGAAAGAGATGCAATAGGGCTATCGGATATTATAAACTTCACAATAAAAGCAAATAAGGAATCTCATATTTTAAACATAGAAGTTCCAACGATATAAATTATAAATAAATTTTAAAATAAGGATAACAATGAAAACAATGAAAATAATTTTAGCAGTCGTAATGATTGCTATAAGTCTAACCGGCTTTTCACAAAGTTTTAGCGTAGATGTAAATAGCTCAACAGTTAAATGGCACGGTAAAAAAGTGACCGGCGAACATTTTGGTACTATCCAATTAAAGAGTGGTTCTTTTGAAATAAAAAACAATAAAATTTCTAGCGGAATGTTCACTATTGATATGGCAAGTCTTGCTAATACAGATATTGAAGATGCCGGTTATAAAGCAAAACTTGAAGGACATTTAAAATCAGATGACTTTTTTAGTGTTGAGAAATTCCCAACTGCAACTTTAGAAGTTAAAGGGAGCACTTTTTTTACAGATAATGTTTCAAATGTAAAAGGTAAATTCACTATTAAAGGAATATCTCAACCTATTGATTTTGTGGTTACAAAAGACGGCTCAAAATTTACAGCTGAAGTCGTAATTGATCGTTCAAAGTTTGACGTAAAATATGGTTCCGGCTCTTTCTTTGATAACCTTGGCGATAAATTGATTTACGATGAATTTACTCTAAGCATTGTAATAGTAACAATAGACTAATTCCATTTTAAGGAATCCAATTCAATTAATGCGCAAATCGATTTCGGATTTTCCGGAATCGTTTTTTTTGTTTTAAAGAAATTGATTTCACGCACTAATATACTATATATCAAATATATATAAAAATAACCATAAAATAAATGATATTAGCTCCAGACAGAATTGTAATATTCTTCTAAAATAATTCCTAAATTTGAATCTATAAGAAAGGGTTAATTTTCAAAATTTAAACTTTCAGTAAAATCTACAAAAGAGATGAAACAAAAAGTAAAGCTAATAAATGGAGAATCTCCTCTTGAATTTTTGCCTAATTTATCAAAACATCTTGGCTCCAAAATTTATATAAAGAGAGATGATGAGATAGGCAGAGGTGGTGGTGGAAATAAGATTAGGAAATATGAAAGAATCATAGGCGATGCGTTAGTCTCAAATTGTGATACGCTCATTTTCGCAGGACATTATCAATCCAATGCAGCCAGAGCTCTTGTTGGTATAGCTTGTCAATTAGGGTTAAGATCAATAGTAGTATGCAAAGAAATGATTCCATCACAAAATCCTGTTTTTCACCAAAATGGAAATGCACTTCTAATGAGTTTAATGGATGCTGAAATAGTTGCTATTGACAAAGAAGAAGATTTTCAAACTGCTATGTTGGAAGTCGCGGAACAAATTAAGCTTTCCGGTGGTAAACCTTATATTATTCCTTTTGGCGGTTCAAATTTTCTTGGCGTAATGGGTTATGTAGATTGTGCCAACGAAATTATTGACCAGTTTAATAAATTAAATTCCAATCCGCCTGACTATGTTTTCGTTTCTACAGGCAGCGGTGGAACACAAGCCGGATTAGTTGCGGGATTTATGAGTAAAACATACAAAACCAAGGTTATTGGAATAAGCGTTTTACATGACCAGGAAAAAGCAAGTACAATTGTATCCAATTTTGCATCAGAAGCATTAAATAAAATCATGCCTGAATTTGATTCTCCAATCGAAATTATTGTAGATGATAATTTTATTGGAGATGCTTATGGAGTTCCAACCAAAGAAGGTTTAAGTGCAATAAAACTTGTCGCCAAATTAGAAGGATTATTTTTAGATCCGGTTTATACAGGCAAAGCTATGTCGGGACTCATTTCTTATATTGAATCCGGAAAAATCACTAAAAATGATACCGTTGTATTTATTCACACAGGCGGAATGCCATTGATTTATGCATATTATGATAAGTTTTTTGATTGATTGTATATTAATTATTGATGAACCATGAAAATACTTCAAAATGAGAAAATAAAACTAAGGCCGTTGGAATTATCAGATATTAAGCGCTTAGCAGAAATAGCTAATAATAGAAATATCAGCAAAAATCTGCGAGATGGATTTCCGCATCCATATACAGAATTTGATGCAAGAAACTTTATACAGAAATGCATAAAACAAAATCCAACAACCTTATTTGCAATAGATTACGAAGGCTTATATGTTGGAAATATTGGGTTGGTAATAGGAACAGATGTTTATCGTAAAAGCGCAGAGATTGGTTATTTTATTGGCGAACCGTATTGGAACAAAGGCATTGTAACTCAGGCTGTAAACATAGCTACTGCTTATGGATTTGAATTCCTTGCTATTGAAAGAATCCATACAGGAGTATTCGATTATAATTTGTCTTCTCAACGAGTACTTGAAAAATGCGGATTCAAAAAAGAAGGAATTTTTAGAAAAGCCATTTTTAAAAACGGAAAGTTTTATGATGAAATTAGATATTCAAAACTTAAAAATGAATAAAATATATATTGTAAATTTCTATCATTTAATTAAATAAGACACAAAATGAACATAAAAACAATACCGGTTGTACTCTTTTTTGTTTTAATATCTCTGACTGTTTTTTCGCAAAATGAGAATAAGAAAGATTTTATATTCCCCGATTATGTGGGATATGTAAATGATTTTGAAGAAATTTTTTCATCTGAACAAATTTCTGAACTTAAAGAAATAATAATTCAACATGAAAAAATGACAACAAATGAGATAGTTGTAGTAACTATTAAATCATGTGCGCCTTATGAAACCTTAAATGAATATTCAATAGAATTAGCAAATTACTGGAATGCTAGTAAAAAGAATAAGAACAACACAGTACTAATTTTTTTGGGCAAACAAATCCGACAAATTAGGATTGAGGTTGGATACGAATTGGAAAACAAATTAAACGATGAAGAAGCCAAAATAATACTCGACAACATAATAATTCCGGAATTTAAAAAGGGAGACTTTTATGAAGGAATTAAAAAAGGAATTTTGGAGATAATAAATAAAATTATCTAATTTAAAACCAAAACTGAATGCAAAAAACAATATTTGAAGTATCAAAAATGGACTGTCCTTCTGAAGAAAATCTAATTCGGATGAAATTAGACGGAATTTCCGGTATAAAAAATCTCGACTTCGATATCCCGAATAGAATATTGACAGTATTTCATAATGGAGAAATAGAGAAAATAGAACAATCAGTTTTCGAATTAAAATTAGGTGGGAAAAAAATATCGACCGAGCAAACTGACAAAACCGATTTTGATGAAAATCAGAATCAAAGAAAACTTCTTTGGGCTGTTCTTGCCATTAATTTTGCATTCTTTATAATTGAAATGTCAACGGGGCTGATTTCAAAATCAATGGGTCTTGTTGCCGACAGTCTAGATATGTTGGCTGACTCATTCGTCTACGGAATTAGTCTTTTAGCGGTTGGCGGCACTCTAATACGAAAGAAAAAAATTGCAAGGCTTGCAGGATATTTTCAAATAATACTTGCTATTATTGGATTTGCAGAAGTGCTAAGAAGATTTTTTGGAGCAGAAGAGCTTCCAAACTTTTCAGTAATGATTATTGTTTCAGTCTTTGCTCTAATTGCAAATGGAATTTGTTTGTATTTACTTCAAAAATCGAAAAGTAAAGAGGCTCATATGCAGGCAAGTATGATTTTCACTTCTAATGATGTGATAATTAATTTAGGTGTTATAGTTGCTGCTTTGATGGTAAATTGGCTAAACTCGAGTAAACCGGATTTGATAATAGGCACAATTGTTTTTATTTTGGTAATTCAAGGGGCTAAAAGAATATTGAAAATTGGAAAATAAAATAAGCAAACTCGAGTTAAAAAATAGGTACAAACCTAATCCGTTAGTTGACCAAAGAACTTAGTTAAAAGGTAGTAATTGTGGATAAAACTAATGATAAATTTCAAAAATATCGAATATTTAAAGTTTGGAAATATCAGACAAAAAGAGGCATACTTTGAGTTGAA
>CAZTST010000242.1:0-5594 GCA_964616585.1 uncultured Draconibacterium sp.
GTTATTTAGGAAATTGCAGATTAAGTAAAAATGAAAATATTTGGGGTTATTAGACAAATAGTATTCCTCTAAATCTAATTCCTAATCATTTACAAAAAAAATTACCGAAATCATATTCTTCTGTACAAACAACTCTACTTGGTAGATTAGCAATTGATATCAAGTTTCAAGGACAAGGCTTAGGTAAGTTTTTACTAATTGATGCTCTAAAAAGATGCAATGAAACAGCTAAAACTTTAGGCTCTTATGCTGTAATTGTTGACCCTTTAGATAGAGCCGCTGAAATTTTTTATGAAAAATATGGATTTATTAAATTACCAGACAGCGGAAAAATGTTTATCCCTATGAAGACTATTGAACAATTATTTAAATAAAAAATACTGTGCCCAAAGGCTCATATGCAATAGTCCCGAAGTTTCGGGATCGGGAGCTTGGCTTCTCGACGATTCCTTATCGGTCGTGCCGACCGAAAACGAATCATCTTCGTTTGCCGCCACTGCCAGAACGTTATGCAACATTTGCAAAATCTCAAAAAACGTATTAACTTTACATAAAATTTGAAGGATTATGGAAGGATTGGAAAGTATAAAGAATAATTTGATTGACAGGATTTTAGCAACCAAAAACGAAAAACTACTTAAAGCAATTAGTAATATTTTTGAATCTACTCAAGTTGATGAAACTCTAACTTTGACTTCTGAACAAATTGAAATGCTCAATATGAGTGAAAAAGATATTGAAAATGGAAATTTAATTTCTGAATCTGACTTAAACAAAGCTGATACTCAATGGCTAAATTAACAATCTATTGGACTGAAACAGCTTTAAAACAAAGAAATTACACTTTTGAATATTGGAATAAAAGGAATGGAACTAATTCATATTCTAAAAAATTAAATTCAAGTATTTCAGAGAGAGTAAATTTATTAAAAACTAATCCCGTATTAGGTAAAAAAACCGAATTTAAATCAACTCAAGTTATCTCTTTAGGTCATTACAGCATTTTATATAAACAGCTTGATTCTAAATTAATTATAACAGGTTTTTGGGATAATAGACAAAACCCCAAAAAGCTTCTAAAATTCTTAAAAGACAATTAAAAAACGTTGCATAGTAAACAAAGGCTCATATGCAATGCTAAAAAAAGAGCAATTTCTTGCCAGCCCACAGAATAAGAGTAAATTTGAGAAATGAATTTAAGGAAGATTTAATTATATGAGCGAAACAGATAAAGAATTGATTGCACTTTGTAAAGAGTTAGATATTAACACGCCTTTTTAGGATTTGTGATATGAAAAAAAAGAAAGTATAAAAATATTTGAGGACAGCACTATTCGTACAGTTTGGGATAGTGATAATGAAAAATGGAATATCTCTATTGTTGATGTAATATCAGTTTTAACGGAAAGCGCAAATCCACAAGTTTATTGGAGGGTATTAAAAAAGAGACTTTTGGCAGAGGGAAACCAAACCGTTACAAATTGTAACGGTTTGAAAATGCTTGCACAGGATGGAAAAATGCGTATGACCGATGTAGCTGACACTGAACAACTTTTCAGGTTAATACAATCAATTCCATCGCCAAAAATCGGATTAAAGAACTAAAAACAGAAAAAACCAACGTGTAATACCGCCACGATTAGTTGCTGAAGGATTGAGTAAAATATGAAATATTTAATAAACGGATTGGCTTCGAGCGAGCTTTAAAGTTTCGTAATTTTATTCCCGAACTACTTATATAAATTGCATCATATATCGTTCTGTTTCAATGGCTTTGCAAATATTTGAGATTAATCTTAAATTTTTAGGTAAAATGTTTAGATAAATTTAAGATGAAAGCAGAATCAGTTTGTTTTTGTTTTCCGACTATAATTTACCAAATAAACCCCAAATAAAACAAGAGGAATACTTAACCATTGACCCATATTTAAAGTCATTGTCGATTCAAAATCTACCTGAACTTCTTTTACAAATTCAATTAAGAAACGCATTCCCCAAATGCTAATCATAAAAATTCCAGTAAGATAAGCATTGGCAGGTTTTCCATTTTTTTTGTAGAAAAACCAAATAAGATAAGCAAAGATTATAAGATACGACAGCGCCTCGTAAATTTGTGTAGGATGATGCGGAAGCACTTCTGTTCCAGGGGCAAATGCATGATAAAACTTAAATCCCCAAGGCAAATCTGTTACATGACCAAATATTTCGGAATTCATCAAATTGCCCATTCGAATAAAAAAACCTGCCAAAGCAACCAAAATAGCAATTCTATCGGTAACCCAGAAATAGTTTAGCTTTTCGCGATAAGCATAAATTCCCAAAGCGATTAAAATTCCAATGGCTGCTCCGTGACTGGCTAGTCCGCCTTCCCATATATAAAGCATTTTAATAGGATTTGCAAAATAATATTCTGGTTCGTAAAAAAAGATATGTCCAAGCCGAGCGCCAACTACAGTACCAACAAGCATATATATAGCCAAACGGTCGAGAGCCGCCTCTGACAATTTCGCCATTTTAAAAAACTTTCCCATCAGGATATAACCAAAAAAGAAAGAGGAAGCAAATAAGAGGCCGTACCATCTTACTTCCCAGTTTCCTATCGTAAAAATTTGAGGAGCTACATTCCAATCAATAAATGCCAGTGTCATATTATCTAATTTTTAGCAAAAATGCGTATTTTTTTCCAACTGCCCAAGTGCTTTACTGTGTTCGCTGTAAATCACATGCTTTTATAAATATCAATAATTTTATTTGCCATTTTTTCTTTTGTGAAACTCTTGAGTTTCTCGGAAGCTCCTTTTATAATCGTTTGTTTTAGAGATACATCGCTTATAAGTTGAACTGCATGTTGGGCTAATTGTTCAGAATTACCAATATCAGCAAGCATTCCCGATTTTCCATGTTCAATAATTTCGACTATTCCACCTGCATTTGTTGATACAACCGGCACATTACATGCAAAAGCATCTAAAATTGAAGTGCCTAAACCTTCTTTTATTGTTGTCATCAGAAAAATATCAAAATCGGGCAATAAGTCTGGCACATCATTTCTGAATCCAATTAGGGAAATATTCTTTGTTATTTCTTTTTGCTTTATGTAATCTATAATTTGATTTTCGAGCTTGCCACTTCCAATAATTACAAAATGAGTTAGAGGGAAAGATTTTAAAATAATTATCGCTGTATCAACAAATGTAACATAATCTTTATGTGTATCAATAGCCGAAGTATTTCCAATTAAGAAAGTATCTTCACTAAGATTGAGCAATTTTCTCAACTTATAGGTTTTGCTTTTATGTGGAAAACGATTTAAATCTATACCTGAATGAACAACCTTTAGAATATCAGCATTGGAAATATATTTCAACATTATTTCTCTTATAGCTTTAGAAATACAAATGATTTTATGTATTGATTTATGATTGTATTTCAGTTTCGAAAACAAGCTTTTACCTATTGCAAATGCAACCCTGCGATGGACTATAATAGGTGTTTTATTTCCGAAAAGCCATGCCGATATAAAAGCATAAGTATGTGCATGTGAATCGTGTGCATGAATAATATCAATATTTTTTTTTGTGCAAATCTTCTTTAATTTATAAGCTAAATACAAATTTATAGAAATGGTTTTTCTAAATCCAATTAAATTCAGATTCGGTGTATTTAGTAATCGATTATAAAGTTCAGAATTATACGGGCAAACAATAAATTGCTCAATATCTGTTAATTGTACTGCCTCTTGCAAATAAAAAAGCTGCTGCTCTCCACCTCTCCAGCTAATGGCTCCTGATAAATGCAAAACCTTCATTAATATAGGGTTTATTTATTTTTGTATAAACTTCTTAACTTGGAGTATTTCAAATAATTGGCATAGGCCGATGTTCGACTGATAAAAAAACCATTAGTACCATCGAGTATTCCCAATTTCAAAATATATGATTTTATAAATCTTGCTAAAGGATGAAAAAAAAGTTTAAAAACAGTTGGTTTATCGCCGTTTAAAAATAACGATTTTGCGGCTATATCACTAAATTTTTTTATTTTCTCTAAATGTTGTTCGCGAGTATAATACGAATAATGCAATAAATCACCTTTAAGATGGTTAACCGTGGTTTTTTTATCAAACAAAAATTCGTCATGCGGATTTATTCCGCCCCATTTTCCAAAGCTGCTTTTAAAAAGCCTAAGTTTCCTGTCGGGATACCAACCACTATGTTTAATCCAACTACCACAATAATTTGATAGCCTATTCATACTATAACCATCGTATTCCCAATTATCCTTTGTTTCTAAAATAGATTTCTTGAGTTCATCTGAAAGGGCTTCATCAGCATCTAAGGATAAAACATAAGGAAACTTAGCCTGTGCAAGCGCATAATTTTTTTGTTCTATATACCCTTTAAAAGGATGAAAATAATATCTAGCACCGGCAGCTTCACATAAATTTTGAGTATTATCAGTTGATCCTGAATCTACTACAACAATTTCATCTGCCACACCTTCAACCGAAGACAGGCATCGGCCAATATTCCTTTCCTCATTCAGACAAATTATTACAACAGATAATTTTATCATTGATTTAATGCTTGTTATCGCCTAATTATGTAGATTGTTTTTTTTTGAATATTTGATTTTTGAAATTAAAAACAACAATTTGTAATTAAACGAAGAAAATGTAAAAGTAGTATTTTTAAATACAGGCAATATATTTCAAAAGATTTGTTTCCCGTGAATTTTCTTAATTTCGTCGCTTATTTATTCCGAGCTATGATTTGTAAACATTATCCTAAAATTCGATTATTCATTTTGCTGCTTGTGTTTGCTATTTTGAATACAAACCTTATTAATGCACAATTTTATGCAGGCGGACAAAGCCCGAGCAGTATAAAATGGAAGCAAATAAACAGCGAATATTTTCAAGTAATATTTCCCGAAGGATTTGAAAATCAGGCAAATTACGCTGCCAATGTGCTTGAATATGCAAGAGTTTTAGATGCTAAAACATTGCAGAATAATCCTCCGAAAATTTCTGTTTTACTGCATAATAGAGCTGTTGTGAGTAATGCCGAAGTTGGTTGGGCTCCAAGGAGAATTGAAATATTTACTCAACCGCCTCAGGATTCTTATGCGCAAGAATGGTTTCAGCAATTGGCTTTGCACGAATATCGTCATGTTATTCAGATTGATAAAATGAATCAAGGCTTGACCAAAGTTTTATATGCTTTATTTGGTGAGCAAATTACTGCCGGTGTTTATGGCTTGTTTGTGCCTTGGTGGTTTATAGAAGGTGATGCTGTGGTTACCGAAACAGCTTTGAGTAAATCGGGTAGAGGTCGTCAACCATTTTTTGAAATGGAATTACGTGCTCAACTTTTACAAAAAGGAGCATATTCTTACGATAAAGCTGCTCACGGATCTTATAAAGATTTTACAACTACGCATTATCATTTAGGCTATTATTTAGTAGGTTATGGTCGAGCAAAATATGGCACTGAACTGTGGAGCAATGCGTTAGATAATGTTGCCGGAAAACCATATTCTATAACTCCATTTTCAAATAGTATTAAAAACCAAACAGGATTAAATAAAGAAGA
>CAZTST010000243.1:0-5574 GCA_964616585.1 uncultured Draconibacterium sp.
CGATAATTATAGAACCATTAGCCTAAACTCCGATTTTGTAGATGGTGATATAAGGGGGGAATTTCGACTGAGTGAAATAAAAAATACATTAACATTATTTTTTCATAAATACATCCCTAATATAATATCTGCCAATAAGTTAGATTCGGTTCTTTATACCAAAAACATCAATTGGGATATTCGCTTTAAAGACTTATCACACATTTTACCTCTTTTTCATAATCCTTTACAACTTTCTGAAAATGGCCGTTGGGAAGGAAATTTCGATATCGAAAAAAATGCGATCGCTTCTCAATTAAATTTACAAAGTGCAATATATCAAGGAGTTAAATTAAATAATTTAAAACTTAAAATATATAATAATAACAATCAATCGCTCAATACCGATTTAGCGGTTGATGCCGTGATTTTTAAAGAGCAACAAGAAAATGATACGTTGCAATTGAGTATTGATAATCTGCGCTTTTCTTCTCAGGCAAAAAATGACAGCATACAGTTTCTGCTAAATTGGGACAATAAATATAAGGTAATTAAAAACAAAGCAGACATAATTGGTATTGTGAGTTTAAATAAAACCCCTGATATAGATATCAAGTTTAAAAGTGCTGATTTAATAATAAATGATACGATATGGGCTATCCATCCTGATAACCGAATCCGAATTGGAGAAAGCAGACTTCTTTTTGAAAAATTTGGATTTCATTCCAGTAGTCAATTGGTAGAAGTTACCGGAGCTTTGGATCAGAATATGGATCAGGCTTTAAAAATTAACTTTAATAATTTTGATGCCTCTAATTTCGATATTTTACTCAATTATAAAGGCATTGATTTTGATGGTTTAATCAATGGAGACATGCAGTTTCTAAATGTTATGAAAAACATTGATTTCCTTGCCGATTTAAGTATTAATAATCTTAAAATCAATAAAGAAGTAATTGGAAATGCAAATATAAGCTCCAAACTTAATTTGGATAAATCCATATTTATTAATGCCGAAATTGTAAAAACAGATAACAATAATCAAATTATTAAACCATTAGTATTCGAAGGTTTATATTCTCCTAGAAATCACGATAATCCATTCGATTTTTCATTATATCTCAACAATCTGCCTGTTCAGATATTTAGTCCGTTTTTATACAAATGGGCCGATCTTTTTGATGGTACGGCTACAGGTAATGTAATTATTCGAGGAAAGCCTGGGAAACCTGATTTAAAAGGAAATATTAAACTTAATAATGTAGGTTTCAAAATTATCTATCTCAATACCGAATATAAATTAACTGCAAATGCTTTAATCAATAATTCTTTTATCGACCTTAGGGAAGCTGACTTCCGCGATGGAATGAATAATCGCGCTACTATTTATGGTGGTTTATTTCACAACCATCTAAAAGGTTTTGGTGTGGATATATCTATCTGGCCTCGGAATTTTATGGGTTTAAATACACGTAAAGGAATGAATTCGCTTTATTATGGTAAAGCTTTTGCAAGTGGAAATGTCGATATTAAAGGCCCTTTTGATGCAGTTGAATTAAACATAAATCTGGTAGCTAATAGAGGCAGCAATATCGTTATTCCAATTAATCTTACTGCTGATGTATCAGATAATGAGTTTATTATATTTGTAAGCAAGAAAGATACCATCGTTGCAAAACAAGAGAAAAAACAGATAAATGAGTTGGCCGGATTTAGTCTGAATATGGATTTGTCGCTCAATCCTGATGCGAGTGTGGAAATAATATTACCCGAAGAGCTTGGGAATATTCAAGGAGTTGGTTATGGCGATATTAACCTGAATTTAAATCGAGCAGGTAATTTTACTATGGCAGGCGACTATCAGGTTACCAAAGGTTCTTTCCTATTTACTGTAAAAAATATATATAAAAAACGTTTCGATTTGGTTGATGGAGGAACAATTTCGTGGACAGGCGATCCTTATGCCGGCGAGCTTAATATGAAAGCAATTTATCATGTTAAAACTTCACTTAGCACTTTGGGTTCGATGCAGGATACTTCTTTCCGATCGAGAGTGCCTATAGACTGTGTTATTGGATTGAAAGATCAGATTTTAAATCCAAGTGTTAGATTTGGCTTTGAATTCCCTAATTCACCGGAAGAAGTACGCCAATTTGTTTTTAGTCAGATAGATACAACAAACGAGGCCGAAATGTCGCAGCAAATGTTATCTTTATTGGTTTTAAACAGCTTTAGTTTTTCTTCTGCTACAGGAAACGAAGATTTTGCATCAAATGTTGGCGGTTCTTCATTACAATTTGTTGCTAATCAGCTGAGTAGCTGGCTTTCGCAAATTAGCAACGATTGGGATGTGGGTATCAAATATAGTCCTGGAGGAACAATCACTAATAAAGAAGTTGAAGTTGCGCTATCGACTCAATTGTTTGATGAAAGAGTAACTATCGATGGTAATTTTGGCTATCAAAATATAGGTAATGTTCCAAGTTCTAATACAAGTAATATTGTTGGTGATATTAATGTGGAAGTGAAAATAACCAAAGATGGACGATTTAGGTTAAAAGCTTTTAACCGTACTAATACTGTTGATTTATTCGATAATATTGCGCCTTACACTCAAGGTGTGGGCGTTTTTTACCGAAAAGAGTTCAATTTCTTTAAAGACTTACTTCGAAGAAAAAATGAAAAAAAGAAGGAAACTGAAGTAGAACCCGATAAAATTGTTCCGCAAATAGTTGAAGAAATTTAGACAGTTTCTAAAACCGTAAACAATTGTTTAAAAATTACGAAAATCTAAAGATGAATAATTTTGTTGTATATAAATCTTCTGCCGGTTCAGGTAAAACAACAATTTTAGCTATTGAATATCTGAAACTTAGCTTGCAAAACCCGGAAAATTTCAAACATATTTTAGCGCTTACATTTACAAAGGATGCTGCCAATGAAATGAAGCAGCGTATTTTAAAATATCTGATACAAATTATCAATTATCACGAAGGTGATAAGCTCGATCATATTTTCAATCCAATTATAGCTGCGCCCGGAAAATTTAATATTATTGAAAATGATAATGGCAGGCAAAAAAGCATAGAGGCAATGCAATTGCAAGCTCAGATTTTGTTAAAACTAATTCTGCATAATTATTCCGATTTTGCTATCAGCACTATCGATAGTTTTACTCATCGCATTATTAAATCGTTTGCACACGATTTAGGTATAGCAATTAGTTTTGATGTAGAATTAGATGCCGACAATCTTTTAAAAACTGCTGTTAATGAGCTTATTAATAGAATTGGTGATGAAAATCCTAAATTAACAGAAGTTCTGCTCGATTTTTCTTTACATAAAATTGGAAGCGATAAATCGCGCAAAATTGATGATGATTTGAAAGCTTTGGCTAAAAATCTTCTTGACGATGTAAAAGAAGAATATCTTGTAGATTTGCGCAAACTCTCTATAGATGAGCTCCTTAAAATGAAAGAACAGGTTTTTGAAGAGCTAAAAATTTTTAACGATTTTGTTGTTAACCAAGCGCAAACAGCAAAAAAAGTTATTCAAAACCAAGGTCTCGATTGTAAAAATTTTTATTATGGCATTGGAAACATCTGTAATTGGTTCTTTAAGTTATCGAAATCGAATTTTGATGATGGCGATATAAAGCCAAACACAAGAGTTTGGAGTTCAATAAATGATGATAATTGGTGTGCCGGTAAAGCTGATGAATCGGAAAAAGCAAAAATAGAATCTATAAAAAACGAACTTAAATTGCATTTTCATCGCTTAAATGATTTTATTGAAGAAAATATAGATAAATATTTGATATATAAGCAGATATCGCAACAAATTTATCCATTGGTCGTTTTAAACGAAATCGAAAAATTGATTTTTCAATTAAAAACAGAATCTAATGTTTTGCATATTTCTGATTTCAATAAGCTGATTGCAAAAGCAATAAGCGGAGAACCTGCGCCTTTTATTTATGAGCGTATTGGAAATTGGTATTGGCATTTTCTTTTAGACGAGTTCCAAGACACATCAGCATTACAATGGAATAATCTGTTGCCTCTTATCGAAAACAGTCTTTCAGAAAATCATTTGAATTTATTGGTTGGCGATGGAAAACAATCTATTTACCGATGGCGCGGAAGCGATGTAAAACAGTTTGTGCATTTGCCCGATTTAATACATAAACCAGATGAGCTTAGCCAGCAACGCGAACGTTTATTGCAGGAAAATTATGAAGAAAAACCCTTGCTGGTAAATTACCGTTCCGATGAAGTAATTGCAAATTTTAATAACAATTTATTCAGCTTTATCCAAAAGTCGAATTGGTTGCCAGAAAATGTAAAAAAAGTTTATGATGAGGTAGTTCAATCAGTATCTGATGATAAATTGGGTGCAGGCATGGTTGATATTTATCTGCTTGAAGATAAAAATGAAGAAATATTAAACAACACTTTACTCCAATCAATTCAAACAGCTGCAAACGAAGGATATAGCTATAGCGATATTACGATTTTAGTTCGAAAAAATTCAGAAGCAACTGCCTACGCCGATTTATTAATCGACAACAAAATTCCGGTAATTTCTTCGGTTGCTTTAAGGGTTTCGTCTTCTGCAAAAGTTAAATTTTTATTGAGTTTTTTTCAATCAATCCTTCAGCCAAAAGAGGCTTTATATAAAATTGAAATATTACGTTTTTTGCTTCAGGAGCGCTTATTGGGCGATAAAACATTAGAAAATTTTCATCAATTGATCTCAAAGCTTTTAGCCGATGAAAAAGGATTTTCGACATCTTTTTCAGCTTTGCTCGAGCAAAATGGATTTAAAATATATGAAAACAAAATAAATCAAACTGATGTTTACGAATTGGCAGAATATCTTATTCGCGCTTTTAATCTGAGTTTGCCCGATCCTTATTTGCAATTCTTTTTAGATAGTTTGCATGAATTTAAACGCATGCAATACAGTCAGTTAAGCGATTTTATGATTTGGTGGGTGGAACATGAAAAAGATATTTTTATTGAGTTACCAAGTGGTTTGGATGCTGTAACTATTCAAACAGTTTTTAAAGCCAAGGGTTTGCAGTATCCTGTGGTTATTTATCCAGTTCCCGATAAAAGTCTTCGTACACAGGCAGGTAAAAATAAAAGTTGGCTAAATCCCGGTATTGAAAAACTGGAAAAATTAAAATCGTTTCCATTTTCGCTGAGCTCACTAAAAGATACTAAACTTTCCGCTGCGTACGATGAAGAACAAACAGGTCAAAAACTAGATGATGTTAACCTTTTTTATGTTGCTTTAACGCGTGCAAAACATCGCTTATTTATTTTGGCCAATAAGTTTGAAGAGAAAAAAAGCAAAAAGGCCGAAGAGAATATCTACAATTCGTTTAAACCTTCAGCTATGCTGAATGAGTTTTTAGCCGATAAAAAAGAATTTATAGTTAAAGAAGATTTCTATCGTTTTGGCAAACCTTTTCTACTACCGACATCAACATCAATTGATGATTCATATTTTTATTATTTAAGAAAATTTAATGGAGCAAGCTGGCGTAATCATTTAAGCTTATCAAATTCGTTTCAATTTAAATATTTT
>CAZTST010000244.1:0-5480 GCA_964616585.1 uncultured Draconibacterium sp.
TTAAAATCTTTTAAAATGAACAAAGCTGAATTAATTGAAGCCATGGCTAGCGAATCTGGCTTGACCAAAGCTGATGCTAAAAAAGCATTAGACGCATTTATAAAATCAACTTCAGGCGCTCTTAATGGTGGCGACCGTGTTGCATTAGTTGGATTTGGTTCTTTTTCTGTAGCTACCAGATCAGCCAGAAAAGGCAGAAATCCTCAAACAGGTGCTGAAATTAAAATTGCTGCTAAAAAAGTAATTAAATTTAAGCCGGGCAATGAATTAGCTGGAGGTGTAAAATAATTTACACTAAAAGGATAAAAGAACCCTGATTCCGATAACTATTGGGACAGGGTTTTTTTTAGAACTTTTTTATAAACTTTACGTACAAAACACAAATTCATAAGATTTAAAAGAATGGAAAATTCAGAAGAAAAAGCCTGGACTCTGAAAAATGTCATTATAGTGCTTTTTACCATTGAACAGCTACTCATTATTTATATTATTGCCTCAAAAAAAGGCATTTCTATAATCGACTGGTTTAGTAATCTATTTTAATCAACTCCAAGAATATCAGAGTCAATCCAAAATCGAAAAGGTAATTTAGCATCTTCTCCTGCATATTCAACTCCTATTCGCTTCCCTATATAAATTTTACTTTCCGGGATTTCTATGTTCTTATCTTCAATCCAGATTGCATTTTCATCTTGTGTTTTATGTAACTGAATACCAGTTAGTTTATAATCAATTCCTAATAATCTACTCAATCGTCCAGGACCAATTCCATCAATAAAAGCATTCAGTTTCTTGCCTTTTCGCTCTTGCATAATTTCCAGACCTTCAAAAGGAAGTATTGACCGTATCAAAACAGCATGTGGTACTCCCACATTGTTAGTAACAACATTAAACAATGAATACATTCCATAAATCAAATAAATATAGGCACATCCTCCATCGCGATACATAACCTCTGTTCTATGGGTTCTTTTATTGCCATAGGCATGAGAAGCTTTGTCGTTGATTCCTGCATAAGCCTCTGTTTCTGTTATAATTCCGGAGCATAAATTATTATTGATGTTCGCATATAAAACCTTTCCGATTAAATTTCTGGCAATAAGGATAACATCATTTTGAGAATAAAAATCGTTTTTTAATTGCATAATCAATCTTTTGCCTGATTCCAATACAACCTATTTTGGTCATCTTCTAAAATTTTATCATTATCGCGTAACCAAGAAATTGCTGCCAATAAATTATCTATATCCTCAATATTTATCTCGTATAACAATTCATCTAAAAGCAAATGCTTTGCAATTAAAATTGGTTTAACCATCTCTACAACATAATCAAATTCAAGTTCGCTTAATAAAGCATTATTTCTTCGTAAGCAAACATCACATTTACCACAGCGTGTTCCAATGGCTTCGCCAAAATATGCCAACAATAACTGATTCCTGCATTTATTAACCGTAGCTGTATAATCAATAACAGTTTGCATGCGATTTCTGGCAACTTCCTTTCTGTTTTTATATATCTCAGGCGATATTCGTAAGTCGTTTAAGGGCAAGCGTTCTTCAATATAGGTTATTTGAGGTTTAATTTTTTCAGATTGATAATCAATAACTTCCAATTTATGTAGTGATTGTAAGATTTGATGAACTTGTTTAGGTTCTGTTTGAAAAACTTTAGCTATTTGTGGGAGGCTTATTCGAACAAAACCATCAAACAATCCACTATATGTTCGCAATAAAAACTTAATAAAAATATCGTATCTGCTATTTGCTACCTGAAATTTGTATAAATCATTACCATTCATTCTGACCCGAATTTGAGACGGAGAATGAACACCTTCGTTTAACAACAAATAAGATTGGCGCTCAAGAAATTTCAAAGCATTATAAACCAGTTTTTGTTGGAAATTGAAGTTTTGCGAGAAATCGTTTAGATCAAAATCGAAACTCTCACCTTTTCCTGAGCCAACAGCCAAACGGTAATAATTCCCAAGTGCCTGATAAACATTTTTAATAAATTCTATTGGCGGATAGCTCCATTCAAAATTCTTTTTCAACTCGGTTATATCAGCTTTTTCCCAGAGCAGTACAGCAAATGCTTTTTTCTCATCGCGACCAGCTCTGCCAGCTTCCTGAAAATAGGCTTCTAAATTATCGGGTAAATCCATATGCACAACAAATCGGACATTTGATTTATCAATACCCATTCCAAAAGCATTGGTAGCAACCATTATACTAACATTTCCCTGCATCCAGTCAGATTGTCGTCTATCACGTTCCGAAGAATCTAAACCGGCATGATAATGTGTGGCACTAATACTATTTTTGACCAAAAAAGTAGCAATTTCGGCCGTTTTACGACGACTTCTTACATAAACAATTCCGCTTCCTTTTTGTTTGATTATCGTACGCAAAAGAGTACCCATTTTATCTTCCTCAAAAGAAACAAAATACACCAGATTTGGCCGATTAAAAGTTTGCCAAATTACATTATGTTGTTTAAATTGCAATTTATCCTGAATATCTTTTACAACATCGCCAGTCGCAGTAGCCGTTAAAGCTAAAATCGGTACTTTAGGCAAATATGTTCGGAGATTATTTATATTCAAATATGATGGCCTGAAATCGTAGCCCCATTGCGAAATACAATGAGCTTCATCAACAGCAATTAAATTAATTTTCAACTGAGGGATTCGATTGATAAACTGTGGAGTAGATAATCGCTCAGGCGATAGGTATAAAAATTTCGTACTGCCGTGTGTGCAATGATTCCAGGCAATTTCTGTTTCATAGGAATTCATTCCTGAATAGATAGCAATGGCGTCTATTTTTCTTTTTTTTAGATTAGCTACCTGATCCTTCATCAAAGCAATAAGTGGCGTTATCACCAAACATAAGCCATCCATTTTTAATCCTGCTATTTGGTAAGTAATTGATTTGCCTCCTCCTGTTGGAAGCAAAGCCAATGTATCCTTTCCATTCAATACTGAAAGGATAATTTCTTCCTGTTTAGGTCGGAAATTACTATAACCCCAGTATTGTATAAGCAGTTGTTTAATATCCATTCCGGTCAGTTACTTTGCTGATTGACTAAATTACGCTTTCTTTTGATTCATTACAATTTCAGTTTGGTTTGAATATGCTTTACTTCACGCCGAAGCGAGTCGAGGCTCTGCGCAATATCCTGTCGCATTTCATTAGCTTCGGGCATTTCGGAACTAATATAATTCACAAAACGCCAAATCTCCCGAATCTCGCTTATTGGTATATCATAAGGGTCGTACAAGCTGTTTAGAGAATGTAAACGAATAATATTTTCGCTTTTAATTTTATTTTCAAGCACTTTAAAAACAATCCCATCATCGAGGGTTAAGACGATATAAGCACCTTTGTCTTTTATTGTATTCCAGTTTTGTACGTATTCGCCGGTAACATAAGCACCATCAGGAATGGGAAACATGGAGTCGCCACTTATTTGGAAGGTTCTGTATTTTTTTTGTTTCGATAAAAATGGCAAACGAAAAGTTGGCAATATTTTAATGTATTCAGGATCGGCAAAACCGCTTGTGTATCCTGCTTTTGCTTTCTCGCCTACAAGCTCTATATTTTCCTCATTATCAGCTCCAATAGTGGTAGTAAGCACTCGCAGTTTACTGCCTCTTATAAAAACATCGTAACCACGTTCCAGTTGATTCATCTGACTTTCGGCAAGCTTGGTTAAGTCCACTTTAATCAAAGTGTCTATCGACACATTAAAATAATCTGAAAAAGCCACCAAGACCTGCATATTGGGATGAGCTACTTCATTCTCATAACCGCTTAAAGTGGATCGTATCATCGATAAGCTTTGAGCTACCTCATCTTGTGTAAATCGCTTGCGCTTGCGAAGCAATTTTATGTTCTGACTAAATATTGACATGTTTTTATTTTTTAATCGTTTTTCCTTTGCGTGCCTTTGTAATATTCCTTTGAGTTCCTTTATGGTAAAAAAAAATTAACCACTAAGTCGCACGAAGGACAGCACGAAGTAACACAAAGGGTTATAATATTACTCGTTTGATACCATCTTTCAGATGTCTAACATTAAAATTTACCAATAAGCCTAACTTACATTCTGACAGCTTTAAATACGTAAGTATTTGCGCCATATGTATATCCGCTAATGCATCAACTGATTTTATCTCAACTATCACTTTGTTTTCAACTAATAAATCAATTCTATAACCGACTTCTAGTTTTACTTCTTTATAAATTAACGGTAATGGTTTTTGCTTCTCCACTTTTAAACCCAATTGCAAAAGTTCATAATACAAACACTCTTCATAAGCACTTTCCAGTAAACCTGATCCTAATTCTGTATGAACCTGAAAAGAACAATCTAAAACCTTTTTGAAAATTTTTTCTATATCCATAATAAATTCGTTTTTTCTTAGTGCGCCGTTGTGATTCCCTTTGTGTGCCTTTGTGGTAAAAATAAAAGTTAACCACGAAGTTGCACTAAGTACGGTACTAAGGAACACAAAGGATTAATAATTACACATTTAACCTCATCATAGCCTTAATTCATATTGCAATCTTTTTAATTTATTTGACTTTTTATTTCTAAATTGATTATATTGTAATCGCAATTTTGATTATATTTTAATCAAAAATACAATAAATTTTGAAAGAAAGCAAATTTATGTTCAACAATACAAAAGACCGCAGTATTATTCACCTCGACCTGGACAGTTTTTTTGTTTCGGCTGAGCGTTTGGTAAACAGCAAACTGATTGGTTTACCAGTGATTATTGGTGGAACTTCCGATCGCGGAGTGGTTGCCAGTTGCAGTTATGAGGCTCGTAAGTTTGGCGTAAAATCGGCTATGCCAATGAAACTAGCACGTCGATTATGCAGTGAAGCTGTCGTAGTTCGTGGCGATATGGAGCTCTACAGCAAATATTCCCGTTTGGTAACCGATATTATTGCCGAAAGTGCTCCTGTTTACGAAAAAGCAAGTATTGATGAACATTACCTCGACATTAGCGGAATGGATCGTTTTTATGGTAGTCTAAAATGGACACAGGAATTACGACAGCGAATTATAAAAGAAAGTGGCTTACCTATTTCCTTTGGGCTTTCGATAAACAAAACCGTAGCTAAAATAGCAACCGGAGAATCCAAACCCAATGGCGAGCTGCAAATTCCTTTCGATGGCGTAAAGCCTTTTCTATCACCTTTATCCATAAGAAAAATTCCAATGATTGGTCAACAAACCTTTCAGCTGCTTAGGTCGATGGGTGTATCGAATATAGAAACGCTCAGTCGGATTCCGCCCGAAATGATTGAACAGCTTTTGGGGAAAAACGGCTTGATTATCTGGAAAAAAGCCAATGGTATAGACAACAGTCCTGTACAAAGCTATTTCGAACAAAAAAGCATCAGCAGCGAACGTACTTTTGAAAAAGATAGTATCGATGTTAAAAAAATGCATGCTATCCTTAT
>CAZTST010000245.1:0-5476 GCA_964616585.1 uncultured Draconibacterium sp.
GCATCTGAATGTTTGTCATTAATTCGGTCAAATTGCAAGACAGTTATTCTCGGGAATCATGATATTTATGCTGCAAGTATTCTTCCTAAAAACTGTTCTTTTTTTGATTTTCCTGATAATTGGTATGAGTTAGATTATTTCCAGCGACGAAGATTATCAGAAGGTGAGATATGGCTGCACGAAGAACACGACCTTGATCCTTTATACACAGATATAGATGTAAATTATTTAAAAACTTTACCGGAATATTCTGTCAAGAAAACACCCGATTTAAATATCTTATTTACACATTATGCATATCCAAATATTTCTGGATTAAAAAAGGAGTTTTTAGCTTATAAGTTTCAATTTCATCCACATTTTGATTTTATGAATAAAATGGAATGTATGATCAGTTTTATGGGGCATTCGCATGAGAAGGGTTTTAGTGCTATAACAGAAGATAAGTTTAGGAATATGAAGTTTGGAAATATGGAGCTAAAACAAGAAACTACCTGTATAGGTTTACCGCCTATTACCTGTCAGCAAGATAGAAACGGATTTTGTATCTTTGATACAGATAATCGATATATGCAAGTAATTAAATTATAAAATCACTTAAAAAATGCAAAAAAAAGATTTACATAGGTTTTTTTTAGGTATTATTTTTCCTTCGATAATAGCAATTACTCTATTTATACTATCCCTTTTCATTGTGATATTACCAACTTTCGAAAGGAATATCTTGGAAGGGAAAAAGGAGATGCTAAGCGAATTAACCAACACCGTCTCGAGTTTATTGGAAGAGTATAATCAAGAGTATATAAACGATAAGTTTTCAAAAGAAGAAGCACAAAAATTGTCCGCCTATAGAATTGAGCAAATCAGATATGGCGAAGAAAATAAAGATTATTTTTGGATAATTGATGAACATCCCACCATGATTATGCATCCTTATAGAGATGAGTTAATTAATTCAGATTTAACAAGATACAAAGACCCTGAAGGGAAAAAATTATTTGTTGAAGCAACGAAGATAGTTGCTAAAAATGGACATGGTTTTATCAATTATATGTGGCAATGGAAGGACGATTCAACTCGAATAGTTCCAAAGTTATCTTACGTAAAGGGCTTTAAACCTTGGGGATGGATAGTAGGAACAGGAATTTATCTGGAAGACGTAAAGCAAGAAATTAAAATATTGAAAAATCGAATAGTGAGAATATCATTATTTATTATTTTGATTATCAGTATTATATTGTCTTATGTAATCCGCCAAAGTTTGAACATAGAAAATAAAAGAAATGACGCGGAATCCAAACTTCTATTGTCAAATCAAAAATACAAATCATTGGTTGCTGCATCCACAGAGGGGACATTAATGATTTTGAATAGGAGTATTATCTTTTCAAATATTAAGTTCAGCAATTTGAGCGGCTATGATTTGCATCAGTTGGCTTCTCTAAAATTCGAAGATATCTTTAAAACAGATTGGGAACTACTTATTTCATCTTTTGATGATCCTAAAAAATCGCACTCTTTCGAAACGAAAATCAAATGTTCTGACGGAAGCGAGAAAGATGTAATTCTTTCAGTCTCTAAAATAAAATATGCCGAAGACCAAGGCTATATCATTATTACAAAAGAAATCTCGCACCTAAAACAAATTGAAAAGGAAACTGAACAGCTAAGTCAGGAACTTCAAACCTCACTTTTACTGATGAACCAGCCCCTTAAACCTCATATTAGCGAGTTAATTAAATGCTCTGCTGAAACAAACATTATTGATGCAGTTTTACTAATGACAAGGAGAAAAAGTAATGTTCTTTTTGTACATAAGGATATTGAGATAATAGGAGTGATTAATAATAACGATCTAAAAAAGCGTGTATTAGCACAAAATCTAAACACACAAAAATCTGTAACTGAAATAATGACTTCTCCCGTTATTTCAATCTCCGAAAATGCTCTTTTATACGAAGCGGTATTGCTTCTCAATCGAAATAACATTACTCACTTGGCTATAAAAAACAGGGAAGGCGAAATAATAGGAGCTATTAGTTATGTTGCTATTATTAGTATGCAACAAAATTTTGTGAGTTATTTGATAAAAGAGATTGAGATTGCTGAAGATATTGCAAATCTGATAATAATTCAAAAAAGGGTAGTAGTTATCGTTAATGCTCTACTCGAAAGTGGAGATAAAACACATAATATTACTCGAATCATCACTTCGGTTGCTGATGCAATCCACAATAGGATTATTTCATTAGTTATTGAAGACTTGGGTAAGCCGCCTTGCAATTTTGCATATATGGTTATGGGTAGCGAAGGACGTATGGAACAAACTTTATCTACCGATCAAGACAATGCCATTGTTTTCGAGAACCTTGAAGCAGATAAATTTGATATTGCTTCTAGCTATTTTCAAAGACTAGGGCAGGAAGTAAGTCATAAATTAAATGAGGTAGGTTATAGATTCTGTGATGGAGATATAATGGCTCAAAATCCAAAATGGACACAACCAATATCAATATGGAAGAATTATTTTACACGTTGGATAAATACTAAAGATCCGCAGAGTATTTTGGACACTTGCATATTTTTTGATTTTCGTTTTGTTTATGGCTCAAAATCATTGATAGATGAGTTGCGTGAGCATGTAAACAAAGCTATTATTGATGATAAATCTGTCTTCTTTTATCATTTGGCTCAACCTATTCTTATGTATAAACCTCCGCTTAGTCTATTTGGAAAAATAATTGGCGCAAAACCTTCGAGTGAGCAAATCCATTTGGATATTAAAAAGATTTTGCTTCCAATAACCGATTTTGGAAGGCTATACGGCTTGCGCAATAAAATAAACGAAACAAATACTTTAGATAGAATCAATCAACTTTATCTCAAAAAAGCAATAAGTAAGATAATGTACGATGAATTGGTTTTGTCTTATAATTATTTGATGCATATCAGACTGCGATTTCAAACTGCAAAAATCCTGCAAAACAAAACTCCTGATAATCTTATAAATATGGATAAACTAACCCATATCGAAATTGCTACTGTTAAGAAGTTTTTTGCTTCAATAAATAATATTCAGACTAAACTAAATTTTGATTTTAAGGGGAGTATGTAGGGTTTGTTAATAGCAATAAATATGGTAATACAATTATAGCTTAAAGAAATCTTATGCTTTTGCTGAATTTACTTTCTTAGGCAATGAAAAGTAGAACGTACTTCCTTTGTTAATAGAGCTTTCTGCTCTAATATTTCCTTTATGCTTCTCAATAAGTTCTTTGCATAGAATAAGACCTAACCCGGTTCCGATTTCTTCATCTGTTCCTTCAGTTGAAACAACTTTATCAATAAGAAATAAATTAGCTAACATTTCTTTTGGAATACCAACTCCATTGTCTTTTATGTAAAATTCATAAACCCTATTTTCTAATTCTTTATAGCCAATCTCTACATGCCCACCATTATTCGTAAATTTTATAGCATTAGCCAATAAGTTGCGCAAAACTGTATCAATCATTTGTCGGTCAATCTCAATTAGAACACCCTTAACAAGGTTATTAACAGTAATTTGTTTTTTGTTCGCTTCATTTTGTGTAATTCTAATATTTTCTTCAATAACATAACTAATATTAGTGATAACAGGAATAAATTTTAGTACTCCTGTCTGTGAATTAGCCCAAAGCAATAACTTGTCTAAAAGGTTATATGTATTTTCAGAAGTGCTATAGAGAATCTTTGAAAACTTCTTAAATTTTTCAAAATCTAATTCTCCCGACTTATCAACAAGAATTCTGGAAATTCCCATGAGCGTATTGAAAGGGCTTTTCAGATCATGAGCAATAATAGAGAAGAATTTATCTTTTGTAGCATTTAGCTCTTTGAGTTCGTCATTACGTTTGGCAATGATTTCTTTGTTTTGCTTGTTTGATAAATACAGTCCAATGATTTCAGAAATAGTCTTCAATAGCACAATATCTTCTTCTTCCCAAAGATGTTTTTCATATACATCATCAAAGCCAATAAATCCGTACCACTCATTATTCACAAAAATTGGGATTATGAGAATAGATTTAATATCCTGCATGCTTAGGATTTCTTTTTCTGACTCAGGAAGATCCTCAACCAACGCATTAATGATGTTATTCTTTGAGAGTAAATCTATCCATCTACCAAAGCCACCTTTTAAGAGTGGCACTTTTTGCAAGTCCGGATTATCTATTTCCGGCTTAACTCCGGGTGAACATACTTCATGGATTTGTTGTACGCATAAACCATCTTCTAGATCCAATAAATTTCTAAATATATAGATGCGTGAGCTTTTTGAAGCATCTAAAATAACTGCAAGGCCAGTGTTAATAGAATCAGAACTGTCTTTTAATATCGTTGTGGAAAAGCGAGCAATGCTTTTCTCATAGATTAAACGTTGCTTTAGTTTTTCTTCGG
The DNA here is from genome assembly GCA_964616585.1 of uncultured Draconibacterium sp. Taxonomy (GTDB): domain Bacteria; phylum Bacteroidota; class Bacteroidia; order Bacteroidales; family UBA12170; genus UBA12170. Next base: position 4,441 of record CAZTST010000245.1, read on the forward strand.
CCTTTATGGTTCCTGCGCAAGTAATTTTTCTTAAAAATCGTATTATATTACTCATAATGAGTTATATCGTAAATTAAATAATGCCTTAATTACTGTAGTTGATTTCTTCTTTTGACGTAAAAAAATACTAAAATACATCTTTTTTTTAATCAAGAGGGCTTGCATTTTTAAAATAAACCCATAAAATTTCCAGAAGTCGATGGGGCCAAAAACTTTTATAATTTCTGCTAAACAATTAATATACTCTAAAGCTATGATGGGATATGGCTTGTAAAAAAATCAACCCAAGTTTTGTGTCCCAAAAGCAGTTAAAGTTAAATAAAATTTAAAATGATCAGTTTTAATGTTAAATATAACTAAAAAAAATGTTTTATTTCGTAACATTTATCAGATTTGTAAGTCAAATGAAAATATTCTCAAATTAAATTCTATTTATGAAAACTTTAAAATTATTATTTGTTGCGTTAATAGTAGGTTTTTCTACTCAAATTAATGCGCAAACTGCCGATGAAATTATAGCCAACTATTTTGAAAATACAGGCGGAGTAGAGGCTTGGCAAAAGATTGAAGGCATGAAAATGAGTGCTAAAATAAACCAGGGTGGAATGGAAATTCCATTGGAAATCATTCAATTAAAGAGTGGCAAGCAAATGACTGTTATTAACTTTCAAGGAAAAGAGATCAAGCAAGGTGTTTTTAACGGTGAAGTTTTATGGAGCACCAATTTTATGACTCAAAAAGCAGAAAAAGGTGATCAAGAAACAACTGACAATATGAAGCGTCAGATGAAGGATTTCCCTGATCCATTTTTGAATTATAAAGTAAATGGTTATGCTGTAGAACTATTGGGCAAAGAAGAGATCGATGGGACAGAAACCTTCAAAATTAAACTTACTAAAGAACCAATGATTGTTGATGGAGCTGAAGAGGAAAATGTTTCTTTCTATTTTTTTGATGCGGAAAATTTTGTTCCTCTTGTAGTTCAAGCTGAAATAAAAGCCGGTCCAATGAAAGGCCAATTTTCTGAATCTAAATT
>CAZTST010000246.1:0-5364 GCA_964616585.1 uncultured Draconibacterium sp.
GTGCTATCAAGGGTATGCAAAAAATATTAAAAAACAACAATGACATAAAATTGATTGTGGAATTTCATCCGATGATTTTAAAAGAGGCCGGTTTTGACCCGTTAAAATTTTTACAAAGTTTTGAAGAAATGGGGTTTTCAGTTAGAACAATAGAAAAAAACGGTTTAAAAATTGTTACCAAACATGTTGTTGATATGTTAGAAAAAAAGGAAGATAGTTGTCGAAATCTATTTATTTATAAAAATAAAAAGACTTGATAATAAATTTATATTTTGACAGCTTTGTTGTTTCTGACTATTTTCAGAATTAGAAAGATAATTTAAAAAACTAACAAATGTCTATATCAAAAACAAAAGGAGATTCAATGATACCTGTTTGTGAACCAACAATTACTGAAAGGGACGAAAATCTTGTACTTCAAGCAATAAGAGAGGGGCAAATTTCTGGCACGGCTAAGTACGTTTCCTTGTTTGAACAAGGTTTTAGCAAATGGCTTGGCGTGGGATATGGCATTGCTGTAAACTCCGGCGGGTCTGCGCTTTTTTTGGCTTTGAAAGCCCTGGGTATTAAGAAGGGAGACGAGGTTATTGTTCCGGATTTTACCATGGCCGCTGTGGTTAATGCTGTGATTCAGGCTGGGGCAAAACCTGTTTTAGTTGACTGTGAAAGGGAAACAGGCAATATGGACACGGATTTAATTGAGCAAGCTATCACGGGAAATACAAAAGCCATTATTGCGGTTCATATTTATGGTCAGCCCTGTGATATGGACGCAATTCAAAAAATTGCTGAGCAATATAATCTTTTTGTTGTTGAAGATGCTGCTGAAGCTCATGGAGCATTATATAAAGGGAAGAAAGTTGGCAGTCTTAGCGATATTGCCTGTTTTAGTTTTTATGCCAACAAGATTATTACTACTGGTGAAGGCGGTATGATTGTGACTAATAATAAAGAATGGGCAGAAAAATGCAGGAGCCTTAGGGATTATTGTTTTGGTGGCAAAGAAAACAAATTTCTTCACACTGATTTGGGTTGGAGCATGTGCATGAGTTCTTTAGAAGCAGCTCTCGGTATTGCTCAACTGGAACAAATTAATAAACTTGTTCAGGGCCGAATTGATAACGCGCTTCATTATAGACAAGAATTAATGGATTGCCAGGACGTTATTTTACTTGAAGAAAAACCATATGCTAAATGTGTGTATTGGATGTTTGCCATATTGGCGCGACAAAAAAAAGCTTTACGAGATTTTCTTTTTAAAAACGGAGTAGAGACAAGGGATTTTTTCCAACCAATGCATATTCAGTCGCATGTTGCTGAATATGTACCCGAAGGGAAATCTTTTCCTAATTCGCAGTACTTGGCTGATAATGGCTTGTATCTTCCCTCATCTTCTCATTTAACAAAGGACAATCGTGAAATAGTACTAAAATTTATCAAAGAATTTTATAGTAAAATATAAACTGTAATAGCAAAAAGGCGCAAGGAATTTACCAGCGTCTTTTTTTTGCTTTGTGCTTAAGAAACAAGGTTGATAAATTCGTAGTTTTGTTTTATATATAATATATAAAGATATGCGTATGAAAATTGGAATTATAGGATTGGGAATTGTTGGTGAAGCTGTTAAGCAGGGGCTTGAATTAATCGGCCACAATGTTAAGGGGTATGATATTAAATATCCCGAAACCTTGTTAACAGATGTTTTAGATACATGTCTCTGTTTTATTTGTTTGCCTACACCATCAGTGGCTGATGGTTCTTGTGATGGTTCAATTGTGGAGGGTGTCATAGAGAAACTTGATAAACTCAAATACCGCGGTATTGTTGTGATTAAATCCACTGTTATTCCCGGGACAACCGATAAACTATCTAAAAAATTTAAGCTTAAATTGGCTTTTTGTCCGGAATTTCTTAGGGAAAGAAGCGCTTTCGCTGATTTTACCGATAATAATGATCTATGTATCATCGGAGCTTATAATGAAAGCGATTATAAATTGATAAAAGAAGCGCATGGTCAGCTACCTAAAAAGTTTTCCTTGCTGACGCCGATTGAAGCTGAGTTTTCTAAATATTTTTCAAATATTTATAATGCACTGCGAATTGTTTTTGCAAATGAATTTTATGAGGTTTGTCAAAAGGTTGGTGTTGACTACACAAACATTAAGAATGCGATGGTGAAAAGAGACCGCATAGTTGATGATTATTTGGATTGCAATGAAAATTATAGAGGTTTTGGGGGGGTCTGTTTGCCAAAAGATACGTTGGCTTTTGCCAATTTAGTAAGAAAATTAGAATTAGACTTAACCCTGTTTGAAACAATTGTTGAGGAAAATAAAAAATTCAAAAGGACTACTCCCGAAGGCATGCGTCCATGAAAAAAATCTTAAAGGAAAAAGATATAAAAGAATTGTCAAAAAAAGTTAAAGAGATTCATGATGAGAATGGCGTTAAGGGGGGAATTCATGATTTTCTTCACGTTGATAGAGTAAAAAGAATAGTCGAATTAATTGCAAGCGAAGAGATGCGTGGTCTGGGCGTGATAGCAGCATTGCTTCATAATTTTGATAGAGTTTTTGGAGAAGAAGAGGCGCTCCAGCTATCAGAAGAGTTGTTGGGGGAAACAGAGCTTACATTGCAAGAAAAAAAGATGATAATGGAAGCAGTCCGGGACCACAGTAAACTTAATGATTCTAAAGATAATCCTGTTACAGTAATACTAAAAGATGCGGATCGTTTAGACGCAGGAGCTATTGGTATTTGGAGAATGGCTTATAATATTCATTTTCCTTTTTACAATTCGAAGAATTCTTTTGAATGCAGAGATACTTCCGAAAAATCATTGCGCACGTGGGTGGATGTCATGCATCGGATGTTAGAATGGGAAGGAATGTTGCGTCTTCCCAAAGCTAAAGAATTGGGAAAATCTCGTTTTAGGTTTATGAATTTATTTTTTAAAGAGTTTCAACGAGAGCTAAAAGAAATTGGTGTAATTTAAATGTATATGAAAATCTTAATTACGGGTGGCGCGGGATTTATTGGTTATCATTTGGCCAAATATTTACTTATTCAAGATAATATTGAGATTGTTTTGGTTGATAATTTGTTTAAATTTAAAGAAAAAACAAAAGATGGTCATATTAAATCTTTATTAAAAGATAACAGAGTGAAATTTTTGAATCTTGATTTAACTGATCAGTCTGTTTATAAAAATTTAGGCTCAAACTATGACCATGTCTATCATTTGGCGGCCGTAAATGGCACCAAAAATTTTTATGAAATGCCACACGAGGTTTTAAGGATAAACACCCTCACTCTTATTTATATGTTGGATTGGTTTAGAAAAGAAAGCAGTAAGGGAAAGTTTTGTTTTACATCTTCTAATGAGGCCTATGCAGGGGGGTTAAATGCTTTCGGTAAATTACCAATACCAACACCGGAGAAAGTACCATTGGTTATTGATGATCCCTACAATGCTCGCTGGTCATATGGTTCCACGAAATTAATCGGGGAATTATTTGTTATTCATTATGCAAAAATGTATGATTTTCGTGCATTGATTGTCAGGCCTCATAATTTTTATGGTCCTCGGGAAGGATACGGTCATGTTATTCCGGACTTATTGATGAAAATTGCAGACAAACAAGAGCCGCTTGAAATATTCGGCAAAGACGAAACAAGGACATTTTGTTATATTGACGATGCCGTAAAAGCAATGTCAATGTTGATGGATACTAACAAAACAGACAATCAACCAATTGAAACAGTTCATATTGGCAACACCGATGAAATAACGATAGAAAATCTTGCTAAAAAAATATTTGTTATAACCGGCTGGACACCTAGAGAAATAGATTTTAAGTCAGGCCTTAAAGGAAGTGTAAAACGCAGATTGGCTGATATTAGCAAGATTAAAAAATTGGTAGGATGGAAACCGGAAACTTCGCTTGATGATGGACTAAAAAAAACATATCAGTGGTATTATGAAAATTAAAGACTGCCAGTTGTGTGGTTCAAAAAATTTAAAATTGATTATTGATTTGGGTCATCACCCACTGGCTGACACTTTTTTAGATAAAAGTTTTTTAAATAAAAAAGAGAAAATTTATCCGTTGCAAGTTTTTATGTGTGAAGATTGCGGTTTTGCAACCTTAGGTTATATTGTTCCGGCAGAACAGAGATATCAAACAACTGATTACAGTTATACATCCTCAAACAGCGTAGTTGCTATAAATCATTTTGAAGAACTGGCTAATCAGGTAACAAAAAAATTAAAAATAACTCAGGAGGATTTAGCGGTTGATATAGGAAGCAACGACGGAACATTGTTAAAAGCTTTCCGGCGCTTAGCCGGTTCAAGTATTGTTGGAGTTGAACCGGCCGGCAATATTGCTAAAATTGCAATTGAAAATAAAATCCCCACCATAAAAGATTTTTTTAATGATAGTGTGGTTGCCAAAATAAAAAAGAATAATGGCAAAGCAAAAGCCATACTGGCTACTAATGTTTTCAATCATATAACTGATTTAAATGGTTTTTTGAAAAATATTTACGAATTATTATCAGAAGACGGACAATTTGTGTTTGAGGCCCCATATCTTTTGTCATTGGTAAAAAATACATCTTTTGACACCATATATCTTGAACATGTGTCATATTTTAATGTTAAGGCGTTTGAAAAGTTTTTTCGTAAGCATAAGTTGTATATCTCACATCTTGAAGAAAACGACTATATGGGGGGCACAATCCGGGTTTATTTGAGCAAGTCAAAACCCAATCAATCTCTCATAAATGATTTTATTTCAAAAGAAGAAAAAGCTGAATTATTTAATTTTGATACGTACAAAATTTTTATGGATAAAATTGCTAAATTGAAATTTAATTTACTTGCTGAATTGCATGAAGTCAAGGATAAAGATGAAAAAATTATCGGGATTGGCGCTGCGACCAAGGGAAACACCCTACTGAATTATTGCGAAATTGATAATTCTTTGCTTGATTTTGTTACCGACAGCTCACCTTTAAAAATCGGCAAATATATGCCGGGTTCGCGCATTCCAATAAAGAGTGATAACGATATTACAGGTGATATTAAATATGCTTTAATATTACCTTGGAACATTGCGCCTTTTTTGGTTACTAAGTTGAAACCCTTAGGTTTAAATTTTATAATTCCTAAATATGAAAATTGAACATAAAAAAATAAATTTTGAAGATAAAAGAGGAACCATAAGAGATATTTTTGTTAATTTTCCCAAAGATCACATAACGATTATTACTCAAAAAAAAGGTGTAGCAAGGGGAAATCATTATCACAAAAAGAGTATTCAATATGTCTATGTGATATCAGGACAGTTAACTATGCTT
>CAZTST010000247.1:0-1080 GCA_964616585.1 uncultured Draconibacterium sp.
CATCTATATATGTGAACAGCTTATCTCTTTATTACAAAGTCTCAAAACTCAAATGAAACAGTGCATCGCCTTTATTAACAATAGGTGCTGTATTGACACAAAAAACAAATCCATCAAAAGGAGCAATTACTTTCTTTTCAAAACTGCCATAAGGATCTGTAATTTCTCCAATAATATCTTTTTTATTTACCCAACTACCGTTTTCGGCTAGCAATTGAAACATTCCCGAATATGGAGCGCGCACCCATTTAGATTTTTGAATAATTATAGAGCCTTTATTTGCTTTTATTTCCCCATCGTGCATACCTAAATGTTTCAATACATTTAATGCTCCTTTTAAACCTCTACTAATAACAAATTCATCAATATTTTTAGATTTTCCTCCTTCGTACAACAAAATTGTTTTTCCTAATTTATTGATTGTTGCACGAACCGATTTAGGAATATAACTAGAATGCGAAATAAAAGGGGCTCCAAATACTTTTGCTAGTTCCAGGGCTTTTTCTTCCTGCAAATCGACTCTGATTTGAGGGAAATTTGCTCTATCAGCTCCACCGGAATGAAAATCCAAAACATAATCAACTAATGGAGCAATCTCTTTAGTAAATCGATAGGCAAACTGACTGGCAAGCGACCCATTTGAATAACCGGGAAACATTCTATTTAAATCTCTTCCATCGGGGAATTCTCTTCTTTGGTTTAAGTAACCAAATACATTAAATACCGGAATACAAATAATTGTGCCAATTTTTGGTCGATTGTATTTTTTTCGAATAATATTTCTAACAATTGCAACTCCGTTAACTTCATCACCATGCACACCTGCCATGAAAAGTAATGTAGGACCATCTTTTTTAGCTCTTTCAACAATTACCGGAATTTTAATGGAATTCCTTGTATGCAGTTTCGCGACTTCCAACTCTAAAAAAGCACGCTCACCTTTTTTAATTTCCTTGCCTAGAATTATAAACTTATCATCAGACATTTCTTTCAACGTATCGTATTATTTCTTTTGCAATATCCTTATTTGTTGCGGCCTCTATACCTTCCAAACCCGGCGATGAGTTTACTTCTAAAACC
>CAZTST010000247.1:1090-5359 GCA_964616585.1 uncultured Draconibacterium sp.
TAGCATATCTACACCGGCAATACCAAGTCCCATAGCTCTTGCTGCTCTTAATGCTGTGTTTTCTTCTTCCTCCGTTAATTCAATTACCGAAGCGCTTCCACCTCGGTGTAGGTTAGAACGGAATTCGCCTTCTTTTCCCTGACGCTTCATTGCTCCAACAACAATGCCTCCCACAATAAATGCTCTAATATCAGCTCCGCCAGATTCTTTAATAAATTCCTGAGCAATCACTCTTGCTTTTAATCCATGAAAAGCTTCAATAACAGATGTAGCAGCATTTTGAGTTTCGGCTAAAACAACTCCTAATCCCTGAGTTCCTTCTAATAACTTTAAAACTAAAGGCGTACCCCCCAACTTTTCGATTACATGTTCTACATCTGTAGTAAAATTAGTAAACACTGTTTTTGGCAATCCAACTCCTGCCCTAGCTAAAACTTGTAAACTTCTAAGTTTATCTCGTGATCTAACCAATGCCTGTGATTCAATAGCAGTAAACACCTTCATCATTTCGAATTGACGTACAACAGCGGTGCCGTAAAAAGTAACTGACGCTCCAATTCTTGGAATAACTGCATCAATGTCATTTAAATAGGCCCCATTATAATAAATTTTTGGTTTTTTCTTCTCTATTTCAATAGTACATTTTAAATGATCTACAACCATTACTTCATGGCCTTTTTCCTTTGCTGCCTCCACTAATCTTCTTGTTGAATATAACTTTGGATTTCTTGATAATATTACAATTTTCATCTATTTTTAATTTGTTTTTTCATCTTCTTACTTGCTGTTTTTTCCTTTTTTCTCTTTTGTCTGCACGAAAGATCGTATTTCGAACTGTCAACAATAAATATTCCTTTTAACAATTTTCTTCCTAGCAATATAGGAAATTTCATATCACTTCTCTCGCTAAGCGACAGTTCAATTGGATAATCTTCACCAAAAATTGTAATTATAGTTTCAATCACAAATCTTTGCTCCGACTTCCCAAAAGAATTTTTTATCCATTTCTTCTTATAGCGTTTTGTTTTGAATTTTTCGTTAGAATACTCTGTATGAGATGGATCTAACAAATAAAATTCAATATATTTTTCCTCATTTATTATACATTCTTTAATTTGATGACAATGAATTGATGATGTAAAGGCTCCTGTATCAATCTTACAATTTATATCGCATAACGGAAATTCAGGAAAATCCGCTTTGTCTTTTCTTCCGATTATAATTTTCATTTAATTAAATTAGCTAAGAGCTTCAGTTACAAAATATTAATAAAGCTCATCTAAATTCTTTTTTAAATTTAAACCTTCTTTCTTATAATCTGTAACGGAATAGCTTGTTTCCTTTTTAAACTGATTTGATAAGTATTGTACGCTTGAATAATCCATCAAATAGGCAATTTCACTCAAAGAATATTCATCCGATAATATCAACTCCTTAACACGCTCTATCTTATTAAGAATTACATACCGCTCTAAAGTGATTGGTTCGTGTTTTGAAAAATATTTTGATATTTGCTGATAACTCAACCCAATTTTCTCTACTATATAATCCGATTTTTGCACAATAGAATTCACATTATTCAACTCGTGAATAAGCTCAATTACAGCTTGTTTGGTTTGCTCCACTATGCGCCTTTCACGACTCAAAATCAACTCAAAACCATTTTCTTCTAAAAGTGCTTCAAGTTTTTTTTCATTCCAGTTGTGTGAATTGTATCTAATTAAAGCTTCTCCGGGAATAATATTCAAAACCTCTATTCCTTTTTCTTCAAAAATAGCGCGAAGCAGACGAACACAACATTTCCCCATCATATTTTTTATGAAGATTTGCTTTTCCACACTTATTGCTTTCGCATCTAAATTCATAAAACAAAGATATAAAGTTTGAGCGATATTTATGAATCCACTACCTTATTCCAAAGTTGATTTTAACAAAGGCTTTTCTTTCCAAACTTTGTGTAAATCAGACTGATGTGGTGCAATTGGCACAATTCTAAATCTATAATGATAGGGTTTTGCAAATAATGTATATTCTTTATGAGGCTTTGCTCCCCAACTATCATCGCCGCCAACTCCGGCTTGCCTGAAATCAATGTCAAGTGTAATAAATTCACGTTTTTTTATGTCGATAGTATGTTTGTTTTTCAATTTATTAGTTTGATCAAAGTCTTCAAGCGAATAATTTTGAGCACTAAAATCAAGCAAAGGATCTCCCGCAACTAAAAAACCAAATTTCGTGCTATCTCTAAGAGCAAACCATCTGGTATCAGTATGATTACTGTTTTCTTGTGGTCGAATACAATTTTCTAATTGTTCATCAACCATAGAAGAATAAACGCCAATTTTTGCTCCGCTTTTTCTGTCCCAATATGTTTCAAATGGACCTCGACCATACCAATCTAATTGCTGAAATTCAGGATTTAGCTCTAATGTTAGTCCAAGTTTTGGTAATTCAGGCAAATCTTTTTTAAGTGGAGTAAAAGTATTATCAACATACAATTCTCCATTCGAGGCAATTGTATAAATAATTTGCCAATTGGCGATACCATTTCCAATCTCGTATTTTGTTTTGATTTGAATTTCTTTGGAATTCACTTTAATAACGCTAATTTGTTTAAGATGAGCTTGCTCTCCTGCATTTTTCCAAATTGCTGCTCTTTCCTGAAATCTATTTCCAAAATCATTATCAGTCATTCCTCGCCAAAAATTAAAAGAAAAACCTTTTTCGTTGGTCAATATTTTTTTGCCTTTCGATTCCCAATTTGTAAGTTTTCCGTTGACTTTTGAAAACTGAAATTGAAAATCGAATCCGCTAATCGAAATTTCAATTTCACTTAGCCTGAGTTTTAAATCTCGAAATCTGCTCAAATTTGAATAGGAAAATCCACGCATAGATTTAATCTCAAACTGTTCCCATGCAACTTCATGGTATTGAGGTATTAATCCTTTTTCTGTTTTAGTTTTGGCCGATATTAGAAACAAATATTCTACATCTTGAGCAAACATTTCGCTTTGTAAAGGCATTGAAATATCAATTTTTTGATTTGGTTCAAGATTAATTTCAGGCAATTTTCCACTGCCAATCAAAATTCCATCTCTTAATAATTCCCATTCAAAATCAAATTCTGATAGATTAGTAAAATCGTATCGGTTATGAATTGATAAGAATGTTTTATTTAGCTCGAAATCAATATATTGATAAACTTTTTTGACTTCCCATAATGTAGAATGAATTTTTCTATCTGGAAATACTAATCCGTTGATACAGAAATTATTATCACTTTGAATAGTATCACAACCAAAATCTCCACCAAAAGCAAAATATTTTTTTTTATCAATCAGATAAATTCCATATTTATCGCAAAGCTGATACCAATAAGGATCGTTTGGATAATGCGAAGTGCGTACAGCATTGATATTGAACTGTTTCATTAATCTAATATCTTCCAACATCGATTCTCTAGAAACCACATGACCGGTTTTCGGATCATGCTCGTGGCGGTTAACTCCTTTTAATAAAATTGCTTTTCCGTTGATAAGCAATTGTCCGCCAGCCATTTTCACTTCCCGAAAACCAATTTTAATACTCGTACTTTCCAAAACATTAGCTTTTTTATCAAAAAGTGTCAGAACCAATTGATAAAGATTCGGGTTTTCAGCCGACCATAATTCAGGATAAGCAACAGAAATCTCATCACTAAAACGATTTGAATTATTTAAATCTTTGATGACTATTTTTTTTAGCTGCAAATTATCTCTGAAAAGCCGAGCTTCTATTTGATAATCAGTTAATTGCTCAGGTTTGTTCGTTTGAAGGTCAATATCAATTTTCAAAACTCCATTTCTAAAATCATTACTCAAAATAGGCTCCGCTTTAAAATCTCTAATAAAAGTTTTTGGTCGAGCTTGTAAATAAACATCGCGTTCAATTCCACTTATGCGCCAAAAATCCTGACATTCCAGATAAGAACCATCGCTCCAACGATAAACTTCAACAGAAATAAGGTTTTTTCCTTTTTTTAAATATTTAGTGATATTAAATTCAGCAGGCAATTTAGAATCCTGACTATAACCAACTTTTTGACCGTTTATCCAAAGATAAAATGCTGATTTAACAGCACCAAATGTGATAAATAATTCTTTATTTTCCCAATCATTTGGAAGTTCAAAATACTTACGATAAGAGCCAACAGGATTCCAATCGTGACGAACAAAAGGTGGGTTTGGTTTTTTAGTCCATTCATAAGGATGATTTACATAAATAGGAATT
>CAZTST010000248.1:0-5354 GCA_964616585.1 uncultured Draconibacterium sp.
AAAAGACATTAGTTAAGACATTAGATATAATTCTCTTAATTTGTGAATTAGTGTATCAAAAAATGGAATCGATGGTCTAGCATTCATTATATTTTCTTTGTGTATATGTAAAGAAAGTATTTGTCTATCTTCAATAACAATCGAAACTAATTCATCAATATCTTCTTTGTAAATTTGAGCAATTATATCTAATGTCTTAACTAATGTCTTTTCAAAGTCCTTATTTTCAATCTGGTTGTAAACAAATAGTTTATAACTCTCGGAAAAATCCAGATTATTAGGAGGCGCAAAAACATCAAACTTTGCCTTTGTTTCGTGTTTTTTCCAATTTCTGTTACTTAACAGATCTGTAATGTTTTTATAAACTGTTTGATTCGTCATTTCTAAAAGTTTTCAAAAAGTTGATTTAAAGTATCAAGTTTGAAAATGTTTTCTTTACTAATAGTTACTCGTTTTTTAGATAAATTTCCTGTTGCTATATCTATTTGTTCAGGAAAATACCAATAAGCACATTTTTTGGCAATTAATTCCTGTTCTGAAAGTGTTAACCAATCTATCTTTTCAGATGGAAGAACAAATAAAATAAGAAATAGAGGATATGCTGTGTTTTTTCTCTCTATTAAATCATTGTACGCTTTCACCTCCAAATCATATTTAATTGCATCTGATACCTCAATAATAGAAGTTATTGTTGTTGCTTTAAGTTGAAACTTTAATTCACGTCCTGTATTTGAGTATCTTTTATGTTCATTATCTAAGCGATATCCAACTTCAATTACATCTAAATCAGTTCCGTAATCTGGGAAAGAAGATGCTGTCTTATAACCGTTAAATGCAGCAATTATTTCAATATATCTTAAAGAGATTGCCTCCTTTATATGCTCCTCAGTTATCATAATTATTACAAAAATAGATATTTTTTGGAATCTAATTTTTAATTTGTTATGTTTCTATTCAGCGAAGAATCTATTCTTCAAATTGCCATTTACAAAACATCTGCATTTTTTGAAATATACTTAATTATCTCATCATATACATTTTTACGATAAGATTATTATCATGAGAAAATGTCAAAGAAATGAATTTTCAATAATCCAGCAGAAAAATTAAATAAACTGATCCCCTTTTTCTGTTTTAACGTCAGTAACAAACTGACGAATATTTTGCTCGTCTACTTTCCTGCAGATTAACAATACTTTATCTTCTTCAACCACAATATAATCATCAAGACCTTGTAAAACAACTAACTTATCGCCCTTCACATTGATAACACAGTTTGTTGTGTCGTAGGTCATTACATTTTTCCCAACTATACTGTTTTTATTTTCATCTTTTTGGCGAGTGGCATAAAGAGAGCCCCAGGTTCCTAAATCGGACCAGCCAAAATCAGACGACAGAACATAAACATTTTCAGCCTTTTCCATCACGCCAAAATCGATTGAAATATTACGACAAACTGCATAAGCACTATTAATAAAACTTTCTTCTTTTTTGGTATTATAAATACCTATTCCGTCTTTAAAAATTTCATCCACTTCTGGTAAATGAATTTCAAAGGCTTTTTGTATTGATTTTAACGACCAAACGAAAATACCTGCATTCCAATGAAAATCACCACTCTCCAGAAATTTTTCAGCTATTTTTAGTTCCGGTTTCTCTGTAAAAGTTTTCACTTTTTTGATGCGGTTATCACGTTCATCATACAGTTTTTGGTCGAATTGAATATAACCATATCCGGTATCAGGGCGGCTAGGTTCAATTCCAAGAGTGATTAGCCAATCGTTTTCTGTTGCTGCTTGTAATGCAGAAATAATGACTTCTGTAAAAACATCTTCTTTTAAAATAATATGATCAGAAGGAGCAACAACTATAACTGCATCAGGATTTTTCTCCATTATTTTGTAATTGGCATAGGCAATACATGGAGCAGTATTTCTTCGAGCAGGCTCGCAAAGAATTTGGTCATAACTCAAAGCGGGGATTTGCTCTTTAACTTGTTCTTTATACATTTCGTTGGTAACAACATAAATATTTTCAACCGGGCAAATTTTAAGAAAACGATTTATTGTTTGCTGGATTAGAGTTTGTCCTGTTCCTAAAATATCTATAAATTGTTTTGGTTGCGATGTTCGGCTCATTGGCCAAAACCGTGCGCCAATTCCTCCGGCCATGATTACGCAATAATTGTTCTTGTTCATTGAGTTAATATTTTAATTCAAAAATAAGGCTTTTCATTTAGAAATCAAAGAAAGTAATTTACGTTTATATTTCTGCCCTTTTGTCATATACAGAAAAATTTCTGTCAATGGCACAAATATTGAGATATGCCTTTCATCAAAGAAAAATAATTGATTAAAAAATATAAAATTAAGAAAAAATGGGAAAAATAATTGGTATAGATTTAGGAACTACCAACTCTTGTGTTGCCGTAATGGAAGGTAACGAACCTGTTGTTATCCAAAATAGCGAAGGACGTAGAACAACGCCTTCAATTGTTGCTTTTACTGATAATAACGAGCGTAAAGTTGGCGATTCTGCTAAACGTCAGGCTATTACAAATCCAACGCAAACCATTAACTCGGTGAAGCGTTTTATGGGTGAAACTTTCGACAAAACACAAAAAGAAATTAATCGTGTTCCTTATAAAGTAATTAAAGGCGATAATAATACACCACGCATTGTTATTGGCGATAGAAATTATACTCCTCAGGAAATTTCAGCAATGATTTTGCAAAAAATGAAAAAAACCGCAGAGGATTTCTTAGGACAAACAGTAACTGATGCTGTAATAACTGTTCCTGCTTACTTTAGCGATTCACAGCGTCAGGCTACAAAAGAAGCCGGCGAAATTGCTGGATTAAATGTAAGACGAATCATTAACGAACCTACCGCTGCTGCTTTAGCTTATGGATTAGATAAAAAAATGGATGATCAAAAAATTGCCGTTTACGATTTAGGTGGAGGTACTTTTGATATTTCAATTCTTGAGCTAGGCGATGGTGTTTTTGAAGTAAAATCGACCAATGGTGATACACATTTAGGCGGTGACGATTTCGACCACCTTATTATCGACTGGTTAGCTCAAGAATTTAAAAACGATGAAGGTTTGGATTTGAAAAAAGACCCAATGGCCTTACAACGTTTAAAAGAAGCAGCTGAAAAAGCAAAAATTGAATTATCCTCGTCTAACGAAACAGAAATCAACTTGCCATATATTATGCCTGTTGATGGTGTTCCAAAACACCTTGTTCGTAAATTAAGCCGTGCTAAATTCGATCAGTTGACTCACGAATTGGTGCAACGCACCGTTGAACCATGCAAAAAAGCGCTAAAAGATGCAGGTTTAACGGCTAAAGATATTGATGAAGTAATTTTAGTAGGTGGCTCAACTCGTATTCCTGCCATCCAAGATGTTGTTAAAAACTTCTTTGGAAAAGAGCCTTCAAAAGGTGTTAACCCAGATGAGGTGGTTGCTATTGGTGCAGCTATCCAAGGCGGTGTTTTAAGTGGCGATGTTAAAGACGTTCTTTTATTGGATGTTACTCCACTTTCAATGGGTATTGAAACTCTAGGTGGCGTTCTAACTAGAATGATTGAAGCTAATACAACTATTCCGGTTAAAAAATCAGAAACTTTCTCTACTGCTGCTGATAATCAGCCTTCGGTTGAGATTCACATTTTGCAAGGTGAGCGCCCTATGGCTGCTCATAATAAAAGCTTAGGTCGTTTCCATCTAGATGGAGTTCCACCAGCACCACGTGGCGTTCCTCAAATTGAAGTTACTTTTGATATTGATGCCAATGGTATTCTACATGTAGGCGCAAAAGATAAAGGTACCGGAAAAGAGCAAAGCATTCGTATTGAAGCTTCTTCAGGATTATCTGATGAAGAAATCAAAAAGATGAAAGCTGAAGCAGAAGCTAATGCAGATTCCGATAGAAAATTAAAAGAAGACATTGATAAATTAAATCAAGCTGATTCACTTGTATTTCAAACAGAAAAGCAATTGAAAGAATATGGCGATAAAGTTCCTGCTGATAAAAAAGAAGCTATCCAAAAAGCTGCTGCTGATTTGAAAGAAGCACATCAGAAAAAAGATATGGCTGCTATCGATACTCATATGGCAACTTTAAATCAATTGTGGCAAGAAGCTAGTCAGGATATGTATAAGGATACTCAAGCACAAGGTGGCGAACAAGCCAGCGCTAACGGAGGTCAACAACAAGGTGCAGCCGATAGCGAAGTTACTGATGTTGATTTTGAAGAAGTTAAGTGATCTGCTTAAAAAAATCTATCCGCCCTCAACCATTTGGTTGGGGGTTTTTTTTGCCAAATAAAAGAGGCTGCCTATATAGACAACCTCTTTTCTATCTGTTATAATATTTATAGTTTACGTTTTATTTCTATAATTTCGTAAGCTTCAACCACATCGCCAACTTGAATATCGTTAAAATTATCAATATTCATTCCGCATTCATAACCATGGGTCACTTCCTTAACATCATCTTTAAAACGTTTCAAGGAACCTAATTTTCCGGAATAAATTACAATACCATCTCGAATAAGTCTGATAGTGCTATTTCGGCTAATTTTTCCACTAGTTACCATACAACCTCCAATAGTTCCTATTTTCGGAATTTTGAAAGTTTCTCGAATTTCAACATTCGCAACTATCTTCTCCTCCTCGGTTGGAGCCAACATCCCTTCTAATGCCAGTTTAAGTTCTTCAATAGCTTGATAGATAATAGAATAATACTTTATTTGGATACCTTCTGTTTCGGCAAGTTTACGCGCTTGAACATTGGCACGCACTTGGAAACCAACGATTATAGCATCGGAAGCAGATGCAAGTAAAACATCTGATTCGCTGATTTGACCCACAGATTTATGAATTACATTCAGCTGAACTTCGCCGGTTGAAAGTTTTATAAGCGAATCTGATAATGCTTCAACCGAGCCATCCACATCGGCTTTAACAATTACATTAAGTTCTTTAAAGTCACCAATTGCAAGTCGTCGACCAATTTCATCAAGAGTGATATGTTTTTGAGTACGAATTCCTTGTTCGCGTTGCAATTGCTGACGTTTTGTTGCTATTACTTTAGCTTCTTTTTCACATAATACAATATAACGAAGGATTTCCTGTATTTTTTTTAATTCTTGATGTAATGTTTGCAATTGTGACTGGTCAATTTTAAACCTAAAACATGCCCGGATTGCTTGTTCGCTGTCTTTTATTTCGTAGCCCAATTTTATCTTTTTGGTCTTTCTTTCGCCTATTAATATACCTCCCTTTTCTTGTACAAGAGATTCTAATTTTAAAGCGATTTCCTGAGCTTTTTTATTATCAAGCT
>CAZTST010000249.1:0-3916 GCA_964616585.1 uncultured Draconibacterium sp.
CAAACTAATAGGAATACTTCGCGGGCTGAAAGATTGAAAAAGGATTAAGCTAATCCAAATAACCGGAAATAATAATATTACCGAAGGGATAAATAAACTAGCCAACGAAAACATAATAGATGATGAAAGCAATAAGTTATAGCTGCGTATAGATTTAAAATTTTCGAGTAACATTTTTAGCCCGATTAAAATAAATAGCAAGGCTATTAATGCAGGATGAAAACCAAGATGTTCAGGAGAACGACTTAAAAAAAGCAAAAACAAAAAGCCGGATAAAAAATTATTGCGATGTGTAAGTTGGTGGCTGGAAAATAGGTGCGACAACAGAAAAGCTTCGGCAAGTAAAAGTAAAAATCCTAACAAAACACTTAAATATGAGATATTTAAAGGTGATTGTAAAAAGAAAAATGATGTAAAAATATTTGATTCCGCTGCTATAATAGTTGAGGGTTTAATAAATGCAGGAAGCCATAAAAGAATTCCTAAGCCAATTAAAAGCGCAATTTGGGCAAAATAGGATTTTTTAAATAGCCTTAGTATCATCAGAATTTCTTGGTTTACAAATCAAAGCCCAAATCGGAGCGCAAATATTTACCATCAAATTGTATTTTTTCTGCTTCTCTATATGCTTTGGCTAATGCTTCTTCTTTGCTGTTTCCAAAGGCAGTAAGAGCTAAAACACGACCGCCATTGGTGAGTATTTCGCCTTTTTTGTTTTGTTTGGTGCCTGCATGAAAAACCAAACAATCGTCAACCGAATCAAGGCCGCTTATTACTTTATTTTTCTCATAAGTACCTGGATATCCGCCGGAAACTAACATAACAGAAGCCGTTGTTTTATCTGAAAAAATTACTGTTTTTTCGGAAAGACGTTTTTCGGCAGTAGAGATAAATAAATCCAACAAATCATTTTCTAAACGCGGTATAACAGACTCTGTTTCAGGGTCGCCCAAACGTACATTATATTCAATTACAAATGGATTTTCGTTAACTTTTATCAAGCCAAAGAAAATAAAACCGCTGTAATCTATTTTTTCGTTTTTCAATCCATTTATGGTTGGCTCAATAATGCGAGATTCAACTTTCTTCATAAAAGCTTTATTGGCAAAGCTAACAGGAGAAATCGAACCCATTCCACCTGTGTTTAGGCCGGTATCGCCTTCGCCAATACGTTTATAATCTTTGGCTTCGGGAAGTATTTTATATGATTCACCATCAGTTAAAACAAAAACCGAGCATTCAATGCCTGTAAGGAATTCTTCTATCAAAACTGTTTTACTTGCAGCACCAAATTTTTCATCTTGAAGCATTGCTGTAAATTCTACAATTGCATCGTCCAAATCATCAAGAATTACAACACCTTTTCCGGCTGCTAATCCATCAGCCTTAAGCACATAAGGCGATTTTATATCATCCAAAAACTTAAATCCTTCATCGATGGTTTCCTTTGTAAAACTCTTATAATTTGCCGTTGGAATGCCATATTTGAGCATAAACTCTTTAGCAAAATCTTTGCTTCCTTCCAACTGAGCAGCTTGTTTTTTTGGTCCAATAACAGCAATACTTTTAGTTTGTGAATCGGCAAGTATTTGGTCGTGAAGGCCATCAACTAGTGGATCTTCCGGCCCAATTATTACCATTTCGATTTCTTTGGAGAGAAGGAAATGTTTTAGTGCGTCAAAATCCTTCCAATCAACTGAAACATTGGTTCCATGAGCCGCTGTTCCTGCATTTCCGAGACTAATATACAGCTTTCCCATTTTAGGGCTTTGTGCTAATTTCCAGGCTATTGTATGTTCGCGACCTCCGGAGCCGATTAATAATACATTCATTGCTTTATTGCATTTGATTTGGCTTACAAAGTAAGTCTATTATTTTCGTTTTCTTCTATTTCAGGAAAAAGAGACTCAATATTTTCGCGGAAGCAATTCAATATTTAATAAATTTGTTCAAAGATAAAAGATTGCCGGCAACCATACGCTTTCGACTAAATAATTTATGCGACGAAAATTTTTAACAAATCTGGCTTTACTCATTTTACTCAATTTATTAATTAAGCCTTTTTGGATATTTGGAATCGATCGAACGGTTCAAAATGTGGTGGGCTCGCATGATTTTGGATTTTATTTCACGCTTTTAAACTTCTCCTTTCTGTTTAGCATTCTGCTTGATTTAGGAATAACGACTTTCAACAATAGGAATATTGCTCAACATTCTGCCCTTTTGAAAAAGCATTTTTCTGGAATTATTACTTTAAAGCTTTTGCTTTCACTGGTTTATTTTGTTGTTACATTCAGTGTTGCATATTTGATTGGCTATCGTGGTAATCAGCTGAATTTGTTGACATTAGTAGGTTTTAATCAGTTCCTGATTTCCTTAATTATGTATATGCGCTCAAATATTAGCGGTTTACTCATGTTTAAAACAGAGAGCTTTATGTCTGTTTTAGATAGATTGTTGATGATAGGAATAATGTCGATTTTGTTATGGGGAAATATCAGCAGCAAGCCTTTTAAAATTGATTGGTTTGTTTATGCTCAAACAGCAGCATACGGATTTTCTGCTTTTGTAGGATTTGTAATTGTTGCCATGAAATCAGGTTTTAGTAGATTAACATGGAATCCGATTTTTTTTCTGATGATACTTAAAAAAAGTGCTCCATTTGCTTTGCTGGTTTTGCTTATGACATTGTATCATCGTATCGACAGTGTGCTTATAGAAAGATTGTTACCAGCGGAAACAGGAGAAATCCAAGTTGGAATTTACGCACATGCTTTCAGAATAATGGATTCTGCCAATCAAATGGCTTATTTGTTTGCAGTTTTGCTTTTACCAATTTTTTCTAAAATGATAAAAGAAAAAGCCGCTCTTATTCTAATGATAAAAATGCCGATTACTTTGCTGTTTACGGCAACTTTCATTTTAGCAATCGGCTCATGGATGTATAGTTACGAAATTATGGAGCTTTTGTATCTTGATTATATTCAGGAATCAGCTTCGGTTTTATCTATTTTAATATTTGGAACTATTGCTGTTGCAATCTCTTATGTATTCGGAACTTTATTGACTGCCAATGGCGATTTAAAAATATTGACAGCAATTGCGGCTTTCAGCATGCTGCTTAGCTTTACATTAAATGCTTTATTAATTCCTCGTTTTGCCGCCCTTGGTGCTGCTATTGCAAACGTTTCAGCTTTGTTTTCCAGTATGTTATTGCATTTATTTTTCGCATTTAAGCAACTTCAACTCAGTTTTAAACCTAATTTTTATATTCGTCTGATTGCATTCGTTCTTTCTGTTTTAAGTATAGCTTATATTAGCAGCTATTTAAAATTCGATTGGCTGATAAATTTAAGTCTTTTCGTTGGTGGCTCTCTTTTGCTGGCTTTCTTTTTTGGTTTGCTAAATTTGCGTGAGATTTATTTTATTCTTGCAAATCGCGAGAGCGAACTTATTACTGATGAAGAAAATTAACTCCTTTTGTTTTGAAAAGACTATTTAGTAATGTCGTGATTAAAGCAAAGGAAATAACTAATTTTAATGCTTCAAAGATCACTTATAAAATCACATGCTATACCTTTAAGAACTCTCAAATTATTATTAAGTCTTTTACTATTAATGTTTTCATCTTATGTTAAAAGTGAAATAATTGACATCAAGATATATTTTGATAAAAACTGGAAGGTATGTAAACCTGAACAAGCTTCATATTATAGAATTAGTGGTTGGAATACAGAAAATAGAGTTTACGAGGGTGATTTTACAGATTATTCAATTAATGAGGTTAAAATCAATGAGGGAACTTTTGTCAATGGAAAAAAGAATGGGGTTTTCAACTTTTATTTCGACTCAGGCTCGTTAAAAACCAGCGCATTCTACAAAGAAAATTTGCCGGACAGCACTTGGACTATGTATT
>CAZTST010000249.1:3926-5293 GCA_964616585.1 uncultured Draconibacterium sp.
AATTAATTTCAAAAATGAACAATTTGAAATCATCGATTTATTCGACAGCCATGGAAACTCATTAATTGGTACACAAACAGAGTTTATTTACGAATTTCAAAATGATACATCACATTCCATTATGAAAATCATAGGTATTCTCAATAAAGGAGTAAAAGAAGGTAAGTGGAGTATTATGCTGAATAGAAAAACAATAGGCTACGATTTATACAAAAATGGCAAGTATGAAAAAACAAAGATTTTATCTGGCTCAAATACAACAACTTATAATCCAATAATCAATAATTCTCTTTTTGAACCTTATTCCATTTACGCTTGTGAAAAACTTTACCTGAATAAAAATATATTTGATGCTGATTATCCATTCCTAAGTCACCTAATGCCTAAGCAATCTTTTGAAAATGTTGTTGGTTATATAGGAGATTCAGCCATATTTATTGTTGATAAAAAGCCTATATATCTAAGCGGAGAAGATGATTTCTACAAAACTTTAGCCTTAAATACTAATCTGGGGCGAAACATAATACAAAATGTAAAAAAATGGGGTTGGGTATATTATGAATTAACCATAAATGAAAAAGGAGAAGTGATAGGAAAAAAGATACTAAAAAGTCCACACATTTTATTTAATGATGTTGTCTTAAATGCACTTAATCAACTTCAAAAATTCGAACCTGCATATCTTGATGGGAAACCTATTAAATCAAAAATAACCTCAAGAATATTATTTAAACAACCAACAATTATAAATATGCATTCGCAATTCCGATAAATATCAGAATTGCTAGTCCCGCGCTAAGCTTAATCCCCACGCTAAGCTTAATCTCTGATTAAGCTTAGCCAAAAAAAAGGTCTCCTGACCGTTTAAGTATTATAAATGCTTTATTTGTCATATACAAACTTTTTTATTCGACTTAATAAGCCTGTCCGCAAGCATTTTTTTTAATAAAACGATAAGAAATCTTTCAGCATATTATAATTATTTATAGTGATAAGCAGCGCTTGATTAATTAATTATTTTTTTAACAAAAACATTGTAAATCAGAATAATCTGTTTACTTTTATTCTCCCGATAAGAGAAAGCATATATAAGTTTTGCAAAATAAGGCAGATAATAGAATAAACTTAGTTATCTCAGCTGACATTTGAGTAAGACTCTAGTAAAATAAAAGAAAGAAAACATCTAAGTTTATAGACAAGCAAGACTTATACAACGAATATCATATTTAAAATTTAATAATGTATAAAAATATACACAATATTTCCTTAAGAGGGTGGATATGTGTGGCTTTTGTGCATATATAAACAAGTTGTGCGTCATTATAACCAGCATTAGTGCATATCGATAGTTTGATTAAATAAGATGA
>CAZTST010000250.1:0-5232 GCA_964616585.1 uncultured Draconibacterium sp.
GTTATTAAATAAATTTTGTACAACGCCAACTTACGAAGAAACCTATGTGAAACTTTTGTGAAAACCGTTGAGCGACTTTCGGCATTCGCCTTTGTTATATATCACTTTATGCGCCTTTTTTCAAGGTGTTTAGACTCAGGATGACATCAGCCCCTTAGCCAAAGGATGATAATCCCCTCTCAACCCAATGGGATTGGAATTCCGAATATGAAAAGCAGCATTTATACCACTCCTGGCATCTTCAAGGCTAAAACCATTGCCTTCTAATATTTTCTGATAACTGGTGGTATGTAAATCCGTAAAACCGTTGCTGAATTCAATTTCTTTTCCGTTTACGGTAATTGACCGAAAAGTTTTCTGACCTCCTGCCTTAATATTTGCCGGAATATCATTCTCATCCAAACTTAAAAACCATCTTACTCTTGCTTTTTCTAACTCTAATAAACCCGCAGCTTTAAATTTATCGCTATAGTGAACAATATTTTCTTTTATATCCCCGAAAAGAAAGGATAACATATCAAAAAAATGCACTCCAATATTGGTTGCGACACCACCCGACTTGGAAGCATCTCCTTTCCAACTAATTTGATACCATCTGCCTCTGGAGGTTAAATAACTTAAATCGACTTCATAAATCTTATCCTCAGGAGCTTCTTCTATTTCTTTTTTTAAAGCAATAATAGACGGATGAAGACGAAGTTGAAGAATAGTATATATCTTCTTTTCCGACTCCCTTTCAATAGTTTGCAGCGCATCTATATTCCAGGGATTAAGCACTATGGGCTTTTCGCAAATGGCATGGGCATTATTACGTAAAGCCATACGAATATGCGAATCATGCAAATAGTTAGGAGAACAAATACTAACGTAATTTACCTGTCTTCCTTCATTTAAACGTCTTATTTTATCCAGATGTCTGTCAAATCTTTCGGATTCCGTAAAAAAATCTGCTTCCGGGAAATAGCCATCCATAATACCGACACTATCAAAAGGATCTAAGGCTGCAATTAAATTGTTTCCGGTTTCTTTAATGGCATTTAAATGGCGAGGAGCTATATAGCCGGCGGCTCCTATTAGGGCGAAGTTTTTTTTGTGGGGCATTTTTTATTATTATATTGGATTGACAAAAATAATGAATATCTAGAAGTTTAAGTTTATTGTTATTTGGAAATACAGATATTACATAAAGCCATGATTAACAATCAAATAAATATTGAATGACTAAATGTGCTAAAACCAGTTTTGCAGATGCAGCGTTGATCCAACATTTAAAACGGATAACTGATAGAGCTTAAATTAACTGAAATTTGATTTATAATTATGTTAAATTTATTAAAATATAACGCTATTTTATGCTAAATCCTCCATCAACTATAATATTAGACCCCGTAATTCTTTTGGATGCTTGTGATAACAAAAACACGGCAGTGTTTGCCACATCTTCTGCTTCTACCCACCCTAAAGGATACTCAGCCTTATTACGTATTTCCCATTCTGAAGACAGCATATTAACAATACTTTCTGTCATTTGAGTCCTTTCTACCATGCCCGGTGAAATGCTATTTACCCTAATTTTCTGAGAAGACAATTCAACGGCTAGTGATCTCACACCAGAAATAATAGCTCCTTTGCTAGCAGAATATGCTACTTGAGCTCCTGCCCCAATGACTCCATTAATTGACGCAATAAAGACTATACTAGCTTCTTGTATATTCCAATATTTTTTTCTTTGCAATATTCTACACACATCAAAACCGGCTATAACATTAACTTGATACTGTTCCAGAAACACTTTGGAGTTGGTTAATTTCAAAGGTAGGGTTTTCTGAATACCCGCTGAATGAATAAAACCATCTATGGAACCCATCTTCTGATATATTTTATTAAGAACGGCTTCCAATTTCTCTGTAATAGTAATATCAAAGGAGAAAAACTCATGCCCTTCACCTTCTAATTCCATTACCACATCAGATAGTCGCTGGTCATTTCGACCAAATAGAGCCAAGCGAGCACCCCTTTTAGCGCAAGCAACAGCACAAGCATGACCTATGCCTGAAGATGCACCTGAGATAATAATTAAGCGATTTTTTAAACTAAACATATGATTAATCTATATGTTTAGACCCTACTATAGATAATATATCGCCAATGCTATTTATTTTAATAAAATCATCTGCGGATATGCTGATTCCAAAATGCTCATCTATTATTGACATTACTATCAATATAGACATGGAGTCCCAATCAGGTATATCAGTTAATACAGTAGTTTCATTTATAGTGTTGCCGTCCAAATTAAATTCATTAGCCAGCAAAGAAAAGAATTCTTGTTTTTTCATCTGTTATAATTTGTTTTTTATTTGCCAAATGGAATATCCATAATAATCATTTCGCTTGATCTGCCATTATTGGTTATGGATTTTTCCAGTATTAAAATTCGTTTTTATTTGCCTGAGGGAATGCCTCTATAAAAACCAAATGTTTGTATGGCATTCGGTTATTAGCATTTCATTTGTTAAAAGTTGTGAGACAAATTTGCTGTAACTAGGATGTTTAATTGTTGTAATGCTAAATTGTTATTATTGTAGCACCCCATGATAATCCTACGCCAAAGCCTACCAACATAACTTTATTGCCTTTTTTGACTCGCCCGGAAGTTAAGGCATTTTTTAACGCGATTGGTATGGTTGCCGATACAGTATTTCCGGTATCAGCCAAATCGATACAAAATTTTTCGTTATCAATTTTTATTTTTCTTCGAAGATATTCTAACATAAATTGATTGGCCTGATGAAAAATAAAATAATCAACATCTGCAAGCTCCAAATTATTTTTAGCAGCAGTTTGTAATACCAATTTAGGAATGTTAGTGATCGTAAAATTAAAGATAGAAGGCCCGTTCATATATAAATGATTGTTTGAAGTGATATTTCCGGTACCATATTCAAAAGATTCCACATCAACGATCGATTTATGTTTAAACCCTCCGTTCTTTACTATCAATTCTTTGTATCCGCTACCCTCAGTAAATAATTCAAACTCACCAATATGAAAAGAATCAGTACTAACCAAAGTAGCTGCTGCGCCATCACCAAATATAGCACGACTGACCCTATCTCCAGGATGTAAATGTTTTGAGTAGGTTTCAGCTACAACAAAAAGAATTTTACTTGCAATCTTTGCTGAAAGCAGCCCTTTTGCTAAGGCTAGTCCGTATACATAACCCGAGCATCCCAAGTTAAAATCTAAAGCCCCGCAATTCCTGTTTAAACCTAAACGATCTTGCAAAATACAAGCTGAAGTAGGGAGGAAATAGTCAGGACTCTGAGTACATAATAAAACAAAATCAATCTGGCTTTTATCCATGTTCTGAAATAAACGCAGAGATGCTTTTTCGGCAATATCCAATGCAGTTTCAGATTCAGTTGTAACATATCTATTTTTTATCCCCACTTTATCTTCAAAACTTTTATAATCCCAATCAGGAAATAGCACTGCTAATTTTAGGTTACTTAGTTTTGTTTTTGGTAAGTAGTATTCAAGCTCCATTGTGAATATTGATTAATAAATTAATGATTGTCAACACAGTTAATTAAATAATATCTTGTAAGTGTAATTTGAGGCGAAAATTCAAGTGTTATTTATTAGTGTTTGACAAATAAATTCAGCAGCCCGACCATCCCCGTAAATAGCATGGAATTCAAAATTTTTGTATAAAAGCTGATTAACAGCCTCTTTTATTTTTACTCTTTGAGCATCTGCCAATATTCCGGTGCCTGCTTCAATTATTTCTACCCATTCTGTCTCCGGGCGCAAAATAACACAGGGCTTATGGAAATAATAGGCTTCTTTTTGTACGCCTCCAGAATCCGTTATGACCAATTGCGCATTTTTTTCCAGTGCTATCATTTCCAGAAAAGAAACGGGAGGAATGATTTGTATGTTCTCATTCGCATTTAATCGCTCTATCAATTCCGCCGACAAGCTTTCCATTTTCTTTTTGGTGCGCGGATGAAGAGGCAAGACTATTTGAATTTTCTTTTCCATTGCAATTTCCAGCAAGGCCTCAAAGATGGATTGCAAGCGCAAAGGATTATCCGTATTGTGATCGCGATGAATGGTAGCTAGAATAAAATCTTTGTTTAACATATCCAATTCTGAAAGAAGGCTTGTTTTTTCTTCTGCGATATCTGCGAAAAATAAAGAGTTATCATACATCACATCTCCGCAATGAAAGATACCGGGCTTATCTGCCGTAAAAGGTGCTTTATTTTCTTTAAAGCCTTCGTTTAAAAGATTTTGATATCCCGTTTTTGTGGGCGTAAATAAAAGAGAACTCACATGATCACAGACAATGCGATTGACCTCCTCAGGCATGCTCTTATTAAAAGAACGCAAACCTGCTTCTATATGAACTACCGGTATATGAATCTTGCTTGCTGCCACAGCTCCTGCGAGCGTTGAATTGGTATCGCCGTATAAAATAATATAGTTTGGCTTTTCCTTTTCCAGTATCTCTTCTATCCCACTGATCATTTGTGCCGTTTGCGAACCGTGCGAAGCCGAGCCGACTTCCAGATTATAATCCGGTGCGGGTATACCCAGTTCATCAAAAAAGACCTGCGACATATTGCTATCGTAATGCTGGCCAGTATGAACGATTACTTCCTGTATGAATTTAGAAAAGTGTTTTTTGATAGCACGGGATAGCGCTGCGGCCTTGATAATTTGGGGACGAGCGCCTATAATGGTGAGTATTTTCATTTTAGTGATAGAAAGAATTGTTAAAGGTTATATTTAAGAACATTTATTTCTAGAAGTAAGCAAATGGGCCTAGAATTAAACATCAATTTGCTCGCTAATATCCTTTAATACTTTTGCAGGCATGCCACCAGCAATGACTTTTGAGGGTATGGATTTGGTCACAACTGAGCCTGCTGCAATGATGCTAAATTCACCAATAGTGACTTCAGGTAGCACTGTTACTCCGATACCAAGCCAAGCACCCTTCTTAATAATTACCGGGGCTGCATATGACTCTATAACTTTTGAAAAATGAGGGTATGGGTTTGAATGTGTAAGAATATAATTATTCCCTGCTAATGAAACATCATCTTCGATAAAAATCATTTCTGGATATGAATGATCCAAAGTAACTTTCAAGCCAATCATTACATTATTACCAATATGAACACCTCGCCATTTATGAAATTTTACCCTTAAGCTATTAAA
>CAZTST010000251.1:0-5129 GCA_964616585.1 uncultured Draconibacterium sp.
TTATGGTTATTTTTACTTCTTAAAAGTGGTCAACGTATTTCAGGCATTGACAAGTCACCAGAAACCAGTCACTAGTTTATATCAATAATAGAAACATTGCCTTTTAAGTTTGCATTTACAATAGAAACATTGTAATTTTGTTTTCTTATGGATAAAGAAAAACTAATTCAGTTAATAGCCGACCAACAAAATTTGCATTTCAAGCCTAGTGATTTACCACGTCAATTGGAATTTAGTGCAGACAGAGAGATTGTGGTTATTTCGGGCATACGCAGATGTGGAAAATCGACTTTATTACATGAAATCCGAAACAAAAATACAGAGTTTTCTTATTATTTAAACTTTGACGATGAGCGCTTATTGGATTTTAAGGTCGATGACTTTCAATTACTTTATGAACTATTCATCGAGCTTTATGGCAAACAATCAACATTTTATTTTGATGAAATTCAAAATATTATCGGATGGGAACGTTTTGTCAGGAGATTATACGATTATGGCAATAAAGTATATATAACAGGCTCAAATGCCTCGATGCTTAGCAAAGAATTGGGAACTCATTTAACGGGCAGATATATTCCTGTTGAATTATTTCCGTTTTCCTTCGAAGAATATTTACAGTTTAAGCAGGTGAATTATTCCCAACCGTTCAATCGCTCAACCGAGGGTAAATCAACCTTAAAAGCTAATTTTAACAACTATTTTTCAGAAGGAGGTTTTCCTGCCTACCTAAAATCAGGCAATAAGCAATATTTGAAATCGCTCTACGAAAGCATTTTGTACCGCGATGTTATGGTACGTAATGGATTGACCCGAGAAAAAGAACTTCTCGAATTGGTCTATTTTTTAGCAAGTAATGTATCGAAATTGGCCTCTTACAATAGTCTTGCTAAAGTTATAGGAGTTAAAAATGCTACAACGGTTAGTAATTACCTTAACTATTTGCAGAACACCTATTTACTTTTCTTGGTAAATAAATATGATGCATCCTTAAAAAAACAAATTCAGAACCCCAAAAAGGTTTATTTTATCGATCTTGGCTTAGTCAAAGAATTGGGTTTTCATCATTCTGCAGATAATGGCCGATTGCTCGAAAATCTTGTGTTTATTGAACTTAAGCGCAGAAGAAAAGAGGTCTATTACCACAACCAAAACAAAGAGTGTGATTTTGTGATTAAAGAAAAAAATAAAATTACTGAGGCAATTCAGGTTAGTTGGTCTGTATATGAAGAACAAACAAAACAAAGGGAAATAGAAGGACTAGTTGATGCAATGGAATGTTATGGACTAAAAGAGGGTTTGATATTGACAAATGCAGAGGAGGAAACTTTTATTCTAAATGAATTTAATATTAGGATTAGACCTGTTTGGAAATGGCTTTTAGATTTATAATCTTTTTATTGATATGGATGAATTAGAAGAGGTTGAGAAGTTGAGAGGTTGAAAAGTCGAAGGCTGAAAAGTCGAAGGCCGAAAAGTTGAAGGTCAGAAAGTCAAAAGTCGAAAAGTCGATTTGAAACGCGCTGAAGGCGCATAATAACATAGCCCGGGGTGAAGTGCAACTTGCTTGCATCCCGCTCGTGCGGGAAAACCCCGGGTCAGGAATAAGATAAAAAAAAGAGCCGCCATTATGTTTTTTGAGCATCGTCAATAGCACAGCGGCGATTGTGGATATTATAAACTAAGGGTATATTGTCCTATCAAAATTGAATATCGAATATCGATTAACGAATGATGATTTCAGAAATAGCATTTTTCTACTAATCGTCATTCCTTCTAAAACCTGTGGTGAGTAAAATCGAACTATCATTATTCGGTGTTCCTTGTTCGATATTAATTCTAGTATAGGCTTAGAAAGTCAGCAAGTCAGAAAGTCTGTAAGCTTGCCTGATACAAGCAGGATATGGGCGGAAAGGCGCAAAGAAGAAACAATACACCACGGAGACGGGAAGACGCAAAGAAAAGAACTTTTCCCATAGATCCCAAAGGGATTAACTTAACTTCGTTGAGGGCTGCGCCGCTCACCAAATAATTCAATTAATAAATTGATTTTTACCATTTATAAAAATAACTATTCTATTAGAACAGAATGGCTATGTCCTTACGCAGGATGCAGCTTTATGTAAAAAACGTACCTTTTATGTTGACGCCAATGCGATAAATCGGGAGATAACACAGATTTATAATTTTTATCCATTAATATCAGTTTGATCAGTGTCATCAGTATTCCAATGTTATCAGTTTTCAGAAAGATTGTGTAATTTTGTTCTTAAATTTATTGGCTACAAGCAAATATTATTGAGCTTAAAACACCAACATGGATCATTCGGGATTTTTCATGTACCTTTGATAAAAAATATAAAAAATGCAAAACATAGTAATTACACCTAAAAGCAAACAATCAGGGGTCTTTCTTAAAAAACTTTTATCGAAGCTTAATGATGTAAAAAGTATTGAAATCGTTGAAGAAAAAGAAGAAGTGCCTTATGTTGTATTATCTGAAAGTTCACTCGAAAAAGAATGGAGTAGCGTAGAAGATGATATTTGGGATAACTGGGCAAAAGAAAAACTGAAAATTGCACGCTAATGAATTTTTATAAAGGCGATATTATTATCATTCCGGTTCCATTTACCGACAATAAAGGGTATAAACTTCGTCCGGCAGTTGTTATTTCGAACGATACTGTTCATCAAATCGGTGATGTAATGATTGTTCAAATCACTTCAAAATTGAAACAAGATAAACTTAGTATCTCTATTACCAATGATGATGTAACAGAAGATTTACCGGCAAAAAGCTATATTCGTGTACATAAGATATTTGTCCTCGAGCAGAGGTTAATCAAAGGCAAAGTATCAAGCCTCAAAATTGCTAAATATCAGGAATTAATTCAAAGGATCAAACAAATCATCGAATAGGGTGGGATCTATTGCCGCATGAAGTTCAAGACTCGATTTTTGACGAAATACACAAATATCCTCAAAAACAAAAACAAAACGACCGGGCACAAGAAATAAAAAACGTTTACGATGCATTGCACGACTTACAAGTTATTAAAAACCGGTTATTATCCTTTCTACAACGAATCGCCCGAAAGTTTCTTGCAAAGGCTTGGTGATATTATCAATGTAATAATTGATACTTACATACCTTAAGTGAGCGAAATGACTCAAGAAACAGCCCACAAAATAAAACAATTACTTGCTGCCGTTTCGTCTACAGTTCCTTACACTCCTAATCTGAGCAATACTGCCTCCGAATTGTATATTGCCGACCAACGAACACTTATTGGTTATCTTAATTATTTGGAAAAAGCCGAATTAATTACAACTTTAGGGTCGCGTGCTGTTGGAAATAAAATTTTAAACAAACCGGCAAAAATATATTTGAATAATTCAAACCTAATGTATACAATAGACAAAAACCTTGTAAACATTGGCACGCTCCGCGAAACATTCTTTTTAAACCAAATGCGCTATTTATTTCCGGTAAATTACCCTAAAACTTCCGATTTTTATGTGGATAACAAATATATATTTGAAGTAGGAGGAAAAAACAAAGGAAATGCCCAAATAAAAGACCTCGAAAATTCATTTATTGCAAAAGATGATATCGAAACAGGCTACGCTAATGTTATTCCGTTGTGGGTCTTCGGATTTTTATATTAAACACAAGCTCCAATGCAAATGACGGATGAGAGGTTGAGAGGTTTTAGCCAATGTGCTGATTTGCTAATGTGCTAATTTGCTATGTCGTAATGCCACGAATGCACGAATT
The DNA here is from genome assembly GCA_964616585.1 of uncultured Draconibacterium sp. Lineage (GTDB taxonomy): Bacteria > Bacteroidota > Bacteroidia > Bacteroidales > UBA12170 > UBA12170. The sequence continues at coordinate 3,779 of CAZTST010000251.1, forward strand.
AAAATTCAGTCTTCAGCTGGCATTCGGAAGCTGTAAAATCGAAAATCGTTAATCCGTGTTCCTTGTTCGATATTTATTCAAGTATAGTCACCAGCCTGCCCGTCATCCAGCCTGTCCGCCTGCTGGCGGAAGGAGCTTTTCGCGACGAAGGATCTTTATACGCATTCATCCTTCCAAAAACATCGCCCTATCTCTCCCTCTCTCCGTCTCTCTGTCTCTCCATCTCTCTGTCTCTCCGTCTCTCCCTCTCTCCGTCTCAATTTATCTCCGTTCACCTCTCAATTCACCAAAATTTGCATCCTAAATAAAAAACCTCTACATTTGTAATCCCCAAATCTAAAATTTATGATAACGCATTTACTGAATACCTATTCCAATCGCTTTCTTTCGCGATGGGTTGTTCTGGCTTATGATATTTCAACAGTTGTTATTGCCTTTGTTCTGGCTAATTTAATAAGGGTAAATTTTAATGTTGAAAATTTTAATGTCTCAAATATTAAAGCGCAAATTACTCTTGTTTTTTTTGTATATCTCTTTGCTTTTTTACTAACACGTTCGTTTTCAGGAATTATTCGGCATACAGGCTTAATAGATGCATTTAAAATATTCCGCGCCAGCGGTTCTGCTTTTCTGTTATTATTGGGCATCAACTTTCTTCTAACATCAACAGGGCAATTCCCGAACTATAATATTCCTTTATCAATACTTGTAATTCATTTTTTATTGGTAATCTTTATGCTAATAGGTAGCAGGGTTATCATTAAACGAATGTTTGTCATAGCATTACAAACTACTAAACAAAAAATACCGGTAATTATTTATGGTGCAGGTGCCGCAGGTATGCTTGCTAAAAATGCCTTACAACAAGACAGTTTATTTCATTACGAAATTGTAGCATTTATCGATGATAATACCTCAAAGCTTCGTAAATCATTAGAAGGCATTCCGGTTCTATCTCAGAAATGGGCTCTCAATGCCTCATTTGTTAAACATCAGGGTGTGCAGCAATTGATTATTGCTATTCAGAATTTAAAACCGGCTCGTAAGCAAAAAATAGTTGAAGCAGCTCTTAAACATCATTTAAAAATAAAAGTTGTTCCTTCAATTGATTTATGGATTAATGGAAAACTTAGTTCGCAGCAATTCAGGCGTATTAAAATTGAAGAATTGCTCGAGCGCGATACTATTCGCTTAGACAGTAAAAATGTAATAGGTCACCTTAAAAATAAAGTCGTATTTATTACTGGAGCTGCCGGTTCTATAGGAAGTGAAATAGCCAGGCAATAGCTATGTTATTCTCCTAAACGACTTATCTTAATCGACCAGGCCGAAACACCAATCTATGACTTAA
>CAZTST010000252.1:0-5090 GCA_964616585.1 uncultured Draconibacterium sp.
ATTATTTTAGAATTTAGTTAAGCTGATTATCTAAATTAAAGGATTTTTAAGAAGGCTTCTCGGAAAAAAACTTATAGTTCCAAATTATCAATTAAACGAACATCGCCTAAAAAAGCAGCAGCACAAACTACCGGATAATCGCTTTGATTCCAATCAGTTATATGTTGTAAAGTATGACCGTCGACAATTTGAACATATTCTACTTTAAAAACAGGAGTTAACTGATTTATAGCTTCGGCCTCAAGTTGAGCAGGATTTAAAGTCTTTTTGTTTTGCTTTATGAAATTCAATGCTTTAAAAAGCATAGCAGCATTTTCTCGCTCCTTTTCTGATAGCCGCCTGTTTCTGGAACTCATAGCAAGTCCATCTTTTTCTCTAACTGTATCTAATCCAATAATTTGAATTCTACTGGCAGTATCTTTAACCAATGCCTTTATAATTGCTAATTGCTGAAAGTCTTTCTTTCCAAAAAAAGCTTTATTAGGTTGAACTAAATCGAATAGTCTTTTCACAACGACAGCAACACCGTTAAAATGTCCGGGTCGCGCAGCACCTTCCATAACCTTATCGAGCAGGCCGAAATCGAACTCTTCCTCAACCTCATTAGGATACATTTCTACTACTGAAGGATAAAAAACGACATCACAACCAGCTTCATTTAGCATTTTCCGGTCGCTTTCGAATGTTCGGGGATATTTTTTTAAATCATCAGGATTATTAAACTGAATTGGATTTACAAAAATACTTACAACCACATATTCGCAGCATTCTTTAGCTGCCAAAACTAATGCTAAATGGCCATTATGCAAAGCTCCCATTGTTGGCACAAAACCTATAGTCTTTCCTACGGCTTTTGCCTTAAATACAAATTCATTTAAATCGATTTTTCGCTCAAAAACCAACATGATGTCTTCTATTTTTTAATTATCGAAACCAAATCGTTTTCTAAGCTATACTCAGGACTTTCAATAATTCTACCAATCTCAATATCACCTTTATATACAATAAATGTTGGCACGAATTGAATATCCATTGCACTCATATCAATATCTCCGGCTTTCTTTTTTCGATTAACTGCCAAATATTTTACATTGTTGATATCTGCTAAATCTGCAACTTTAAAGAAATCAGGAACATGAGCTTTGGAGTCGCCACACCAAGTTCCAAATACTACTAATACATTCAGGTTTTTATCTGCTTTAAAAACGCTTTTTAGGAATTTTATTGATTCAATATCAGCCGAATAGGCTTCATATTTTAGCTGTTCGTCTTCAAGAAAATCTTTTGATGCAGTTCCGTCCCTATCAACCCAGCCAATTAAAATTTCGCGATTCAAATCAGCATCGACTATAACTTTATTTAATTCCTGAGCTTGAGCACCCATAAAAAGCAAGAATAAAAAGACTGCTGCTATTCGTTTCATAATTTTCGATTTAAAGGATTAACAACAAAGGTATAAATGATTTTTTTGATATTGGATAAAATTTTTATGAAATTGATTCTGCACCGAATGTTTTTTTGATTAATTACTATTTTGATTTGCTTTCATCAGAATTTTCTGTATCAAAGTCATACGTTGATATCATACGTGCGGGATGCAAATAAATACTCCGTCAACCAGAACATCACAAAAAAAGAGTTTTGGCGAAGAATGCGGTTTGTTCATTCAGCATTATCAACAAAACATCGAAAAAAATTAAGGAATACAGTTTTTGAGCAAGGTCGAAATAAGGTTTCAAGTCTTGTATTAATGGACTTCACTACTAAGGTTAAATAATTGATAATAAGGTTTATAAACTTAATTCAGGTCGATAATGTGTTAGATTACGACATATTATAAAACCTTATCTTTTTTCAATTTTTTTTACATTAGTAGAAAAAACAACCACCTCTCAACAAACCTTATTTCGACCTTGCTCAATACGGTATTCCGATTTCTCTCAAATTTAATTTGATTTCGCTCAATTTAAATATTAACACTTGAATTAAAGCCGTACTTAAGATAGAATAGACCCTCATGTTGATCCATAACATCAAAATAATATTTAGCCATTTTTTTATTACAATTCCTAGCCACAAAGAATTTCGTACTTTTGAACTCTAAATCTACAATCTTATGCAGATTACAAAAGAAATGAAAATGGCCGATGCCATTCATCGTAATTATTTATTGCTTCCGGTGATTAATCGACTTGGAATTCAGTTGGGTTTTCAAGACAAAACCATAGAAAAAACTTGTACTGAACAGGGCGTTGATACGGAATTTTTCCTAACTATTATCAATGCGTTTTTAAATACGGACGACAAATTATCGAAACAGCTTCAATCTCATTCAGTTAAAGATGTAGTTTCTTATTTATTAAAAACTCATTCTTATTATCTTGAAAGAGTTATCCCTGAAATCGAAAACAGAATAAATTTGCTTATACAGCATTCGCAATTAAGCAAAGAAGAGTTTTTGCTTGTTAAAAATTTCTTTGAAGAATACAAAAAAGAGCTTTACAGTCACATTTCTTTGGAAGAACAACGTGTTTATCCATATATAATTGAAATATCAGAGGCTTTTCATAATAAATCATTAAGCAAAGTTCTAGAAAATAAAATAAGTTCTTATCCTATAACATATTACGAAAAGGAACATTCGGATATTGAAGCCAAACTTTTCGACCTTAAAAACATTTTGATTAAATATCTTCCTACGCCAAAAGATAGTTATTTGCGTAATCGGGTTTTGATTGAGTTATTTAATTTGGAGCAAGACCTTAGCGACCATGCTCGTATAGAAAATATGGTGCTGGTTCCAAAAATAACGAATATGGAAACGGCTTTACTAAATCTAAAAAAGTAATATGATTGTTATTGCTTCTTCTTCATTTATAGTTCGTAAAGGATTAACCGATATTTTGAAAGAATTATATACCGGACGAAAAATATTTGGCATAGACTCTGCTAAGGAATTGAATAAATTTATAGAGCAAAATAAAATTGCGCTTCTTTTAGTTTCTAACAAAATTTTATTGGAAGTTAATTTATCATACTATAAGGAAATTCAAGTAATAAAAATGATTGATTCGCGACCTGATTTTATGGATACTGACAGCACAAATTCAGAATTACTTTTTTTAGATGAGAACGAAAATTCGATAATGCATATTCTGAAAAGAAATCTTGCTTTGATGGAAAAAGACAGCTCGAAAAACAAAAACGAATCGGAACTTAGTGATCGTGAGCTTGATATTGTGCGTGAAGTTGCACTGGGAAAAACAAATAAAGAAATTGCCGACAAATTATTTATTAGTGTTCACACCGTTATAACTCATAGAAAAAACATAACTCGAAAACTTGGCATTAAAACTGTTTCAGGTCTCACTGTTTATGCTTTATTGAATAAATTAATAAAAATGGGCGATAATATTTAACTTGTTAAAGCCCATCGTTAAAGCCGAAAATATTTTTAAATTTGCCTTCAATCAAAATTATGGCAGAGCAAATCAGTACGAAGAAAAAACAAGAGAAAAAACAAGAAAAGGTGAAAGACGAAAAAGAAATGTCGTTTTGGGATCATCTTTCCGAATTACGTGGAACTTTTGTACGTTCGCTTATGGCTATTACGGTATTAGCTATTATTGCTTTTACCAATAAAGATTTTATTTTTAACGATATAATTCTTGCACCAAAAAACCCTGACTTTGTAACAAATCGAGTGCTTTGTACTCTTGGACAGTTATTAGGAATTGATTATTTCTGCGTAAAAGAGTATGTCTTAGAAATTATCAATATCAATATGTCGGGTCAATTTATGACTCATATGTATATAAGTTTCGTGGTTGGATTTACTGTTGCTGCACCATATATTATTTATGAGTTTTGGCGTTTTATAAAACCTGCTCTTTACGATAAGGAACGAAAAAATTCCAGTGGTGCTGTAATTGTATTTTCCTTGTTGTTTTATGCAGGAGTATTCTTCTCATATTACTTGATTGTTCCACTTACATTGAATTTTTTCGGTTCATATCATGTTAGCGAAATGGTTAGAAACCAAATATCTCTGGATTCCTACATTAGTACTGTAATAAGCGTAACTCTTTCGATTGGTTTGGTTTTTGAACTTCCAATTGTAATTTATTTCTTAACAAAAGTTGGAATTGTTAGTATCGATTTTTTAAAGAAAAACAGAAAATACACATTGGTTATTGTTTTAATTCTTTCTGCAATTGTTACACCGCCCGATGTGTTTAGCCAGATTTTAGTTACTGTGCCATTGATGATTTTATACGAATTTAGTATTTTCATGGCAAAACGAGCTGAGAAAAGTAAAAAACAATCGGAATAATTCTATCAAAATTTACAAATTTTTAATGTTTTAATTCTTGAAAAATTTATATTTGCTATCTGTAATTCTCAAAGAATCAAAACAGTTTATAAAATATATTCTTTGTTCAAACGTTATCAAACGAAAACATAATTTAATGGCGAAAAAACTCAACCTAAACATAGTATTAATCCTTTCCTTCGCAATTTTATTAAGCAATACATCATTTGCGCAAATACGAAATTCTTCGCTTCTGCGATCAAATTTAAACAATACTCAGGACATTTTTCAAAATCTAACGTTTAGCGTTTCGTTTGGATCGGCAATAAATTATGGTCGTTTGGATAAGGAGATTTTTGGTCCTTCAAATAAATTTCTATATCAGAATTTTTCTTATGCTTATTCAGTAGGCAAATGGCTTACACCTTATTTGCAGGTTAGAGCTAATTATCAGTTTGGTGAATATAAAACTGCCTTTGAAGGTAATGAAATGAGCTCAGTCTATGGCGAGTATTCAGCACAGGTATTATTAAATATTATCGATCTTATCAAAAATTCAAGCAGCTATCAACACGATTTTTACCCTTATGTATTTATGGGATATGGACTTATTAACTTTAACACTTATCTATTTACATATAGCACTCAGGATTTAATAGAATTTGGTAATGATAAAATGGTTACTGAATGGGCAATTCCATTAGGAGCGGGCTTTGCTTATAAGATTAATAAAAGCCTGACTTTTTCAATAGACGGAACATATCATTATATAAATTCC
>CAZTST010000253.1:0-2207 GCA_964616585.1 uncultured Draconibacterium sp.
TAATACAGCTGTTTAGACCATATAAAATTTATATCTTTGCCACAGTTAAAAACTAAAACCTATGGAACTGTTTGTAATGTTAGCCATGCCGGGCTTATGGTCGATGGCACTGATCGTTATAGTTATTCTTTTACTTTTTGGCGGAAAGAAAATCCCGGAGCTTATGAAAGGCTTAGGTAGTGGCATTAAAGAGTTTAAAAAAGGCATTTCCGACATCAACGAAGAAGAGTCGAAAAAAGACAAAGAATAAGAAAAGCGGCTTTAGCCGCTTTTCTTATTTCAGTGTTAAAACATAAGCATCAAATTCTGCTCTTTCCTGAACGGGCGTAAGTGTTTTAAAGGCTTCCCTTTGTGTTGCAAAAGGTCCAATAACTACCTTAAAATATGAATTTCCCTGAGGAACAAAATCAGGAATCCAATAATAAGAAGCTGTGAAACCTTTTGCCTTGAGTTGATTCACTTTGGTAACTGCATGAATTTCAGTTTTAACAGCGTAGCAAGCAACAAAATAAGCCGGCAAATTTATATCTCCCTTTTTAAGGTGCATTCCGCTAAAAGTAGTTGATATTTGTTCCTGCTGAGTAGTTTTTACCAATGGAGCAATGGTTTTAGGAGTTATTTCTTGCTTTACTTCTGTTGGTTTTTCAGTAGGTGCTAATATTGCTTGTTTAGTTTCAGGAGCTTTTGTTGCCGTTTTATTAATTGGTTTTGCAGTTTCTTCCTTTTTTCCAAAAAGTTTTTTCCAAAAAGAGGTTGAGGATTCTTTTTGTACAGTTTTTTCCTTGGCTATGCCAGACTCCTCAACGGCTTTTTTATTCTCCACTACAGTTTTTTCCTTAATTGTGGTTGAATTAGTTGGTTTTTGTTCAGGTGTTTTGGCCAATGATTGATTAGTCTGTTGTTCCGTTTTTTTCTTTTCAAAAGCCGATTTTGTTGCTGCATCAGACGTATTATTTATTGCTGCATTTTCAGACTTTCCTGTTCGGTCTATTACAGGTTTTACTACGGTAGCTATCGTTTTTTTCGTTGTCGGAGTGAAAAAAGCAGAATAAGCTATCACAGAAAGAACAATCGCCAACAAAACCATTCCAAAAATATTTAAAAAATATCTTTTCTTATATCTATTGTCGGTTTCCAAAAAAGAAGGCTTTTCTGTAGGAATATCATCTTTTTCAATTTCATCAGACCACGGAATTTCTCTGGTTTGTTTTCTGGGTGTATGAATGGTTTCATTCTGTGAATCAAGACTAGGCATTTTCTCAAACTGAGACCGATATGTATCCTTATCTTCAATCATTTTCTCAACTTTCTTTTCAGTTTTCATATTAAAATGAGGAGAATCCGTAGAAGTAAATCCTTCAGAGGCTCTGGTTTTTAGAATATCCTCATAAAAAGTAGAGTGTCTTTCTTCAACTTTCCTCTCAATATAAACTTCCGGTTCATCCTTAGCTACGGGTTCCTCTTCATTAAATGGTTCAACATTTGATATTTCTTCTTTAATTGCGATTTCTTGAATGTCATCTTGAATAAAAATGGGTGCTTCTTCAACTTTGCTGTCAGGTAATAATTCAGGCTTTACAATTGTATCCTGTTTTTCGATAGTTGCTTCTGAAGATTGCGATTTTATTCTTGCCAAAGCTTCTTCAATAATTTTCTTGCTTTCAGATACCGGCTTCCTACTCTTATATTTTGCTTCTTGACTGATATAAAACTGACTTTCTTTCCCTTTATACCTTTCAAGGAAATAGTCGATTTGTTTAACCCTTTCAGGGTCGTGAACCTTATACAAATCGGTTAATAGTTTTTTATAATCTTCCATACAATAAAATTCTAAAGCGCAAAACTCAATCGAAGCTTGTTTATTTCAAAGATAAGCAAATATACAAATTTCGCAATTGACTTATGGACATAATATTTATCGTTTATCGGAAATATTTGAAACAAGCCCAAAAAATGTTGGTTATTTTATAATTGAGATACATAATTCATTAATTGTTGCTTATCATTTAAGTCATTATTTTGATAAATTTTAAAATCAGGTGCATAATCTTGTGTATAAATTGGATAATACACCATTTTTATAGTATTTTTGTCGGTAGATAACATTGGCTAAAAAGTCGAAAATCAAAACAATAAGATTAAACGATTAAAGCGATTAGCCTTTTTTTTAGATTATTCGCTGAGGTCTGCGAAATACTAGGACTCTT
>CAZTST010000253.1:2217-5088 GCA_964616585.1 uncultured Draconibacterium sp.
AATAAATACATTATGACAGAAACTAAATATTTTACCGAAGAAGGTTTGCTAAAACTTCGCGCCGAGGTTGATGAGATGATTCGTGTTCAGCGCCCCGCCATCTCAAAACAAATCGCCGAAGCACGCGATAAAGGGGATTTATCGGAAAATGCTGAGTATGATGCAGCTAAAGAAGCTCAGGGAATGTTGGAGATGAAAATTGCAAAACTTCAGGAAGTTATTCGTAATGCTCGTATTATTGATGAGTCGAAAATGGATATTTCAAAAGTTCTGATTTTGTCAACTGTCAAAATCAAAAACCTGAAAAACAATGCTGTGATGACCTATACTCTTGTTCCTGAAACCGAAGCGAATTTAAAGCAGGGAAAGTTATCTGTTAGCTCTCCTATTGCCAAAGGATTATTAGGAAAAAAAGCTGGTGATCAAGTGGAAATTGATATTCCTGCCGGGAAAATTACATTTGAAATTATTGAAGTAAACCGTACATAATCAATATTATGACTACAATATTTACAAAAATTGTTAAAGGCGAAATACCATCTTATAAAATTGCTGAAAATGAGAGATTTTATGCTTTTTTGGATATTAATCCTCTGGCAAAAGGGCATACGCTTGTTATTCCAAAAAAAGAAGTCGATTATATTTTTAATGTGGCCGATGTAGATTTGGCCGACATGATGGTTTTTGCAAAAAAAGTGGCTCTGGCTATTGAAAAAGTAGTGCCGTGTAAACGTGTAGGAGTCGCTGTTCTGGGTTTGGAAGTGCGTCACGCTCATATTCATTTAGTTCCCATCAATTCAGTTTACGATATCGATTTTAAAAAACCCAAATTATCTTTTACAAATGAAGAATTTGAAATTTTAGCTCAAGAAATTTCTTCTAATATCCTAAAAAAATGAAAAAATTTTCCGGTTCTATAATAAAGATAAGCCGATTGGTTTTAGTATTTGCTTTGGTTTTTGCAGGATTATTTTCTGTGCAAGCACAGGAAAAGCGAACTAAATTTATAATTCATACAAGTTTAGGCGATATGAAAGGAGAGCTTTTTAATGAAACTCCAATGCATCGCGATAATTTTATTAAATTGACGAAAGAAGGATGGTTCGAAGATTCATTTTTTCACCGCGTCATTAATAATTTTATGATTCAAGGTGGTCAGAATGCAGATGGCAGAGAAGATGCAAATTATACTGTTCCTGCTGAGTTTGTTCCAAAAATTCATGTGCATCACAAAGGTATGTTAGCGGCTGCTCGCGAGGGCGATAATGTTAACCCGACAAAAGCTAGTTCCGCCGCTCAATTTTATATTGTACAGGGAAAAATACCAACATTAGGACAATTACAAAGTTTGGAAGAAAAAATTAATTCCGAACGTAAACAAACCGCTATCCAAAATTACATCCTTTTTCCGGGAAACGAAAAATGGCTTTATAAAGTAGATGCTTTGATGAAAGCTGATGATAGCATTGGATTACAGCAATCTCAAATTGATATTTATAATGAGATGATTGCAAAAGGTGAAGCTCCAAGAGAATTTCATTATTCCGAAGAACAAAAGAAAATTTATACTACCATTGGCGGCACGCCACATTTAGATGCGTCTTATACAGTTTATGGAAGAATTACTACAGGTTTGGATATTTTGGATAAAATTGCTTCAACGCCTGTTGCCGGAAGTAGGCCGATTGAAAAAGTATTGATGAAAATAGAAATTATTGAATAGTAGAAAATGAAAGAAAAAGTATTAGCATATCTCGAAGAGATTAAATCGTCTGCTTTTGATAAGATGGACGATTTAGAGGCTTTTCGACTTAAATATATTGGAAAAAAAGGACTTATTCCTGCGCTATTTTCTGATTTTAAGACTGTTGTGCCTGAAGAAAGAAAAGAAATCGGCATTTTGCTGAACGATTTAAAAAATGCTGTTCAAGATAAAGTAGAGGAAGCAAAACAAGCGCTTGATAGTTTAGTTCAATATCTTGATTCAGGAATCGATTTAACATTACCGGTAAATCGTGAATTAGGCACGCGCCACCCCATTTCTTTGGTTCGAAATCAAATTATTGATATTTTTTCACGTATCGGGTTTACAGTGGAGGAAGGACTCGAAATAGAAGATGATTGGCATAATTTTTCAGCTCTTAATTTTCCTGAAGAACATCCCGCACGCGATATGCAGGATACTTTTTTTATCGAAAAAACACCTGATATTGCTTTGCGAACTCATACTTCTTCCGTTCAGGTACGTATAATGGAAAATGGCAAACCACCTATTCGGAGCATATTTCCAGGTCGTGTTTTCCGTAATGAAGCAATTTCGGCACGAGCTCATTGTATTTTTCATCAGGTTGAAGGATTGTATATAGATGAAAATGTGAGCTTTGCAGATTTAAAACAAACATTAATGTATTTTGCCAAAGAAATGTTTGGCGAACATACAGGAATTCGTTTGCGCCCGTCTTATTTTCCTTTTACCGAGCCTTCGGCTGAAATGGACATCTCGTGCCATATTTGCGGTGGCGTAGGTTGTAATATTTGCAAATATAGCGGCTGGGTAGAAATTTTAGGTTGCGGAATGGTTGATCCAAATGTTTTGGAAAATGCTGGCATCGATTCAAAAAAATATACAGGTTTTGCATTTGGCATGGGAATTGAAAGAATTACAATGCTTAAATATCAGATTAAAGATTTACGATTATTTTTTGAAAATGACCTTCGTTTTTTAAAGCAATTTGAAAGTGCCATTTAGATAAGTTGTATTGATTTGTTCTTGATAATTTCAAAACACGACATTTTTTATAGGATTATTTTTTTTCTGCTGCTTTTCGAATGGATTTTGAGACAATAATTGCCATAAAGAAGTTAATTTTT
>CAZTST010000254.1:0-5069 GCA_964616585.1 uncultured Draconibacterium sp.
CGATGATGATTTAATCCCAACAGGGAAAATGAATTATGTAATAGGAAGTCCGTTAAATTTTTCTCGAGGAAAAAATATTGGTGCGGAAATAGCGGAAACCACAAAAGGTTTTGATCATACTTATGTAATAAATAAAGAGACTGGTAAATTTGTAATTACAGCTAAAGTAATTGAACCTGTGAGTGGTAGAATTTTGGAGATAGTTACAGATCAGCCGACTTTGCAATTTTATACCGCCAATAATTTTGATGGAAATCTAGTCGGAAAAAAAGGGATTAAATTTGTTAATCATGCAGGGTTTTGTTTGGAAACTCAAGCTTTTCCTGATGCACCTAATCATCCTGAATTTCCTAGCATATTTTTAAATCCCGGTGAAAAATATAGTAGTCATACTCAAATTAGCTTTCAGGTAAAATACGATTAGTTTAAACTTTTTGCTTTCTATTATCGGCATTTAAGCGAATGATTGCGAAAATCATTACTCCTGCGCTAATCCACTGAATTGGACTAAGAAGATGCTTATTAAAAATATAATCGAAGAATACTGCAGAAATAGGAAAAAACAATTCAGCAATGGTTGAAATAATTGCTCTTATATATTTCAAACCATAATAATATAAGAAAATGGCTCCCGAACCGGTTGTGAGTGAAATAAGACCTATAATCCACCAATTTTCAGGAGTAATGTATTCAAATTCAAATAGATGCCCATTACTAATTACTACTGTAAGCATTATTAGAGTTGTTAGTCCATAGCGAAAAAAAGCAGCTGAAACAAAGTCGAGTTTTTGTAACAGCCGTTTGCTGAAAACTGTTGAACTACCGAAAGAAAAAGCGGCCAAAATACTAAACAAAGCAGCCATTGTAGTGTTTTGATTTTCATGTAATTTTGGCAATGAAACACCGAATGTGAGAAAATAACCTGCAATTAGTGCCAAAATAGCCCAGCGTAAAAAGTTTTTCCCGAGACGTTCTTTTAAAAATGTTGCAGCTAATAAAATTGCAAATATTGGCTGTAGTTTTTGTAACAAAACCACTATGCTAAGCGACTGAAAATTGACCAGAAATAATGCTTTTACTATTGATACAGTACCTAAAGCACCACCGAAAATGGCCACTCCAAATAATGCTATTGTTTCGTTTAAACTCAGCATTTTTAATAGTTTATAGCGTTTAAACAAAAAAAGATTCATGAGTAAAAAAGGGAAAAAGTGCAGCACAAAAACAACGAAACTTATGTTTAAATTGCTAAGTCGAGGAGTTAAAACAACGCCATCAAAGCCCCATAAAATTGCCGAGAGGCTAATTAACACTGCACCTAATATTACATTTTGCCTATTTTCCATGCTTGTATAATTATCGGTGTAAAGGTCTTTAAATTTTAGTTACCACAAAAGCAGTATTTATTTCCCTTATTATGTAGATTTATTATCCAAGTAAATTTTGATTTTTGTTTACTTTTGAAATGACTAAAGCTTAGAATAATGGAAATAAAGAAGCCTACTTTGATAGTGGATTTAAAGAAAGTTGAGAGAAATATAAAACGAATGACTGATAAATTTAAGTCGAGTGGCATTGAGTTTCGACCACACTTTAAAACGCATCAATCTCATTTTATTGCTGATATTTTTAGAAAACAAGGTGTTACAAAATGCACAGTTTCTTCTGTTGGAATGGCAAAATATTTTATGGAAGATGGCTGGGATGATATTAGCATAGCATTTCCGGCTAATATGCTTGAAACTAATGAAATGAATGCTTTGGCGAAGCAGATTAAGCTTAATATTCTTGTTGATTCAGTTGAAAAAGTGAATGTCTTATCTGAAAAGATTTCTTCAAAAATTGCTTTATTTATCGAGATTGATACAGGCTATTTTCGCTCCGGAATATTATTTGATAAAAAGTTGGAAATAAATGAGATTATCAATGCAATTAAGAAAGTCCCTCAATTTTCTTTTGCCGGCTTTTTAAGTCATACAGGAAATACTTATACTCAATCTTCCAAGGATAATATTTTATCGCTTTTTGATGCGGCCAGAATAAAATTAGTTGAGCTAAAGCATTATTATTTAAAAGATTATCCACATTTGATTCTTTCTATGGGCGATACTCCCTCAGCCTCTTTAGCAATTAAATTTGATGATATTGATGAAATACGCCCCGGCAATTTTGTGTTTTATGATGTAACTCAACATCTTTTAGGAAGTTGTGATTTAAACGATATCGCAGTAGCTGTTTATTGCCCTGTTGTAGCTAAATATCCAGAAAGAAATCAAATTACTGTGTATGGAGGAGCTGTGCATCTTTCAAAAGAAAAAGCAATTATGAATGGAAAAGAAATCTATGGTTTGATTTCACTTATTGATAATCAAGGTTTTGGCAATGTATTGGCGGATTCTTATGTTGAAAGTTTATCGCAAGAACATGGTATTATTTGTATGCCTTTAAAAGTAATAGAGCAATTAAAGCTAGGTGATATTATTGCAATTTTTCCCGTTCATTCATGTATAACAGTTGATTTGAACAGAGAAATATTGAGTCTTGACGGGAAAAGTATTTCTAAATTTCGCACATATTGATATACGTTATTTTGTAAGTTATTGGGCTTTATTTATTGTATAAATGAAGAGCCATTTTTTCGGATAAAATCTTCCAATTGATGGGTTTAGAAATATAATCGTTGCAGCCTGCTTCTATGGCTATTTCTTTTTCGCTATTCATTGCAAATGCTGTTTGAGCAATAATTGGGACAGTTGGCGAAATAATTCTAATTTCTTTGGCGGCATGATATCCACTCAATATTGGCATTTTTATATCCATCAAAATTATGTCGATATATTTATTCGCCAAAAATATATCAATAGCTTCTAAACCATTTTTAGCCCATAAAACATGCGATTTAAATGGCCTTAAATATAATTGGAGCAATTCAAAATTTGAAGTTTCATCTTCGGCAATTAAAATAGTCTTGCCGTTTAGAATAGATAAATCTATTAGCGCTTTGTTGGGGGATATGTAATTTTCTAATTTTTCATTTTCATAAGGAAAAGTAAAATAAAAAGTAGAACCCATAGCAAGTTCAGATTCTAGCTTTAATTCACCGCCAAGATTTTCGCACATTTTTTTTGCGATGGAGAGCCCAATACCTACACCTTGATATTCTCGTGTATGTCTATCATCTAGTTGTCGGAATAATTCAAAAATATGTTTTTGTTTTTCCTTTGCGATTCCGATACCTGTGTCTTTTACATAAAATTTTATTTCATTTGGAAGTATATTATATCCAACTTCTATAAAGCCGTCTTTAGTGTATTTTAAAGCATTTTTTAAAAGATGAACAAATATTTGTTTAAATCGTTTGGGGTCTGTATTTATTTGAAGATCATTATTTTCATCATTAAGTTTGAATATAATAATTAAATCGTCTTTATCCATTTTTCGTTTTTCCTGAATGATAAATTCTTTAATTTCATCAAGCAAAACGTGAATATTATGCTTTTCTTTAAATAAAACCATAGTGTCATCTTCGAGTACGCTTAAATCGAAAATATCATTAAGGATATCAAGTAAATTGTTACCACTCTTAAAAATCAATTTTGATAAGGATGCAGCTTCCTCAATTTCCATACTTTCATCAATTAAATCAGAAAAACCAATTACCGCATTTAATGGTGTGCGTAACTCATGAGAAATTGTGGATAGGAAAGTGGATTTTAATCTATTTGATTCTTGAGCATCGAAAAGAGCTTTACGCAATTCACTTTCACTTCGTTTGCGCTCAATTGATAAACAAACCTGATGCGAAACAGAGCTTAAAATTTCCATATCTTTCTTAGTAAATGCGTTCGGATTATCATAGTTTTGAATACCGAGAACGCCAATAATCTCACCTTTAGAAATTAGAGGAACTCCTATCCAATTTTCAATTATTGTATCAACAATATTAATTTCTCCGGATTTCGACAAATCCAGAATTTGCTCTTTTTTAAGTAACAGAGGTTCTTTATTTAAAATAACATATTCAGATAGAGCTATTTCCGCATCCGGGTCATTTACTTTGCTTAATTTAGAAGTCATTTGAAGAAGTTGAAAACCAGTTTCATTTTCTTCTTTTGTCCAAATAAAAAAGTGTTTAGCATCGATGATATTAGCTAATAGCTTTTGTATTTGATTTATAAATTCGTCAAAATTTTCGGTGATATTTGTTGCTTCTGAAATTTCGTATATAATTTTCTGTACCAGTTCGTTGTGTTTACGCAATTGAATATCACGAATTGCAACAGCACGAATTTCCTCTCCAAGATATAGGATATTTTTTGCTTCAAATTCTACCCAAATTAATTTTCCATCCTTTCTTTTCAATTTAATTTCGTAAGGACTAACACTATTATTTTTAATTTTTTCTTGCACTGTGGAGATAAATTCTTCAGCAATAAAGTGGTCAATAATGTTTTTTCCGATTATTTCGTTTCGATTATAAAGCGTAATTCGCTCTAAGCTTGAGTTTACCTCAATTGCAATCCCGTTTTTATGAACTAATATTCCCTCAAAAGTAAGCTCCGACAACATTTTAAAACGAGCATTGCTTTCGTCAAGATATTGTTCTGCTTTTACTTTTTCGGTAATATCCAAAGCCATTGAAGATACGCCAATTACATTTCCTTCATTATTGCTAATAGGTATATTATACCAATCGCAAACTATTGATTTACCGTCTTTTCTTATATTTTCGTTGGTAGCTCGGGCGCCGCCGCGATTTTCAAATAGTAAATGCCAGATTTTATCGGTTAGTTCTTTAACGGAATCAGGAATAATTAATTCGCTTGCGCATTTGCCAATTGCTTCGCTTTGAGAATATCCAAAGATAGCTTCGGCCGATTTGTTCCAACCTGTTACGCAGGAATTTAAATCCCAGTCAATAACAGCCATTGGCGTATTTTCGTTGAACAGATCCAGTTTTTGAAGTAAGAATCGTTCTTTTATACGTTGATTTTCACTGTCTTTCAGAATATCTAATAGACGTTTATTTTCCTGTTCCAGATTGGTTTTTTCGGAATGATTTTCCATCT
>CAZTST010000255.1:0-5049 GCA_964616585.1 uncultured Draconibacterium sp.
CAAACCAGAAGGATTGGATATTACTACGCAAGGGCATAATGTTAAAGCAGAAGCTTTTTTGTCTGTTTGTAAGCAAATGATGGAAAAATTTCCAAGAGCTAAAAAGGTAATCACAACTTTACGAGGTTCTATTTCTGCATCTCACAATACGTGGGCTGGCGTTTTATATGATGGAACAAAAATGTATGAATCTGCTCAATATCAGATTACTGATATCGTTGATCGAGTGGGTGGTGGAGACAGCTTTATGGGAAGTTTAATATATGGATTGTTGACCTATCCAGAAGATAATCAAAATGCCTTGGACTTTGCAGTAGCAGCTTCTTGTTTAAAACACACAATTAAAGGTGATGCAAACTTGGTAACTGTGGATGAAGTTAAAAAACTAATGGGTGGCGATGCCTCTGGTAGAGTTGCAAGATAAAAAAATTAAGCGATGGCACAATTTTCAAGAATTGAAGTAGCTACAGTGATGCAAGAAACCGGAATGGTTCCTTTGTTTTACAATAAAGATATCGAAGTAAGCAAAAATGTTTTAAAAGCCTGCTATAATGGCGGAGCAAGGCTTATGGAGTTCACAGCAAGAGGTGATTTTGCCCATGAAGTTTTTAGCGAACTATGCAAATATGCGATTAATGAATTGCCAGGAATGATCATGGGTGTTGGTTCAGTTACTGATGCCTCAACAGCTTCATTGTATATGGCTTTAGGAGCAAACTTTATCGTTACGCCAGTTTTAAGAGAAGATATTGCTATAGCATGTAATCGTCGTAAAGTATTGTGGTCAGCAGGTTGCGGAACCTTAACCGAAATTGCAAGAGCTGAAGAATTAGGATGTGAAATCGTCAAATTGTTTCCCGGAGATATTTACGGGCCACAGTTTGTAAAAGGAATAAAAGGGCCGCAACCTTGGACAAGCATTATGCCTACAGGCGGTGTTTCTCCAACCAAAGAAAACCTGAAAGCTTGGTTTGATTCAGGTGTAACCTGTGTAGGGATGGGATCACAGCTAATTTCAAAAGATATTATTGCCAACAAGGATTATCCCAAGTTAGAGAACGAGGTAAAAAAAGCAATTGCCATTATCAAGGCGGTGAGGAAATGAGAAATTCAACAAGCTAAACTAAATAAGCAGAATTATGAATGAAATCAAAAAAATAGGGAATTATCGTTACAGGATTTTAGCGCTCTTAATGTTCGCAACTTCCATCAATTATTTTGACAGAAGCTTAATAGGAGTTTTGGCTCCAACACTACAGAAACTATTCGGTTGGACGAAT
This sequence comes from uncultured Draconibacterium sp., assembly GCA_964616585.1. Taxonomy (GTDB): domain Bacteria; phylum Bacteroidota; class Bacteroidia; order Bacteroidales; family UBA12170; genus UBA12170. The sequence continues at coordinate 1,281 of CAZTST010000255.1, forward strand.
AGTGACTATGCGGGAATCATTATTTGGTTTCAAATAGCTTATGCAATCGGTATGCTTGTTATGGGAGGAATTATAGACCGTTTAGGTACTAAAAAAGGCTATACGCTTGCTATTGGAACTTGGAGTATCTTTGGAATGTTACACGCCTTGGTTCAACCTGCATTTAGTATTTTAGGGTTTTCCGTTGCTCGTTTCGGCTTAGGTATTGGAGAATCTGGTAACTTTCCTGCTGCTCAAAAAACTGTTGCTGAATGGTTTCCAAAAAAAGACAGAGCATTTGCTACAGGATTGTATAATGCAGCAACATCAATTGGTGCAATCGCAGCGCCTTTTGTAATTGGATGGGTTGTTCATGAGAATGGTAAAAACTGGCAGATTCCTTTTTTAATTACAGGTGCTTTAAGTGCTTTTTGGGTTTTTCTTTGGTTTAGAGTTTATAAAAAACCCGAAAAACATCCTAAAGTAAGTAAAGAAGAATTAGCTTATATTGTAAGTGATTCAACTATTGAAAATGAAGAAAAAATCGCATGGCTAAAAGTGTTACCTAAGCGTCAAACATGGGCTTTTGCAATAGCAAAAATGACGGATGCAGTTTGGTGGTTTTACCTTTTCTGGGGTGCTAAATATTTGTCAATGACTTTTGGTGTTGATTTAAAAAATATAGGAATTCCATTTTTCATAATGTACGTTATGGCTGATGGAGGTAGTATTTTCGGAGGTTGGTTATCAGGTGCATTTATGAAAAAAGGATGGAGTTTAAATAAAGCACGCAAATTGACTTTATTGATGTGTGCAATTGTAATTTTACCCGTTAGTTATATTGCGTTTACTGAAAGCAAGTGGATAGCTGTTTTTCTAATTGGATTAGGAACCGCAGGACATCAGGCATGGTCAGCAAATATTTTTACGCTGGCATCTGATGTATTTCCAAAAAAAGCAGTTGCTTCTATAACCGGAATTGGTGGAATGTCAGGTGCCGTTGCCGGTATTGTTGCATTTTATCTTTTAGGTCAAGCTCTAGATGCTTCCGGTAAAGACGGATTTTTCTGGGCTTTCTTAATTGCTGGTTCAAGTTATTTAATAATTTTAGGTATTGTACATTTATTAATGCCAAAAATGACACCATTGGATGAAAATTTAAACCCTATTTTGAAGTAGGTAAGAATATAAAATATAAATGATGAAGGGCTGGTTTTCCCGCCCTTTTTGTGATATTTGAGGTAAAATTTATTTTTTGTAGAATCAGATTTACTAATGTAATAAATCTGTGAATGCATTAATATTGAACAGCTCATGTCCATTATACACTTATATTTAAAAAGAAAGAATCTTTTGAGAAACTTAAAACATTGGGCTTGCAAATAAAATGAGTGATATTATTTATATTGATACCAGCACAATTATTAGACGTGAAAAAACAATTGAAGAAATGGAGGAAGTTATGCTTGACTTTTTAATTGAAGTAGCAATTGGCAGAATAAAAACAAAAGCAGACCAATTGTATCAAAATGATTTTATAATGTGGAAAAGTGGGATTTAGCTTTAAAATATATTAAGCATTAAATGTTTTGCGAGTCATCACAGCATAAAAAAAACCAAGAGTAAAAAGCCTTGGTTTTTTTATTGTAAAATATAGTCGTTTATTCACTATCTTTTTTTCGTAGTTTTACTTCTTTCCGGTGCGTGTTTTAAAGAAGATTTCCTAATAAGTAATTCAGGTTTCAGAATGACTTTTTTTTCAATTTTGGAGTTTCCATTATTATTTACCTGCTCTAAAAATACTTTCGCAGCTTCATTCCCCATTTCTAATGGAAACTGGTCAACTGTTGATATAGAAAGTTCCATATATCTTGTAAAAGGTTCATTACTGAAACCCACAACAGAAATATCTTCGGGGATTCTAATGCCATTCTCTCTTAGTTCTTGAATGGCACCAAGTGCATTCCAATCACTGGCCGAAAATATAGCATCAGGTCGTATCTTCATATTTAGCAATTTTTTTGCTGCTATTCGTCCTTCATCAACATCACTAATCGATTCAATCACTAAATTTTCATCAAATTCAAGTCCATTGTCTAACAAAGCTTGTTTATACCCTAAAAACCGATCTTTATAAATTTCAAATAATCGATTATTGGATAAATGAGCAATGCGTTTACATCCTTGTTCAATTAAATGTTTAGTAGCTATATAACCACCTTCAAAATCATTGATAGTTACAGAGCTTACGCCTCCAATATTTTTCTTTCTGTCAAAAAATATGAGTGGTATATTTTTTTTGAGTAATCGGTTAAAAATATAGTTCTTTTCAATGTCTATATTGGAAATTGACATTAAAATGCCGTCAACTTGAGCATTTAATAAAGCATTAATATTGTTAATTTCCAGATTTTCGTCGTAATGAGTTTGACAAATGATAACACGGTAGCCATGAGGATGCAATTCATCCTCTATTCCACGAATTACGGAAGCAAAAAAATTGCTGTCTATTCGTGGTACAATAACGCCAACAATATTGCTTTTCCCGCTTTTAAGTGCCAATGCAAGTTTGTTTTGCTCATAATTCATACTGGCTGCAGTCTTCAGTACGAGTTCTCGAGTAGCTAGACTTATTTTTGGATTATTATTCAATGCTCTAGAAACAGTGGCGGCAGTTATGTCAAGTTTTTTGGCTATATCGTAAATAGTTGTTTTTTTAGTCATAAATTATTGATCAAATAAATTTAATGAGGTAAAAGTAATTATTTATTATCAGAATTGAAGTTATCGATTACATTAATATTAATTTGTTGTCAAAATACATTAAAATAATCGGTTTAAAAGTTTAATAATGTTCAATAATTTGAAAATAGCGAAGATATTTGATGAAAAAAGAAATATTTTGCATTTTAATTTGGTTGTTAGATTTTAATTATTTAGATTTGTGTAATCGATTGCATTTTTGTTTTGAGATATTTTATTCAAAAAATTACAATAATGGTTAAAGTTTTTAAACTAACTCAATATAGTATGAATAAAATTACATCATTATTGTTTATTGTTTCTTTTTTGAGTTTTTCATGTAAAAATGAAAATACTCAAAAAACGCAAGAAGAATTATCAGAATGGGGTCTGGCAAAGTTGATTGAAGATAATTTGATTCCACCAAGTTTTCCTGAAAGAACATTTAATATTTTGACGTTTGGCGCTCTACCTGATGGACTTACAAACAATTCCGAAGCATTTAAAAAAGCAATTCAAAAATGCACAGAAGATGGCGGAGGTATTGTATTGGTTCCAAAAGGGACTTTTTTGACTGGTCCCATTCATTTGGAAAACAAAGTTAACCTACACTTGGAAGAAGGCTCCGAAATACTTTTCAGCACAAATCCTGTCGATTATTATCCTTTAGTTCATACTTCATATGAAGGTATGGAGTTGATGAATTATTCACCGCTAATATATGCCTATAAGAAAAAAAATATCGCAGTTACAGGAAAAGGCATATTAAATGATCAGGCGAGTAACGATAATTGGTTTGGATGCTCCTGAGACAAGAAAAGGACGAAAACTACGAGAAGATGAAGAAAAAACCAGAGTAGCCGGGGAGCTGCTTTGCTTTATGGGAAATCAGGCAAGAGAATTTGTGCTTCGACTCTGTTCTGTCGGAACAATTATTACAATTTACACTGAACCGAGCAATGAAACTGATTTCTGGGGTCGTCAGCTTGCTTTTATTTTCCTTCCTGATAGAACATGCCTGAATGATTTATTGATACAAGAAGGTTAT
>CAZTST010000256.1:0-5038 GCA_964616585.1 uncultured Draconibacterium sp.
ACTCCCGGAAATCTTTCCTGCTTATCGGTATTAATTAAACTGCCCATATTGATGGCCTCTTGCCATTCTCCATTCTTATTTCTGAAACTGATATATAAGTCACCCGAACCACATCCACCTTCACGGTGAGAAGAGAATATCAGGTAGCTTTCGTCGGGGGCAATAAAGGGACACCAATTTAGGCAGCCTGTTTTATTAATATTTTCGTTTAAAACCTCGACATTGGAATGCTTGCCATTTTTTAATTCCGATCTGCAAATAAGTCGTGTGCCTTCAATTAAATCAATAAAATAAACAGTGCCATTGTTCGCTACGGTTGGAGTCCAAAGCCCAATTAAATTATTTATTGGTTTCGGCTCTCCCCAGCCTTGTTCTGTTTTATCCGAAATCCAGATATCGTTTTCCTGAGTACCATTTTTTACCTTTGGTCGTTTGGAAGCAAAATATAGCTTTTTGCCATCAGAGGTAATAAAGGGCTGATCGTCATGATCATTACCTGAAAAACTTGCAAGCATTGGCTCCGACCATTTATTATTTTCAAATTTTACATAATAGATTCTGCGAGTATCATTTTCTCCACTTACTGTTGACCAATAAATTTCTTTACCATCAGGAGTAAAGCTTGGGCTGCTATGAGCAAGATGCTTAATAATTTCAGATGCAAAAACTTCTGGAATTATTTCGGGGAGCTTTTGCCTGAAATAGGCATCTTTTGTTTCCCAAAAGTTCTGTTTGTTTTGTGAGCAACTAACAAAAACAAAACCTATGAGAAAGAGAAGTGCAATTGTTTTCATTTTAATTGTTTAAAGATTGTGTTTTGAGATTTTTAATTACATTCGTAGAAAGCCAGTAGAAATCCTCATGACAAGGAATATGTCGCATGAATAACATATACGAACTGTCAGGAGGTACTACCGGTAAATTTTTGATTTTCATAGATTCATCACAAGCTTTTTACGGTGTTTTTCATTAAAAACAGGCCACCCCCTGCTTTGCCAACTTCTGAATAAAAAAGATCCAGATCTCCATCATTATCAATATCATGCAGCCATAAACCAATGATTAGTCCTCTATTATCCAATTCTCTGTGTAGACCAAATTTATTATTCTCATTATTTAGCCAAATCGTATTACCAATTATCAAATCTATTTTTCCATCCAAATCAATATCGCCTATGGTCAATTTTGAGCTTTTAGAAAGATTATTTACCGATTCCGTAAAAATACCTCTGCCATCATTTAGCCAAATAGAAGCTCCAAAACTTGTATTGGCAAGAATTACATCCAAATCTTCATCATTATCCATATCAGCCAACTTAATTTCACCATAGCCCTTTGCATAACCTATGTTTTGTGTACTTCTCTCATAATCTCCTTGGCCTTTATTAAGCCAGACAATTACCTTCCCATTTATGCTGCTAATCACATCAAGGAACCCATCATTATTAAGATCTCCTAATTCAATATTGTAGCCCCCCGATCCAAAATTGAAATTGCTTTCAGTGAATTTACCGTCTCCATTGTTTAACCATAAATTAGAGGCTTGATTATAATTCGTAATGAAGGCATCCATATCATTATCGTTATCAATATCGCCAATTGCGATATATAAACCATTTGATTTATTCGTCTGAATTGTGTCTGGTTTTGGGTGTTTTCCAGTTTTATCTCCTAAATAAATAAGGTTGTTTAATGTGTTAAAAACCATAAATATGTCAGGGTTTTTATCATTATTAAAATCATTTATTGCAACCGAATGCCCCCTATAAATATCTTCCTCTTCCGCTATGCATGCTAATGTTACAAAATTATCAAAGCCCCCTGTACCATCATTATAATATATTGTTGGAGGATGATCAAAATTGGCCATTACAAAATCGGGACTGCCATCTTTGTTTAGATCTTCAAAGGCAAGATCCCATGTTCTTCCATTTGTAATGGAGTCTCTTGCGCCAAATATCTCATTTTGCGCATGGCATAGGCTGCTTTGGAAAATAAAAAAGCAGCTGATTGTAGAAACTCTCAAAAATTTATTCCTTAGCATCATTTTTATACTTCTTATTTTATCTTTCCATAGGTATTCTCCATAACATCAAGTGCAAATCTGGCATTAACTGTAACCGGCCCAATACCCATATCAATGGCAACTTCAAGAGCTTCCATTACTTCTTGAATAGTAGCCCCATCTTTATAGGCTTGTTCGATATGCCATTGCATACACGATTCGCAATTCGTAACTGCACCAATTGCTATTGCAATCAATTCCTTTGTTTTTTTTGGTAAAGCGCCATCACAGAATGTTGCATCACCCATTTCTAAGAAAAGCTTATACACTTTTGAGTTTAATTTCCCGAATCTGTCATTCGATTCTTTTCTTTTGCGGTCAATTTCTTGGAATTTGTTCATTTTTTTAGCTTAGTTATTCGTTTATATATTTTTCAATTTGCCAATATTTTAGGGTTACAAACAGTAGTTTTAAATTTGCCGAGCTTTTTTGAATACAGATTTGATTATTCTTATAATTTTAAAAAACATTTATCACTACATTCCCCCTTTTGTGTCCTTTATCTACATACCGATGGGCTTCTACAATTTGTTCCATTTGGTAGCGTCTGTCTATTACTGATATTAGCTTTCCTGCCTCACAAAGCTCTTTGAGATAGTTCAGGTCTTCAACCTTAAACTTTATTTTGCCTGACAAATCAAGAACGCTAATATATATTCCTGATTTTGTGAGAGCTGTTTTACGTTTTGAAGATTCAATCTTGCCTACTACATCAAAAATAAAATCATATTTTTCACCACTTGTATTGAAATCTTCTTGCTTATAATCGATAAGCTTATCGGCTCCCAGAGCTTTTACCATTTCCAAATTTGCCGCACTGCAAACTCCGGTAACATCTGCCCCAAAATGTTTGGCAATTTGAACTGCATAAGTGCCAATACTGCCGGAAGCTCCGTAGATTAAAACCTTTTGCCCTTTCCGGATATTTGCTTTTTTAATGCTAAGAAGAGCTATTAATCCTCCATTGGAAAGTGGGGCAGCTTCCTCATAGGTCATGTTGCTTGGTTTTATTGCCAGCATGCCATCTTCAGGCATACATCGATACTGAACATAGGCGCCAAATTCAAATCCGGTGGATGCAAAAACAGCATCCCCTACCTTAAACAGCTTAACATCTTTGCCAACAGCTTCAATTTCTCCTGCCAGTTCCATTCCAAGGATTTTTTTTCTTGGTTCTCTGAATCCAAGCATAATTCTCATCATGGGTTTGTAGAAGAAATCCTTAACGGGGCCTAAACCAGGCTCAAGTCGCCGAACTTTAGTATCTCCAATATGAACTGTTGTAGCATATACTTTTATTAGTACTTCATTATTTTTAGGAAAAGGTTTTTCCACTTCTTTCATATGAAGAACCTCAGGTGGTCCGTATTTTGTGCAAATAATTGCTTTCATTTTTTCATTGCTATTAATGTTAATGCTTTATCTTCTTTAATTATCTCTAATATTTTGAAGTTCGTTAATTTTAAAAAGAGTAGAATTTCATCCTTTGTAAATGCTCGCAAGGTTGTTAAATCTTCAAATTCGGACACTTTACCTCCCTGTTCTATGATGTACTTTGCAGACCAATCATAAGTCCAACCAGAACTAAGATTCTTTTTTAGTTTACTTATCCGTCTTATTTTTTTATTATTGTGTTCAATATTTTGCTCAAAATCATTGAAGTTGTCAAATATGCCGTTTGCTTCAAATACCCCAAACACAAACAAACCATTCTCTTTTAATGATTTATGAATGCCTGTAAAAGTGTCAACAATTCCCTTGTTCTCGATTACATATGCTAGCGATCGGCCTGTTATTAAGACAGAATCAAACTGTTGGTTAAATTGTATGTTGCGCATGTCACATTGTATAAATACATTTGATTTAACTTCAGTTCGGGCAATTTCAAGCATTTCATTAAACAAATCCAAACCAAGGTATTCGTATCCATCTCTTAAAAACCGACGAGCAAGCATACCCGAACCACAACCAATTTCTAGGATTTTATTGCAATTACTCTTCTTTAAAATTGAATCATAAAAAATGTATTCTTTGTCATAATCAAAAACGTGTTGATACATCTCATGATAAACATTGGCTAATGTTGAATATAGTTTTGTCATCTTATTCCTTTCTTGCTATAAGCACATTAAAATAAGTTTTTGCTTTTGTATTTGAATCAACAAAGGCAAGAAATTCAGTCTTTTTAAGAAGTTGAAATCCGTTTGTTTTCAATAAATCAAACACATATTTCTCAGTACGTCGAAATACTTTTATTCCAGATTGTACGTTTTGGCGTTCAAAAAGTCCGATAATTGATGATTCGTAATAATCATCTGCTGAATCACATACTTCTTCGTAAGTAAAACCAAAATAACCTTTGTTTTTTAAAGCCATTGATATTTTTTTAAAAACGTGGTTTAAGTCACCAATAAGATGAAAAACTCCATGAGAAACTATATGGTCAAATACTCTGTTTTCAAACCAAATATCATTTGTTGTCAAATCAACTAGTTGAAGTTCTTCAGCTATTCCTTTTTTCCGACAGACCTTAATCATTTCGAATGCACCATCAATCCCGTATATTTTTAATCCTAATTGTCTAAATAACTTTGAACTCAATCCTGTTCCAATTCCAATGTCAAGTAAAGTTTGATCTGGTTTGATATATTCATACATTAATCCAAATAAAATATCTGTACCAATCCAATGACAATTTTGGATATAATCGTCATAGTTTTGAGCAAAATCATTCGCTGAATCTATTGTCGTTTTTGTATTCATTGTGGCCAGTTATTTATTTTTATCATCCTTTCCATCCAATCTACTGTATCTTTCGCATCTAAAATCGACCATGAATGAGGATGTCTTTTCCCATCAAGTCTATATCCTTTATCTGTTGTTGTAATAAACTCAGCATTTTTATTCCCCAATATTCTAAGTGTATTAATCATTGTTGACAAGTCTGTAGCATTCATATCTGATAAATCTTCA
>CAZTST010000257.1:0-5021 GCA_964616585.1 uncultured Draconibacterium sp.
TCGGAATAAATAAAATCCACCCAATTTTTTTATAGCTGTTGGGAAGCAGAAAATCTGTTTTCATAATAATTAATATTTAAAATTCACTGCAAATGTAATGTATTCTTTTCTTAATGTCAAGTATTATTTACAATAAGTCATATATATGTTACATAATTATTTTAAAATATGGAAATATTTTGCGTTATGCTATTAAAGGATATCACAATTAATCCTATAAATGTCATATAAAAGCTTTTAAACTCTTCGAAAACGTTGATTTACTGAACATAATCCAATTTCTGTGCATTTTGAGTATTTACTTTTGTTTTAGATAAAAATAATCAATACTTTTTACCTCATAATTTATTATTAAGTTTGGAATCTTAGAAACCGCATCAAATAAAATGCAAACGATATTGTAAAAAATAGCATATTTGTATTGCAAACTTATAAACAATGAGGAATCAAATTTTGAAATACCTTACGTCACCTGCTTTTATTGTTGAAAAGGATAATCAAATTATTCAGGTTAATGAAAAAGCCATTGCTTTTATCGGAATAAAAGAAGATGAATTGATTGGTAAAAAATGGACAGATTTCCTTGATATATCCTATAAAGAATCAGGCGATTATGATAGAATACTGCTTCGAACAAAAGACAATGAGCAATTTCAGGTACATGTATCCATACAACAAATCATAGAAAATGATAAAAAACTGTCGATTGTAAGTTTTTGGAAAATGCAACATGAAAACGCTTCCGAAAAATTAGAATCTCTGAAAAAATCAAAACAAGTTCTAATTGATAACGAGAATATACTTGAGTTTTTTTTCGCTCAGTCACTCACCGGATTTTTCTTTATGATGTTGGATGAGCCGATTGTTTGGAATGATTTGATAGATAAAGAAAAAACTCTCGATTACGTTTTTGATCATCAAAAAATTACAAAAATAAACAAAGCTATGCTCCAACAATATGGAGCTACTGAAAAGGATTTATTGGGTAGCACTCCAAAAAAGCTTTTTGCATATGATATTGCTTATGGAAGAACATTATGGAAAGATTTTTTTGACAATGGCCAACTCCATATCGATACAAAAGAGCAAAAAATAGATGGTACGCCCATAGATATTGAAGGCGATTACATATGTCTTTATGATGCTGATGGTAGGATTACTGGTCATTTTGGAATACAAATAGATGTAACTGAGCAAAGGAAGGCTCATCAAGCAATTATAGAAAGAGAAGAACTCTACCATAAATTATTTGAATCATCCAAAGATGCAATTATGACTTTGGAGCCGCCTGACTGGAATTTTACTTCAGGTAACTCTGCAATCTCCGAGATGTTTCGAGTTAAAAATATAGAAGAATTTGTTCTTCTCAAACCTTGGGAAATATCTCCAGAAAAGCAAATAGATGGATCTTTATCAATGGAAAAGGCTCAAAAGATGATCCAATTAGCTATGGAAAACGGTTCTCATTTCTTCGAATGGACTCACCAAAGGAAGAATGGTGAAAAGTTTCCATGTACAGTTCATCTTACACGTGTTGATCTTTCAAACAGTTCTTTTCTTCAAGCAGTAGTAAGAGATATATCTGAAGAAGAAAATGCAAAAAAGAAGCTATTTGAAAGTGAAAAAATATATAAGACTTTGTTGGAAGCTTCAAGGGATAGCATTTTTATTATGCTTCGAGGAATAATAAAATATGCAAATGCTGAATTAATGAGAGTTTCAGAGTATTCAAATGATGAACTCATTGATAAAGCCTTTATGAATTTTATTGCTCCAGGCGAATCAGTAAAAGTGCGCGAATATTATAAAAAAAGACTTCAGGGTGTAAATGTGCCAACAAGCTATGAATTAATAGCACAACAAAAATCAGGAAAACTTATTCCGGTCGAAGTAACTGTTATCATTATTGATTTTGAAGGAAAAGAAGCCGAACTAGTAATTCTGAAAGATATTTCAGCACGAAAAAGAAGCGAGGCTATCCAAAAGGTTTTATATGAAATAACTGAAATATCTTTTCATGATATCAACCTAAAAGAATATTTATCAAAAATCCATTTGCTTTTAAGCAAAATAATTAATGTTAAGAATTTCTATTTTGCACTTTACGATAAAAATTCAGATAAATACACTTTTCCTTATTTTGAAGATGAATTTGATAGTATGGACAGCAATGAGCTACATTGCATGAAAAATACTTTAACCGACCATATACTTAAAACAAGAGAAGGGCAGCTAATTACCGAAGAAAAAGAAAAAGAATTATTTGGAAAAGGAAATGAACTTAGGGTAATTGGTGAAAATTCTATGGTTTGGGTGGGTGCTCCTTTGATTGATTCTTCATCGAATGAAGTTATAGGCGTAGTTGCAATACAAGACTACTATAATGTTGAGGCGTACACTTTAGATGATTTATTGACGCTTGAAATTATAGCCAATCATATTGGTTCATTTATCGAATGTGTTAAAAGTAACCAGGAGTTAAAACATGCAAAAGAAAAAGCCGAAGAGAATGATCGCTTAAAGTCAGCCTTCTTAGCCAATATGAGTCATGAGATTAGGACACCCACCCATGAACGGAATTATGGGATTTGCCCAATTACTAAAAGAACCTTTTGTTAGTGGTGAGGAACAGCAAGAATATATTAGAATTATTGAAAAAAGTGGTGCTAGAATGCTAAATATAATCAACGACCTGATTGATATATCCAAAGTTGAATCTGGTCAAATGAACGTATTTTTATCTGAAACTAATATCAATAATCAAATTGAATACATTTACACTTTCTTCAATCCTGAAGTAGAAAAAAAAGGAATGCAATTATCATATAAGAATGGATTATTAACCAAAGATGCTATCATAATTACCGACAAAGAAAAATTCTACGCTATCCTAACCAATTTGGTAAAAAATGCTATTAAATACAGCAATGAAGGCTCTATCGAATTTGGCTACGAAATGAAAGGTAAATATCTTGAATTCTTTGTCAAAGACACAGGTATTGGAATACCTGCAGATAAGAAGGAAGCTGTTTTTGAAAGATTTATTCAGACAGCACATAACTTAACAAACAAATATGAAGGAGCAGGGTTAGGCTTAGCCATTACCAAAGCTTATGTGGAATTACTCGATGGAAAAATTTGGGTAGAAAGTGAATTAGACAAAGGTTCGTGCTTTTATTTTACTATTCCTATTGATAAAAAGCTTGAGTCAAAAAAAGAAAATACAATTGTTGACTCTACTAATATTCATGAGGATAACTTAGAAAAGCTGAAAATATTGATTGCTGAAGACGATCTCAATTCGGATTTATTTTTAACCACGGTTTTAAAAGCAATTAGTCGAGAAATATTACACGCTAAAACAGGTAAGGAAGCTGTTGAAACCTGTCGCAATAATTCTGATTTGGATTTAATTCTTATGGATATAAGAATGCCGGAAATGGATGGCTACGAGGCAGTACGTCAAATAAGAAAATTTAATAATAAAGTTGTAATTATTGCACAAACAGCTTATGGTCTTTCAAGTGATAAAGATGCTGCCATTGAAGTTGGATGCACGGATTATATTTCAAAACCAATCAAAAAAAACGAGTTGTTAAAACTTATCAAAAAGCATATAATTTAATTAGCTATAAAGTATACAATGTAATTGAATTACTTGAAACTTCATCACTTTATTATTATCTTTAAACTTTATTTTAAGTAAATAGAATTAAATTTACATTTATTAACTTTCTAAAAAAATCAATCTATGAAAGATCAATTCAACCTTTTTATTGAGAGTTCCCAGCAATTTTTAAATGAAATTGCATCCGCACTTCCACGAATAATTGGAGCTCTTTTAATCTTGATTATTGGATGGATAATTGCGAAACTTTTAAAGCGAGCATTTGTAAAATTGCTTACAATCATTAAGTTTGACTATTTGTTGGATAAGTCAGGGATTAATAAATTCTTAAAAGACGGTGGTTCAAAATTAGGAGCCATTGATGTTCTTGGAACATTGTTCTATTGGATAATCATGCTAATGGTTATTATGGCCACATTAAACAGTTTGAATCTGACTGCAGCATCGGTATTATTCAATGAAATTATGTTGTATATCCCTAATATTATTATTGGTATTGTTGTTTTAATAATTGGAATATATTTGGCCAGAATGGTTTCGCAAATTCTTTTAACTTCTTTAAAAGGTATGCAAGATAAAACTGCTCATATCCTAAGTCAGGTCACATTTGTGGTCATTATTATTCTAACAGTTTTTGTAACTCTCGGACAGTTAAATATTGCCAGCGAGATAGTTACAAGTGCATTTCAGATTGTTTTTGGTGCAATCTGTTTAGCCTTAGCTCTTGCTTTTGGTTTAGGAGGAAGAGAAAAAGCTGCGGAAATTCTTAACGATTTAATCAAGAAAGATAAGTAAAGAATCTATTTGTATCAGTTCAAGTAATTACACATCTTAAAATATTTAGCGTCAAAAAGAGTTATCTATACAATTTTTGACGCTTTATTGTTTTGCATTTTTTTTAAATATTTGAATTTATAAATTTATAAGACTGGATTATGAAGAAATTATTTATTAAAACTATTTTAATCATTACTGGCATCTTTATTTTTAATGGATGCTCATTTCTTTCTCCTTCTAAGGAAGAACAAAAAAATTATAACAATACTGAAGTAGGCTTTTCGTTTGAGTTTCCGAGTAATATTACACTTTTAAAAGAAACTGAATACGCCTCTAATCCAAAGCTTACTTATTTAAAAGTTGAATTAAAGGAAATAGGTTATTTTGAAACACCAATGGAATTTAACCAGGAACAAGCAATGAAGAATATTGAAGCTTTATCTGCTGGAGAATTTGGCTTAGAATATGATTTTCCGCTTCCGGTTTCAAAAAATGTAAAAACAGTTGGGTTTCTTTTTGCTCAGGACTTTATGGTGTTAACAAGATTTGAAATTTGCGATGTAACACTCGAAAGAAAACTGCTTTTCTATTTTAACAATAAACAAATAGTTATTAC
>CAZTST010000258.1:0-4999 GCA_964616585.1 uncultured Draconibacterium sp.
AAAGCTTAATAATCCGATATTTACAAAAAACGATTTGGACGAAAAGAGTTATTATATCAAAAGTGGTTATGGTCAAACAACAGTTACTACTATCAATAAAGAATCAAGAAAAAAATTCCCAAATAAAAGCTTTGAGGATTTATCATTGAAATTATCAGATACCGACATTATTTCTTATGCTTATTTTTTGAAAGAAACAGAATATAAAAATGTTTTCGAAAAAGGGCATATTTTATTCAATGACACCGAAGTTCAAGGATTTATGTCTGCAAATAAAGCGCAAAGAGAAAATGTAAAGATTTTGAGTTACGAAAATGATGATAAATTTATTATCAGATTGCAGCTAAAAGACAATAACGACTATTTGATTTTAGCCAAAGGTTACGAAACTAATAGTCTTCAAAGTTTAATAAAAGAAATAAATACATTTAATAAGATTGAGCTAAAATCTATAAAATCAAATGATATTTTTTCTGCTCCAATTGTCAGTCTAAGTCATTTTCGCGAGTACAAAGAACTCATAAACAAAAGACTATTAAACAAAGGATTTGAAAGTTATCAAATTCAAAAAATGTTCGAAAACATTAAGTTCGATATGGACGAAAAAGGAGCAAGGGTCGAAAACGAAGCCGTTATTGTGCTAGGAAAGTCGTTCCAACTTGACGAAGAAATACCAAGAAAATTTATTCTTGATAAGCCATACTGGATTATTATGAAAAGAAAAGATTCGCCTAATCCGTATTTTATTTTAGGTGTAAATAATACAGAATTGATGAAGAGTATATAAATCAGTATTTTACATTATAGATATGAAACAAAGAGCATATATCAAACCAACAAAAGCCAGTTTAGTTATTGGAATTATTGTTACAGGCTTTTTTGCAATTTTTGGAATTGTTTTTTTTGGTGTTTTAGCAAGCGAAGGATCTGCTGTCGGAATGGGTTTTATGGTTTTTTGGATATTGATCGTTTTAGTAATGGGAGGCACTTTTATTCACAGCTACATCAATTATAATAAAAACGAAGAAATACCAATTGCAGAAGTAGTTGATCTATCAGAAGTTGCAACTAGAAGCGAAGTCGATATTTCTTTCGATGAAAAGCTCCGTAAATTGGAACAATTAAAAAAAGAAGGCCTTATTTCGGAACACGAATACGCAGAAAAACGAAAAGAAATAATTAATCAAAAATGGTAAATGAGAATTTCATTCTCATGAAAGCAATCACAAAATTTTTATTGTTTGCAATGTTTGGCCTAATTTCATTAACTACTTTCTAAAACATGAAAACTTATTTTGAACTCAATCCAAATAAAAAGTAATCAAAATAAATAATTCGTAATTTCGCGTTTCATTTTTAAAAAAATACCGTGTCTGATAGCATAGTTATTATACCAACATACAACGAAAAAGAAAACATTGAAGCGATTATTCGCACTGTATTTTCTCTTGAAAAAGATTTTCATATTTTAGTGGTTGAAGATAATTCGCCCGATGGAACAGCTGCAATAGTTAAACAATTGATGGCTGAGTTTCCTGAGCAACTTTTTATTGAAGAGCGAAAAGGAAAGTTAGGTTTGGGTACAGCCTATATCCATGGTTTTAAATGGTCTCTGAAGCGGCAATACGATTATATTTTCGAGATGGATGCAGATTTTTCTCACAATCCTGAGGATTTAATTCGTCTGTATAATGCCTGCAAAATTCAAGAAAATGATGTTGCAATTGGCTCTCGTTATATAACTGGCGTTAATGTTGTAAATTGGCCAATGAGTCGCGTTTTAATGTCGTACTACGCTTCTGCCTACGTGCGTTTGGTTACGGGATTAACCATTCGAGATACTACCGCAGGATTTATGTGCTATACTCGTAAAACACTGGAAACAATGCGATTAGATGAAGTTAGATTAGTAGGTTATGGTTTTCAAATTGAAATGAAATATTCTGCCTGCAAACTCAAATTCAAAGTAGTAGAAGTTCCAATTATTTTTACAGATCGGACTTTGGGCACTTCTAAGATGAATAATAGCATTTTTAGTGAAGCTGTTTTTGGTGTGATGGCGCTACGTTTTCGCAAGATTAAATTAAGAAAATTAAATTAATTCCCCTTTTAGCCTCCAGCTTTTGTATTTTTGAAGCATATTTCAAAAAAAAGATGCTTTATGTCTGCATATCTCCTTAAAAATGCATCTCTTGTAAATGAGGGAAAATTAAAAAAAGCTGATATTCTTATTGAAAATGAGCGAATTGCCAAAATATTAGAAGATAATCAAGATTTTGAGTTGCCCAAAGATTGCGTTATTATCAATTTTAACGGAAAGTATATTCTGCCGGGTGTAATAGATGATCAGGTGCATTTTCGCGATCCCGGGTTAACACATAAAGGCGATTTAGAATCTGAATCGAAAGCTGCAGTGGCAGGTGGTGTTACATCGTTTATGGATATGCCAAATACTATTCCTAATGTATTGACACAAAAGATTTTAGAAGAAAAATATAAAGCTGCACTAGGTCGTTCTTGGGCCAATTATTCGTTTTATATGGGAACATCAAACAGCAATGCTGATGAAGTTCTAAAAACAAATCCAAATAATGTTTGTGGAGTAAAAATCTTTTTAGGAGCTTCAACAGGTAATATGTTGGTTGATAATAAGCAAACTTTAGAAAAAATATTTTCGGAAAGCAAAATGCTGATTGCTGTACATTGCGAAGACGAAAACACTATTCAGCAAAATTTAGATAAAGCAAAAGAAAAATATGGCGATAATATTCCTATTTCGGCTCATTCGTTAATTCGTTCAGAAGAAGCTTGCTATTTATCAAGTTCTTTTGCAGTAAATCTTGCCAAAAAACATAATACGCGTTTACATGTTTTGCATTTATCAACTGCCAGGGAAATGGAATTATTTTCGAATGATATACCATTGATTGATAAGCAAATAACTGCGGAAGTTTGTATGCATCATCTTTGGTTTTCGGAAAGCGATTACGCTAATAAAGGTTCATTGATAAAATGGAATCCTGCAATTAAAAAATTAAGCGATAAAGAAGCACTTTTAGCTGCTTTATTAGACAATAAAATTGATGTTGTGGCTACCGATCATGCGCCTCATACATTGGCTGAAAAGGAGAATATTTATTCAAAAGCAGCTTCGGGTGGGCCAATGATTCAACATTCTTTAGTTTTACTTTTGGAAATGATGCATCAGGGAAAAATAAGTCTCGATAAAGTTGTAGAGAAAATGTGTCATGCTCCAGCTCGTTTATTCAGAGTTAAAGACAGAGGATTTATTCGTGAGGGATTTTTTGCCGATTTGGTTGTTGTTGATTTGGCTACATCGTGGGAAGTTTCTCAGGAAAATATTCATTATAAGTGCAAATGGTCGCCACTTTTAGGACAACAATTTCATTCAAAAGTGGAAGCAACTTTTGTAAATGGTCAATTAGTTTATCGAGATGGAGAATTTTTCGCAAAAGGGCAAGGGAAACGATTAATTTTTAAAAGAACTTAATCCTTAAAAAGTAAAAAACTCAAGTAAAAAATCACGAATAAAGCAATACCAATAAGCAATAACAACCAGCTAAAACTTTTCTGTTTTTGTTGCTCTTCGGCATTAAGTTCCAAAGGCTGTTTATTGAATTTTCTTTCTAAATAAAATCCAAATGCTAATCCAATCGGAGCACCAATTGCCGGTCCCAAAGCAATATTTCCTAATATTAATCCAAAAGGAATGCCAAGTGGAATTCCAATTGCCAATCCAAGTCCTAAATAATAACCTCGGGTGTGTTTTTCAGTTTTATTCATAATGTTATATCTATATTGTATTAATTATCAGAACTATATATATTTAAATCCTAATTGATTTTATTATTTAGCGAAGCTAAGAATTAATGAGAAGAAACTAAAAAATAATTTCTAATACCTATTTGAGATTTAATGCTAAAGTACCGGCTCGATTTAGAAATGAACCATAGAAAATTAATCCATCCTGATGACCACTCATAATAATAATTCCTTCATTTTGTCTTTCATTTTTGACGATTTTTTGAAGATTAATAGCCAACTCAGGTGTTCCGAATTTAGCTTCCGGAAATGTGGAAGGAAATTTATCAAGAAATTTGTTCCAAAACTGCTTATTATGAGTATGAATAATTGCTGATATTGAAGGATTTGCCAAATAAATAGCCGCATGCGACAAAGACTCTGAAGATGCAGCAATTAAGCCTTTACATTTCAGCCAATTTCGATTTATATCAAACTCTTCAACCAAAGTAAAATGGCTGGAATCAACTATTGGAAAATTGCCTGTAGCAGAGCCACTAATAATAAACTGATTTTTTTTATAACGTATACTTAAATTTCCATATCCAATTCCATCAGGAAAACTGCCAATTAATTTTGCATCATAAAGCCTTTTACGCCAAGCAAATAAATTGTTCAAATTCAGATCCGGCAAAGGAGTTTTAATCCAATCAAAATTAAATTTAATATAACCTTCATCGGAATTAGTTGTCATGTTCAGGAAATAAATTTAATAAACTTTCGCTGTTGGCTTGGCAAATTCCACGTTCTGTAATCAAACCACTCACTAATCGGGCAGGTGTAATATCAAATCCATAATTAGCTCCAACATTAGCTTCCGGCATAACCATTATTTCTATCAATTTATTTTCATAAATGCCTTCTATATGGCTTATTTCATGTGGATTACGTTCTTCAATTGGAATTTCCACTAATCCATCTTTAATATTCCAATCAATACTCGACGATGGAAGAGCAACGTAAAAAGGAATATTATTGTCGTGAGCGGCCAAAGCTTTTAAATATGTGCCAATTTTATTAGCTACATCGCCATTACGGGTAGTTCTATCAGAACCAACCAACACTAAATCAACCATTCCTTTTTGCATCAAATAACCACCGGTATTGTCGGGAATAACAGTGTGCTTTATTCCTTCTTGGCCTAATTCCCAAGAAGTTAAGCGAGCGCCTTGATTTC
>CAZTST010000259.1:0-4945 GCA_964616585.1 uncultured Draconibacterium sp.
TTAGCCCTAAATGATACGCCGAATAGTTTTATTTGCATCTTTCGATATTGTTCTCCTCCTTTTTACATTAGTCGCATTTTCTTCAATTTTCTCCGGTCTTCCTGCACCATACTCGCCTTTATTTTGGAAAACATTTGCTCTTATTGGTAGTAGCTGGATTATCTGGTCACTAATATTTAAAAAATATTCCTTTGCAAATTCTGAAAGCAAAGAGAAGGTAATATTTAACCAAATCAAGATAGATGTCATATACTTTCTACTGGTATATGTATATCTTATTTTCAACCCTTCTCTTTTTCCGCGTCATCTTTTTGCTGCCTACATCTTTTTTATTAGCATTTCCGAAAGCGTAGTGACCTATTTATACATTTTGGATAAGGAGCTCAGCAAAGATATGGACCGTTTGGACTTGTTTTCGGGTTATAGAAAGACGCGTGAAGATAAGGTTTACCCTGTTTATGATGTCCGAATTGAAAAAGGAAAGCTTTACGAAACTCTAAAAAGCCTGATAATCCAGGAATGTGGCGAAGAGGCTTTTCAATATATAAAGGCACATATCCCAATTACCGATAAAGGAACCCTGATTTTAGCAACTACCACCCGATTTAATATTCGTAATCAACCTAGAGCTACTTATCATCATATAATAAATTTAAAAAACATTAACGATGCACAATATATCAATAAATTTTTTGAGGAGGTAAATGCAAAATTAAATTTGGGCGGAATATATCTTGGTGCTGTTGAAACCTATATTCTTAGAAAGAAACGAATATTGAAAAAATTTCCGCCCGGCATAAACTGGATGTATTATAGCTTCGATTATTTAATAAAAAGAGTTATGCCAAAACTCTTATTAACAAAAAAATTATATTTTTATGTTACAGGAGGAAGAAACCGCGTAATTTCTCGAGCCGAAACTTTGGGGAGATTATATTCATGCGGTTTTGAAGTATTTCATGAAGGCTATATCGGCGACCGTCTGTTTTATGTAGCATTAAAAATCGATGAACCTAAATTTGATCTTAATCCAACCTATGGCCCACTTATCAAATTACGCCGTTTTGGTAAAAACAAAAAAATAATTGGTGTTTATAAGATGCGTACTATGCATGCGTATTCGGAATATCTTCAGGCTTATATTTACGAAAAAAACGATTTGCAAACAGGAGGTAAATTTAAAGATGATTTTCGGGTTACTTCTTTAGGAAAATTTATGCGTAAATTTTGGCTGGACGAATTGCCGATGCTTCTTAATTTAATAAAGGGAGAAATGAAACTTGTTGGTGTAAGACCCTTAAGTTCTCATTATTTTAATTTATATACAAAAGAACTTCAAGAAAAACGTTTAAAATATAAACCCGGTTTAATTCCTCCATTTTATGTTGACTTACCCAAAACACTTGAGGAAATTATGGATTCAGAAATTAGATATTTAGATGCTTATGAACAGGCTCCATTTAGAACTGATGTGCGTTATTTTTTTCTGGCCTTTTATAATATAATTATCAAACGAGCCAGAAGTAATTAGGGAGTGTTTCCTGTCATCCTTAGTTCCCTGTCATCCTGCCTGTACGCCTTTTTTGGCGGAAGGAGTATTTCACGTCGAAGGATCTCCTTTTTCTAGTAGGGATGCTTCATTTCATTCAGCATGACAAGCGCGCTCCTGTGTGTACCTGTCATCCTGCCTGTCCGCCTTTTTTGGCGGAAGGAGTATTTCACGACGAAGGATCTCCTTTTTCTAGTAGGGATGCTTCATTTCATTCAGCATGACAAGCGCGCTCCTGTGTGTACCTGTCATCCTGCCTGTCCGCCTTTTTTGGCGGAAGGAGTATTTCACGACGAAGAACGGTGCAGCTCTAACCGCAGGTAACCCCAAAGGGATCAGCGAAGCTAATCTCAAACGGCAGCACCAGATGCTTCATTTTATACAGCATGACGCACTCTTCCTGTCATCCTGAGCGCAGCGAAGGATCTCAAACGGTTTTGCAGTAACTGCATCGATTAAAGGTGCAGTCCTCACCGTATTTAATCACAAGTATGAAAAGATATGGCAAAACTACTAATATGCTTTTATGATAATTAATAGTAAGCTTCTAACAATTATTAACAATATTAATCAATGACACTTCAGTCTTTTTTGCCCATTTCACCTACTTTAACTAATATTTTATTAATTTTGATCTATGAAAAAACTCGCACTACTCACAAGTCTCATTTTCTTTTTTTTAATCAAAACTATTGTTTATAGTCAGGAAGTTTATGAGCATATTTCTAATACTAATATTTATAATTTTTTGGATGAATTGGCCAACGAACAAATAATAGAAATAAATAGTGTCGTAAAACCTTTTTCGCGTAATTATATTGCTGATAAACTACGAGAAGCAAGTAGAACAATAGAAATACTATCACAGCGGCAACAAAAAGAGCTGAATTTTTATTCCAAAGCTTATATTTTGGAAATGGATGAACCATTGAAATTGAATCCTAAATTTAATTTTCTTAAAAATTCGGATGGTTTTGGCTTTGATATAAATCCGCTTGGAGGTTTTTATCGCGACAGCCTTTTCCGTTTTCAGGCTCAATTTGTTTATGGCTGGGAACTATTTTCAAATTCTAATAGTTTGGAAAAGTATAATTATGGTGGTCTTCAAGCACATGCATATATTGGGAAAAATTGGGGTTTATTTGCCAGTTTACGCGACAACCATCTTACACAAGTTTTAAATGCTCCTGAATATTTAACATCATGGCAAGGCGGAAATTTTAAAGGTCGTGATGGAGGAGTAGATTGGAGCGAAATGAGAGGTGGACTATCCTATTCCTGGGAATGGGGAAGTATAAGCCTATTAAAAGACCATTTTGCATGGGGTAATAATCAAAAAGGAGCGACTTTTTTTTCCGGTAATCAACCTTCTTTTGCTCATATTTCGCTTAAGCTTAAACCCGCATATTGGTTAGAATTCAATTATATTCATGGATGGTTAATATCGGAAGTATTGGACAGTACACGATCTTACCTTGATGCTGGTGGACGATATCGCACTGTGTTCAGACCTAAATGGCTTTCGGCCAATTTATTTACTATGAAGCCTATTCGCGGGTTGAATATTTCTATCGGGAATTCCATCATTTACAGCGATCAGGATCATGCAGCTTATTGGATTCCGCTATTTATTTATAAATCAGTTGACCACACGCTAAATGCAACCGGTGCTTTGGGGGAAGCCGGTCAAAACTCTCAACTGTTTGCTGATATTTCTATTCGCTTGATCAAGCATTTGCATCTTTATGGTAGCCTGTTTAGCGATGAAATTAAATTTGCTAGGATAGGTGTACCGGAGGAGCATAATTTTTTCACCTGGAAAGGAGGATTTCAACTGAGCAATTATCCTATTAAAAACCTAATTCTTTCAGCTGAATATACGCTCAGTCTTCCCGGAAATTACCAGCATCCAATTTCAACGACAACCTACGAGTCGAATTCTTATAATCTAGGTTATTATTTAGGTGATAATTCGGATGAACTATTTATTAGTTTACTCTATTTGCCGATCAGAGGATTGCGTATGAAAGCAAGTTACAGCTTGGCAAGGCATGGCCCGGATGTTAGATACGATGATGCCTCAGCAAGTATTGTTAGAGAGCCGTTTATGGAATATGTTGCATGGAAGAATAGTAGTATTTCTCTTAGTTTTAATTACGAAATAAGCAGTAATGTATATATTTATGCTCAGGCAACAAAAAGCAATATTACAGGGGATGAAGACCTTATAAAAAAATGGACACCTGAGTTTTATAGAGGAGTTCTGTTAACATTTTCTACCGGGTTTAATATTGGGTTTTAAATTGATTTGTAGGGCTTTTTATAATTTACAAATAAATCCATCCGTGCATTTGTGGCAAAAGCAGATACCAGATATTGATAAATATCAAAATTTATAAAATCCGTAGGTTCGGCATTATTAAAATAAATTCACAACAGAGGAGTTTTTCACTACGCCTGTCCGGCTACCGACGGAAAGAACGGCGCTAGCCCACACCGAAGGTAACGGCGCTAGCCCACACAGCAAGTATCGGCGATTGAAGGATCAGTATTACACGATCTCCTATCATCACAAAGAAATTCATAACCCTTGTATACACCCAATATTTTTCATAGCTTTGTAAAAATTCACAAATCATGTTACGTGTATTAATCAGTCTGCTATTTCTCTTTATAATGAGTTTACATGCATTAGCACAGGAGCAGCAAGTAATAGTTCCATATACTTTAGCCGATCGTGATCGGGCTATAAATACTGAAGCAAAAATCAGTGCACTTGAAGCAAAAATGGAATATAAATTTGATAGTCAGCAAAGACAGCTTGATGATATAAAAACACTTTTTTACTGGGGTTTTGGTATCTTGATTAGTCTTTATATTTTTATGATGGCCTATATGATCTGGGATCGTCGTACAGCTATGCAACCTGCATTAGCGCAATCTGCTAAAGCTGAAGAGAATAGTCGAAATCTAATAATTATGCTAAGGGAATATTCTAAAAAGCATCCTGACCTGGCAGAATTACTTAGGACACATGGGATTTTATAATTACTGTGCTCGCCCTGAGCGCAGTCGAAGGGTCGCCCTGAGTCTAAACACCTAGAAAAAGGAGCGTAAAGTGATATGACAAAAATTGAATATCGAATTTCGATTAACGAATGATGATTTCAGAAATAGCACTCTCTACTAATCGTCATTCCTTCTAAAACTTGTGGTGAGTAAAATCGAACTATCGTTAATCGGTGTTCCTTGTTCGATATTAATTTTAGCATACTCGCCAGTCGCTAGTCAGCAATCGCCAATCGGCCCGTCAACCTGAGTCTAAACACCTAGAAAAAGGAGCGTAAAGTGATATGACAAAAATTGAATATCGAATTTCGATTAACGATTTTTGAT
>CAZTST010000260.1:0-4896 GCA_964616585.1 uncultured Draconibacterium sp.
GTAATTGGTGGGTATGATGTCACAAATATTCCAGAATTAAAATACGGTTCTTTCTCAAGCCCGGTAAGGAAAAGAATGACATTATTTACGCTTAAACATGCTACACTTTGTTTGCCTGTAGTTGAAAGCCTAGAAAATGAATTAAAAAAGTTATGCCCCGGTGCAAAATCAAAAACTATTTATACAGGCTATAAATTCAAATCTGAAAAGAATCAAAATTTGAAACATAATAGAGAAAAAATTATATTGACAGTAAGCATCACAGAAAATCAACAAAGGTATTTAATAAAAGGCTTGGATAGATTCAAGGAGCTTTCTGAAAATATGCCTGAATATAAATTTTATGTAATTGGGGTAAAAGATAAAGCTAAAACCTTTTTTCAGCCGATTCCCCAAAATCTATTTTTATTGTCACCAATGGAGCAAGCCGAATTAACAAACTACTATGAAATGGCATCATTCTATGCGCAGTTTTCGAGGAGTGAAGGATTGCCGAATGCTCTTTGTGAGGCAATGCTATATGGTTGTATTCCTCTTGGAACTCAAATTGGGGGAATTCCAATAGCAATAGGAAAATTTGGTCTAATCATTGAAGATTGGAATAAAAATGCAATAATCAACCATATACATAGCACACATAATCAAGTAAATAGAAATAATATACATAATTATATCTTAAGTAATTTTGATATAAAATTTAGAGAAAGCGAACTTATAAATTTGTTTTAGCTGTGTAAAATGATTAATGACAGAGTTTTGCCAATGTATGAAGAAAGCAATATTCCATTTAAGAACGTTGACTTCATGCATTTTGTCATCTGAAATAAGGATAAAAGCAGGGACAGATGTTTTGCATCTGTTTTTGTATGCATCTTCCATGCAGCTTTCACCTTCCTGAACTTTGCCAATGGATAAATACTTAGGCAGAAGCCTTTTGTTGTTGAGTCAATAACAAAAATGTTATTCTTTATATCAATCTCAAGTTGGCTGTCACCTTTTAATATCATAATCTTGTTTCAGCAAAACAATTTTTTCAAGTCGTTTGAACCTGAAAAATCGCTATAAACTTGTTTTTTATCTACAAAATAAATTTAATATTTCCGTTCTCAGATTGCATTTATGTTTTTAATTAATTTTTTTGAACAAACATCTAGGCTATATTTATCCAGCACAATTTCTCTTCCTCGTTCTCCCATCCTTTTTCTTTCAGCTTCATTTTCTATTAAATAACAAAAGCAAGTAATCCAAGCCTTATCGTCAGCACATAAAAAACCATTTTCGCCATTTTGCACTAAGTCTCTATTAATTCCAACGGGTGAAGCAATGATAGGTTTTCCAGCTGCCATATATTGTATTAATTTAAATCCCCCCTTTGCGTTTGCAAATTCATCATCGAAAAGTGGCATAATGCCAATATCAATGTTTTTCAGCAAGCTAGCTTCATCTTTTAAAGTCCACGTAACTAATTCTGTTTCAATTTTAAAATTATAGAAATCTTTCGAACCAATTAATAAAAGTCGGAGTTTATATTTTTTTGAAAGTTCATCAAAAACGTGTTCTAGAATCGATAAATATTTTGAAGTCCATTCGCTTCCAATCCAACCAATGGTAACCATTTTATTTGTATTTTCACCCGGTATGATTACATCAGAATCAACTGCGGAAGTAATTATCACTGAATTTTCGCTGAATTTTCTGCTGTAATCATTTAAAACTGGGCAGCTTGAAATTACTAGATCAGCTGCTTCAATCATCCTAATCGTTTTTTCTTTAGAATGATTAATTAAAGGTGAAATATAAATAGCATCATCAAAATCAAAGATTATTTTTTTCTTTTTTCTTTGGCAAAATAATAATAACCATTTTGGGAGCAAGAACTTTTGAATAAAAAGAAATTTATAACTACCCATTACAATGGTAGTGTATATTCGGAATAGATTAATTCTTTTACCTATGGCAAAAAGAATCTTGTTTAAAAAAGAGTTTTTTGCTTTTCTTGGTATTCTTGGCAGCCATTTAACAGAAAATCCTGCTGATTCTAAATATGTTATATATTGCAACCCGCGTATTCGAGAACTTGAATGATCCGCATTTCCGGTAGTAATTAATAAAATTTTAGTATTTGCTTTATTTTGTGTCATGCTCAAAAACTTAATTTTCGAAATGTAGTTATCTTTAATTTAAATTTATTGAATGGTTCTATTTAATTTTCAGCTTGCTTATAATTCTTTTCCCTTCTTGTATCTCCTCCAATTTTAAAATCCGAGCTCCAAAAATATAAATGAATCCTCCCGGTCAGAGTCTTCAAAATTAAGGAAACATTTGGATTTTAATAAAACGCTTGCCATTATGGAATTTTTTAGTAATTTTAAACCTTAAAACAAATTGTCAATTACATTAACGATTAAACTTACTTTATTGTCTGGAAAAATTTAAAAATCAAGGAAATAGGTATCCGGTGTATAATGTATTAATTGTGGAAAAGAGCAATATAAATTACATTTATTATTACAAACACAACTTCTCATTTTGTTTATTAGAACAATCCCCCGTATATTTTAATGCTTTTCTAAAAGGATGCGGTATGTTTGAAGTTTCTTCCTTATTGGGGAGTTAGAAGACGAACCCTTAAAAAGTTAATCACTTAAATATTATGAATATTACTATTATTGCAGGGGCCAGGCCAAACTTTATAAAAGTCGCACCTTTGATACAGTCTTTAGAAAAGTGGAATAATCAGAATCAAGATAAATTTATTTATAGACTTGTCCATACAGGTCAACATTTTGATAAGAAGATGAGCGAAACTTTCTTTGTAGATTTAAATATACCACACCCCAACACTAATCTCAATGTTGGAGGGGGAAGCCAGGCAGAACAAACTGCATCAATTATGATTGCTTTTGAAAGAGAATTGATGGCAAATCCTACAGATTTGGTAATAGTTGTAGGAGACGTTACCTCCACGATGGCATGTTCAATTGTTGCAAAAAAACTAAACACTAAAGTTGCTCATATAGAGGGTGGTATTCGTTCATTTGATATGACTATGCCAGAGGAGATAAATAGGATTGTTACCGATAGCATCACTGATTATTTTTTTACTACAAGTCGAACTGCAAATGAAAATATTATTAAAATAGGGAAACCAAAAGAGAATATTTTCTTTGTTGGGAATATTATGATTGACACTTTGTTATCAAATAAAGAAAGGTTATTTAAACCAAAGTTATTTTATAAATTTAATTTGCATAATAACGAATATATCGTTTTAACCATGCACAGACCCGCAAACGTAGATGATACATCCAAGCTTAAAGCATGTCTGGATACGCTTGCAAATAATGTAAGAAATCTGCCTATAGTTTTTCCTGTTCATCCACGTACAGCTAAAACAATTAGAAAATTAGACAATTATAGTAAAAACATTTTTTTTGTTGAGCCATTAGGGTACTTAGAATTTGTTTATTTAATTCAGCATGCAAAAGCAGTAATTACTGATTCAGGTGGAATTACGGAGGAAGCAACCGTATTAGGAATTCCCTGTATGACGTTGAGAGACAACACAGAAAGACCCGAAACGGTTGAGCTTGGTTCTAATGAGTTAGTTGGCACTAACCCTGAAAATTTAATTCCTTATTTGGAAAAACTATTTAATAATAACTGGAAAAAAAGCCAAATACCAGAATTATGGGACGGAAAAACAGCGGATAGAATTATTAGAGTTCTTGCTGATATTCAGAGAAATACTAAGGATAAAGTATGAAAAAAAAGAAATTTAATTAATTCTCAGTAAAAATAAGTAACAAAAGAATTAATTCATAAAGAAACCTCCAAATAAATTCTAATTTTGAAAAAAAAACATCTATGAGGGTATTAATGATACTTGATCATGAGTTTCCACCAGATATTCGAGTAGAGAATGAAATTGAAACACTCATAGCGTATGGACATAAAGTTCATTTGGCTTGTTACACAAGAGAAAACAGGAAAAACCTAGATTTGCATCTTGGCGCAATTATTCACCGAAAACCCATTTCAAGTTTTATTTATAAAAGCAGTGTAGCTTGTTTAAAATTTCCTTTTTATTTTAATTTCTGGCGTTATTTCATCGCTGATCTTTTTAACACATATAGTTTTGATGCTATTCATATACATGATCTCCCTTTAGCAAAAGTTGGATATGAGTTTGCTCTCAAAAAGTCCATCCCTTTAATTTTAGATTTGCATGAGAATTGGCCGGCTTTACTAAAAATAGCAACTCATACGCAAACAATGCTCGGTAAAAGACTTTCTACGAATAAACAATGGGAGAATTACGAGCTTAAGTATTGTAAAAAGGCAGATTATATTGTGGTTGTTGTAAACGAAGCAAAGGATCGCCTTATTCGTTTAGGGATAAATTCTAAAAATATAGCTATCGTATCTAATACCTTGAATTTTAATCATTTTGTATTACCAACAACAAAACCAGATGATGATTTTATTACACTTTTATATGCAGGAGGTATTAATAAACATCGAGGTTTGCAATTTGTAATTGAAGGTTTAAAATACCTCACTCAATTATCAAAACCTATACGCTTTTGGGTGCTCGGTACTGGCTCTTACATTGATGAATTGAAAAAAATTGCCCGTTTTTATGGAGTGGAGAATGAAATTAGTTTTAAAGGGTGGAAATCCTTTGATGAAATGCAAACGTACTTTGGGAAAGCAGATATTTGCCTGATTCCACATATTAAAAGTACTCATACAGATTCAACAATTCCACACAAGTTATTTCAATATATGTATGCAGGAAAACCAACTATTGCTTCCAATTGTTTACCAATAGAAAGGATATTAAAAAATACAAATAGTGGTTTAGTTTATAAATATGATGACGCTCTTGAGTTT
>CAZTST010000261.1:0-4840 GCA_964616585.1 uncultured Draconibacterium sp.
CTCTTTGGGTTCTGTACCAAAGCTGGCTCCATCTGACGTCGTAGGTTTTGTAAAGAATTTATTGAAAAGAACAATGGCTCATTAACTGTTCAAAGTGATGTTAATGAAGGCAGTACTTTCAAAGTAACACTTCCTAAACCTTAGTTTTCAATAAATTTTAGACAGACACTTAATCTGGCAGAATGGCTATTTTTCTAAAATTTCACCACAAAATCAACATAAGGAATACCAATAAAAATGGAACTGGCAATATCTGCATTATTTAATAAAGCTAGGTCGACAGTAAGTTTTTCGCCAAAGAATCTAATGCCATAAGAGATTACGCCATAATATGGGTCGGCGGGGAAAAACCAATTTTCAGTAACCAAGGCAGTTTTACGAGCGATTCTGGTCATACCCGAAATGGCAATAATAGGTTTGCTACTAAATTCGCCTTCAACCACTCCCCATCCTATACCTAAAGTAATGTTATGGTCTTCTGTTCCATAAGTACCTATGCCATAGGCTATTCCTAAGCCTGTTCTGCTATCTGAGAAAAATTCGGGAACACTTACATACAATAATCCTGCACCTAAATGAACCTTTTCGGCAACCTTAAATCCTATTTTTGGAGTAATAAAAAACACCGGTTGGAATGATCCTTCAGTTAAAGAGCCAAATGTGGAAAGAAATTCGATTCCACCGCCAATAGAAATATTATCAGTAATTCCAACATTAATAGAATTTACGAACAAATAAGTGTTTTGATAATAGCCTTCTCCATTTTTGAGAGTAAAGGCTGAAGGAGCAAAAAGGTATCTTGTCTTATTCGGATTCGGTAACCAATACTCTCCATTTTTCATATTTGCCGGATCCACAATTTCAATGCTTTTGATTTTTTGAATCGGAATTTCAATTTTAGAAATTGAAGCTGTTTTTATAACTACCAATTCCGAATCTTTTTGTAAGAAATTCCCTACAAATTGAGACCCATCTTGTAATACTATGATATAGATTTTTGCTGTATCAAAATTATAGTCAATAAATGTTTTTTGACTATAAACATAACTTACACAACTAAAAAGTAGTGTAAATAGCATTGTTATTATTCGCTGTTTCATTTTGTTTTATTTTTAAAATATTGGATTAAAATATCAAGAGTAAAATGTTAATTCTCTTTACTCTTGATTAGTTAAATAAAAATCTAAACCAAATTAATTCTTGATTAATCTGAATTAATAAAATTGCATTATTGCCTTGCTTTAAACAAAACAGAAGTAATAAACTCAATTAAAAATCCGTAAATTATTCCCATAACCATTGTAGAAACAAACATCATTGTTGGGCTAAATTCAGGATTTTCAGGGCCAAGCATTGCGCCTAAAGCGGCAGGTAAGCTAAAAATTAGTCCCATAATAATTCCGTGCAATGACCAATGAGCAAAAGAAAAGCGACTAATTCCGATGGCAAAACCTATTAAAGTTCTGCTAAGAATAATGTTAATTGCCATAAGCATTGGAACTGCATTTCCACCACTTGAAGCAAAACCAAAACATACAAATCCAAAAACTAATCCTAATAAAGTTGCAATAATTAATCTTTTTGTTTTCATAATATTTTCATTTTAGATATTAAAGATAAATGAAATATTAGTGATTTAGTAAAAGTTTAATTTTTTTAACGATTTGTTAAGACTTAATTCAAATTAAGCAAATAAGGTTTTTTTTAGATTTAGACAGTCTCTAAGTTTTCCTCTAAATAATATTCACTCTGATTTTTTTCTTCTTTAACCTGCTATTATCAATCTTTTGAATAAGTCTATCAACTTGCGATTCTTGTACAGCAACAAAAGCACAATCTTGTTTAAGCTCTATAATTCCTATTTGGTCTTTCTCAATATTGCCTTGTTTTATGAATAGACCCGAAATGTCACCTTTGGAAATTTTATCTTTTCTTCCACCTGAAATAAATAAGGTTTTCCAGATTGTAGCAGAAGGAACAGATTCCTCATTGATATCATCTACTTGATAACTAGTCGTTTCTTGTATGTAACTTGGAAGATATTCTTTTTCCCAATGCAGGATATATGCAGTTCCTTCACTATGCATTCGAGCTGTTCTTCCGTTACGATGAATAAATTCATGATTTCTTTGAGGAAGTTGATAATGAATAATAAATTTTATCTCCGGGACATCTATTCCTCTAGCTGCCAAGTCTGTAGCAACCAGTAATTGATAGGTTCCATTACGAAATTTGATAAGCGCTCTTTCTCTGTCTTTTTGTTCCATGCCACCATAAAAACAACCGTGACGGATTTTGTTATCTGTTAGAAAATCGCTTACATCTTGGATACTATCTTTGAAATTGCAAAAAATAATACCTGGTTGATTCCTAAGCTGATATAGTAAATCTACTAGTGTTTCTAGTTTATCTTTAGTTGAAGAGAGTATAGTCTTGATTTTTAATTGAGGAACGCCTTCATCAAGGTAATTAATATAAGTTGGATCTTTTAAAGCGACAAAATCAGGAATTACCACTTTATTGGTCGCCGAAGTTAGTATTTTTTTCTGAATATTAGGTAAAGCAGAAGATATTTCACTCATTTCTGCTTCAAACCCAACTTCTAATGACTTATCAAATTCGTCTAAAACCAGAACACTGATTTTCTCCAGTGAAAAATTTTCTCTTCTGATATGATCTGCAACTCTGCCGGGAGTTCCGATAAGAATTGCAGGTGGATGTTTTAATTCTATTTTATCTTTCGAGCCTGAGCGTCCTCCATAAACTGCATTAGCTTTATAGCCTGTTCCCATTTCACGAATAACCTGCTCAATTTGAATAGCTAATTCTCTTGAAGGAACAATAATTAAGGCTTGAATTTCATTGCAATCGGCATCTAATTCTGCAATTATTGGCAATAAAAAAGCTAGGGTTTTACCTGTTCCTGTAGGAGAAAGCAAAACGATTTCGGAGCAAGATCTAATAACTGCGTGAGCCTCTTCCTGCATCGGATTAAGCATTTCTATACTTAGTTTTTGAAGTATATTTTGTTGATTTTTAAGTACATTTGACATGCAGCAAAGTTAGTGCTAATTTGCCAATGTGTTGATATGCTAATGTGTTGATGGCCTTCTGATTATTTTCAGTGACTAAAATTAAATCTCAAAATATTTCAAATATTCAATCATCGTATTGATTGATAACCTCCGGAAACTCCATTTTTAGATAGCACGATTTGCCATAACTGATTAAGTCTTCTTGATCTGAATTGACCGGCGGCTGAAAGCAGAAAGTATTTCCACATTCTAAAAAAGCGCTCTGAATATTGACTTTTTATTTTGTGCCAATTATATATAAAGTTTTCGTGCCAGATCATAAGTGTTTTATCGTAATCTGCTCCGAAGTTGTGCCAATCTTCGATAACAAAAAAAGATTCAATTGCTTTACCAAGCTGAGCTACCGAAGGAATCACTGCGTTTGGAAAAATATATTTATTTGTCCAGGGCTCAATCGCTTTTTGGGATTCAATATTTCCAATGGTATGAAGAAGAAATAATCCTTCATCAATTAAGCACTTATTCGCAACTTCAAAAAATGTTTTGTAATTTTTATAACCCACATGTTCAAACATTCCAACGCTAACTATTCTATCAAACTTTTCATTCAAATCGCGGTAATCCATCAATCGGAACTCTACAGGAAGACCCTTGCATAATTTTCTTCCAAGCTCGACTTGTTTTTTGGATACAGTAATTCCAATAACCTCAACTTTGTATTTCTCTGCAGCATATTTGCCAAATGCACCCCAACCGCATCCAATATCGAGTACTCGCATTCCTGATTTGAGGTAAAGTTTACGGCAAATTAATTCCAGTTTGTTTTCTTGAGCTTCATCAAGATTGCGAGCATCTTTCCAATATGCACAACTGTAATTCATTCGTTTATCAAGCATATTTTGAAAAAGATCATTTCCCAAATCATAATGCTTTTCTCCAATAATAAATGCTCTTCGCTTAGATTGAAAATTGAAAATTCTTACTATAAAAAGTCGGATAAGTATCGAAATTTTTTGTCGTATTTTTTTATCGATTTGATTGCTTATTACTTTGTAAACAAATTCGTCAACTTTTTCAGCATCCCACCAGCCATCCATATAAGATTCGCCAATGCCTAATTCACCATCGGTGATTGCTCTTTTGTAAAATTTCTCATTGTGAATCTGGATATCCCATGGATTACTGCCATTAATTTTAACATCGGCCAATGCCAAAATATTCTCTACTATTTTTTTGTACTTATTGCTCATAACACATCAATATTTATTATGAATACTAGTAATAAAGTACAAAATTAATACAGATAGATACCGAAAGTAAACTAAATGAAGGAAAATATTATTTTCTTATAGTCCGATTTATTTCTCTACAATACTATTATCAATGAAATTATCATTTTTAACAAAAAATCAAGACACAAATACACACAAAGAATTTATTTCTTTAATGCATCCAAAGGATTTCGAACCTCATGAGCAAGACCACCGGCTAATTCATCATCAAATGTAAGCGGAATATTATCATTTTCAGTGCGTTGCTTCCATGTAATATGTTCTTTTCCATCATCTTTACGAACCATAGTTATACAATCTTCAACCGGGCAAATCAATGAACATAAATTACAGCCAACACAATTTTCCTCATTTATTTTTGGCGTTCTGTTGTTTTTATCTTCATTCAAATCAATTGCTTGATGAGCTCCATCTTCGCAAGCAATATAACATAATTGACAACCTATACATTTACTTTCATCAATACTGGCTTTTACACTATATTTTAGATTGAGATCTGCCCATTGTTTTACG
>CAZTST010000262.1:0-4824 GCA_964616585.1 uncultured Draconibacterium sp.
CTGTTTTTTTCATCTTTTACACTTTAGAAGTGTAAACCTATTTTAGGACGAGACATCCTCTTGTAATTGTTTGATGTCAGCAGCATTTCTTTGACTTTGCTGGTCGCCTTCTTTTGCAATAAGTTGTGAAGGCGGTGAGAATACGCAAGCAATATTTAGCGGTATGTATTCATCGTTTTCTAACAGCTTCTGTTTTTGTATGGCTTTGAATAGGTGATAATATTCAATAGCGTTATTGATTGAAGCCGTTGCAAGAATGGCATTGAAACGCCTTGAATTGGTGGCTGCATTGTGCTTGTCGAGAATGGCTTCAACTACTGCCTGTTGTGCAATAGGTTCGCCCGGTTTGGTCCCGAAGTCTCGGGAAGTGCCTTTGCCACATTCGGCAAGCTCAGTGCGAGCTTTGAAATAGTCGATATGAAATTTAAGAACATTTTTGTCCTCTATTGCGTGCGTAATAGTATAGGCATGCAATTGCTTTTCAAAGATAACTTCGGTGGTTTTGTAAGTTGCCTGTTCGCCTTCTCTGATATTGTAAGTGGCATTTTCATCAAAGATAGGCGTACCTGTAAAACCAAAGAGTTGAGCATTTGGAAAAAACTCTTTAATCGCTTTGTGATTTTCCCCAAACTGCGAACGGTGGCACTCGTCAAAGATGAAAACGACACGTTTATTCTGAAGCGGTTCTAAGCGGTGTTTGAAGGTTTGAATTCCTTTGTTTTCCTTCTTTTTATTGTGCTTGCTATTCTCATCCAGAGCCAAACCTAATTTTTGAATGGTGGTGACAATAACCTTGTCAGCATAATCGGTAGATAATAAACGCCTAACCAATGTTTCGGTATTGGTGTTTTCTTCAACACTGCCTTCCTGGAACTTATTAAATTCCTCACGGGTTTGTCGGTCAAGGTCTTTACGGTCAACAACAAAAAGGCATTTTTCAATATCGTGATTGTTTTTTAACAAGGTAGAAGCTTTGAAAGAGGTCAATGTTTTACCACTTCCTGTGGTGTGCCAAATATAACCGTTGCCCCGGTTTTGGTGGATGCAATTTACAATAGCTTCTACAGCATAAATTTGATAGGGCCGCATCACCAATAGTTTCTGTTCACTTTCAACCAAAACCATATACTTGCTAATCATTTCACCCAGAGTGCACTTGGTAAGGAACATTTCAGTAAAATCATACAAGCCGTTGATTTTCTTATTATCCCTGTCAGCTAATTCATAAACTGGTAAGAACTGTTCGTCGGCATTAAAAGCAAAATGTTGATTTTTGTTATTGGCAAAATAGATTGTTCTTGTAGCATTGCTAACAATAAACAATTGCATAAAACACATTAAAGAATTAGTGTAGCCATTTCCCGTGTCGTTTTTATAATCTACGATTTGCTGAATCGCTTTACGTGGCGAAATGTCAAGTTTTTTCAATTCAATTTGCACCACTGGCAAACCATTAATCAGTAAAATTACATCATAACGGTGACTGCTATTCTCCGTATTGATGCGTAATTGATTGATAACTTCATAGTCATTTTTACACCAGTCTTTTATATTTACTAATGTGTAATGCAGTGGCGTTCCATCTTCACGTTGGAAATATTGTTTTTCACGCAAAAGTTTAGAAGCCGCAAAAACATCAGTATTGATGATTTCTTCACGCAGGCGTAAAAATTCACTTTCCGTAAGATGAACACGATTCAGTGTTTCAAACTTAGTTTTGAAGTTATGCTCAAGCGTTTTTCTATCAACGATATCAGGCCGATAATTATACTTCAAATCAGTAAGTTGCCTGATTAGGTTTTCTTCTATTTGATTTTCTTTGGTCATTAATCTTCTTTCAATAAATCTTTAGCATTAACTTCTAATATTTTTGCAATTTCCATCAATACTTCTAATCACATTGTAATTATATCCACTTATATATGTCTGTTTACCTTTCTCCATTATTCGATTTCAGCAATTTCACGAATTAGCATACCTAATATATCGCCGCTTTCTTCTCCCGAGCCATAAGATAAAGCAGTCTCAATTCCTTCAGTGATGTTTGGATTTTCCAAAAGGTTTTGACATTCTTTTTTTATATACATTTTGACACTTGGATTTGAAGCATTGATATTATGCAGTATGTCAGGACAATTATCTAAAATGTAAATAATATCTTCAAAATCATGGCTTTGGCGTAAATCATTTCCACCTCGTTCTTTATGAGCCTCAAATTTTGATGCCAAATAATACTCCGGTGGAAATACAAATACTACTGTTCCATCGGGGAGCTGTTTTGATATTTTAATATCAGCTCCTTCTTCGAACCACCGATTGCTGAATCCAAGAATACTTGAATCTGTTGGCATAACATCAACCTTAATATCTTTGTAAATCCATCTGCAAATAGGTGCTCCTTCTGATATGTCGTTTTTAAATCCCTTGGCTCTAAGGTTTTCTTCCATACTTGCAAATTGAAGTCTTGATCTAATCTCAATTACACAATCAACATCAATCGTTGGTCTGATTTCCGAGGCTGCCGGATTATCTGCATAAAGTTCAGCAACCGCACCACCTACAAAAACCATTTCATCTCTCAATTCTCCCAAACCATTAGCAACAGTTTGAAGCATAAGAATATTTGTACTAGGCATTTTTTAAGCGCTTGTTTAATTCGTCGATTGCAATTTTTATTTCCCTTACACGACCAACTCGAATGGTGTCAACAATTGTTAGAAGTTCATAGAATAATGTATTATTGTGCTGAACTATATGAGGAAGTGTATTGTATAAAGGTTCAATAGCTTGACCTCTATGTGTGCCATTCGCATTAGGCCATACATAAAAATCTGCATCGGATGAAATATGTTCTTTTATTGGTGAAGCAGAATGAGCAGTAGGAGTTCCTTTTACAATAGCTCCCGGTTCTGTCGGGAAAACGTATTTTAATCCGTAAACCAAAAACTCGGTGAAAGAATTGATATTTACTTTTCTTTTTTTGCTATCGATAAGTCTTGCAATTTTACATCTGTTTAATGCTTCAGAGATTTCGGAAGCACTTATTCCAATTGAAGTAGAAATATCTATATTTCGCCACAAATCATTTCTTATTGAAATAATTTTCAAAAGAACTACAATATCTTGTGGACGCATTCCATTATGTTTCTTCATAAGTAAGATCCTTAATTTATTCGTTGACCATTCGATTCGCGATTCGCGAATAGCAAATATATCTATAAAATCAATTCAAACAAAAAATATTCTTTGATTATTGCAATCATATGCAGTAAGTCTTCCAAAACCTTCTTTATCATTATATACACAGCCGGTATCAATATTAATTACATTAAGTTTGGAAAGAACTCTTTCTTCACTTTTAGAAATACTTATAGGATTATGACCATGAATAATAGTCTTATTTGCCAATAATGGATTTTTGTAGGATTCTTTGCATTTCCACAGCATTGAATAATAGTCAGTAAAAGGATTTAGTACATTATCATTAAACCCGGCATGTACAAAAAGGCAATCTTCAAATGAGTAATAATATCTTAAACCTTTAAAGAACTTAATGTATTTTGATTCAATATCCTTCAAAGAACTGATTTCAAAACTTTTTAATGTTTCATTTCCACCGTTTTGAATCCATTTTGAGATATTCTTTTCATCTTCGTTGACATCCAGAAGCAAAGCCTCATGATTCCCAAGTAGAGGAATAACATCAAATCCCTTCTCCTGTAATTCCAATATAAAATCTACGACTTCTTTACTTCTTTCGCCTCTGTCTATGTAATCACCGAGCAAAATAAGTTTGTCATTTTTTTGAAGTTGGATTTTATTTTCCACCAATTCTTTTAATGAATCGAAACATCCATGAATATCTCCAATTGCAAAAAGTCTTTTATCCACTTTATATCTTTTATTTCTATTCCGATTTTTAATCAGCCATTTTAGATACACAATTCATTTTTGGATTAAAAACAAATCTACTTCAAAAATGATAAGTACATTTATATCTATTTAAATAAAACCGGAAGTCAAAACTGCGTTTTGTGGGCGTAGATAAGACATCGTTTTT
The DNA here is from genome assembly GCA_964616585.1 of uncultured Draconibacterium sp. GTDB lineage: Bacteria > Bacteroidota > Bacteroidia > Bacteroidales > UBA12170 > UBA12170. The sequence goes on from CAZTST010000262.1 coordinate 4,061, forward strand.
TTTGTAATATGCTGCGCTAAAGGTAGTAATAAAATTAGAACCTGCCAATTTAATTTTTAAAGCTTGGCTATAATTTTAAATTTTGAAAGGCTTTCTATGGAAAAAACTCTGCCACCAAATCGCTAAAACACAAAAAAACACTAAAATTGAAATACTAATTGCTATAGCAATTGGGATCGGGGCAAGCTCTACGGAGAAATATCCGCGTAGATAAAGTTTTGTAGTTTAGAATTAATTAAGGCTTCCCAAATCCACCGCCACCAGGAGTTTCAATTATAAATTTATCGTTTGGATTAAGTAAACAATGACTCATTCCTTCCAAAGAAATCTTTTCGCCATTGGCTCGAATAACATATTGATTTCCTGTTTTTCCTGCTTCTCCACCATTTAATCCATAAGGCGCATATTTTCTATGTTGCGAAAGCAAAGAGAGTTCAACCGTTTCCAGAAATGTAAAAGCCCGAATTACTCCATTTCCACCTTTTTGCTTTCCTTTTCCTCCGGAATTTTTCCGAATTGAAAATTCATCTAATCTAACAGGATATCGATGTTCAAGTACTTCAGGATCAGTAATTCGTGTATTGGTCATATGTTGGTGAACTCCGGATGCTCCGGCAAAATTTTCACCCGCACCGCTGCCGCCTGAAATGGTTTCGTAATACCCAAATTTATCGTTGCCAAACAAAACATTATTCATAGTTCCTTGACTACAAGCAGCAATTCCAAATGCTTTTAAAAGCGTGTCTGTTAATCGCTGACTGACT
>CAZTST010000263.1:0-4824 GCA_964616585.1 uncultured Draconibacterium sp.
ATAATTGAAATGCCAAAATATGTTAAAGCGATTAAAACTATCCATCTAAAGGCATTAAACAAAAAGTAAATAAATTTATCTTGTAAAAAGCCTTCGCTTTTTAAGTAGTGCGTGAATAATGAGCCAACTGTGATAAAAGCTATAGCAAGAACCAGCATTAATACTAAAACCAAAACAAGGACAAATGCCACCCATCGTTGAGCTAAAATTCCTCGCATTTCCATACTATGATATGAGGCATTAAAAGCTTCTATCATTGAATTAATACCATTAGTAGAGAAAAACAATGCTAATACAAAGCCTATTGAGAGCAAACTTCCATGTGGACGTAAAACAATATCCAGCATTGTTTCTTGTACACCTCCCCAGGCAGATTCCGGAATAATTTCCTTAAGCAAACTTAACAGAGTTTCTTGAAAATTATCAACAGGAATGAATGGGATTAAAGTAAAAATAAAGATTAGTGTTGGGAAAATAGCTACAAAAAGATTGAAACTTATTGATGACGAGCGAGTTGTTATTGCACCATTAACTATGCCTTTATAGAAAAACGAAAACACTCTTGACATGGGCAATCCGTCAAATCCAGGTAATGTAACACTGTTTACAAATCGGTAGGCTTTTATATAAAGCTTTTTCGCTTTCCCTGTCATCATAAATAGGTTAAACCGCTTTCAAACTTAAATCCAAGCTTTTAATCTGATGAGTTAGAGCACCCACGGAAATAAAATCAACGCCTGTTTCGGCATAATTTCTTATTGTATCCAAATTTATTCCGCCAGAAGCTTCTGTTTCGTATCTTCCGCCAATAAGAATAACAGCTTTGCGCATTGTTTCCACGCTAAAATTATCAAGCATAATCCTATTTACACCGCCTTTAGACAAAACGGCATTTAATTCCTGCAAATTTCTTACTTCAATCTCTATTCTTAAGTCTAATTCATTTTTCTTTAAATAGGAAATACAAGCATCAATGGCCATTTCTATTCCTCCTGCAAAATCGATATGATTATCTTTAATCATTATCATATCATACAAACCCATACGATGATTTTCTCCTCCACCTAGTTTTACAGCCCTTTTTTCGAGCTCGCGTAATAATGGAGTTGTTTTTCGAGTATCAAGTAAACGAGTATGAAGTCCTTTAATTTTTTCGACATAAATGGATGTTGTGGTGGCAATTCCGCTCATTCGTTGCATAAAGTTTAAAGCCAATCTTTCGCCTGTAAGTATTGATATAGCTGAGCCTTCAATCTCAAAAACGATATCACCAACACTAATTTTTGCGCCATCAGCAATTCTTTGAGTAAAGACTAATGTAGAATCGACGGCCTTAAAAACGAGTTTCGCAATCTCAACTCCTGCAATAATCCCTTTCTCTTTAACTATAAGTTGAGCTTTACCCAAACTTTTTAAAGGAATAGTTGACAAAGAAGTATGATCTCCATCACGAATATCTTCGTAAAGTGCCTGTTTAATAATTTCTTCAATAGTCATTAGAGATCTTCTTCTATTTGCAGTTGTACAATTTTAGTACTTCCTTGCTTTTCTTTAAATAAAGCGTAAACCCTATAAGAGCCTTTATCGGAAACATATAGACCTATTGCATAAACAGTTCCATCATTAGATGAGCCTTGATGTTTTATTTGAAATGATTTGGGCTTGTCGTTTTCAAAGAAACTTTTGAGCACTCCTTTGGCCTGCACTTTACTAAAAATTCCATCCGTTTCCCGAACGGTTAAATCTACAGAATCAGAAAATAAATCGGATAAGCTTGAATAATTACCTGTGCTTATGGCTGTTTTCATTTGCTTAGAAGCATCGTCAATAGACTGGGCCGCTAAAGGCATTACAAATATACTCAAGAGTAAAACCACTAAAAATCGTTTATTTTTCATTGCATTATTTTTTATAATATACAATCGTCCTGATGGATAACATCAGTACTATATGCAAAATTACCAAATTATCAACACCATCCGTAATGCAACTTAGATTTCCATTCAGCAAGCATTAAAAAACAACTTTCGTTAAAATGTTAAAGATTTGTACTTTTGTTATTCAACAAAAAATGTACCATGGATATCAAACTAATCCTTCACGGCAAAACTGAAGAGGAATATTTACGAGAAGGAATCTCAAAATATAGCAAAAGGCTTAGACATTATATTTCCTTTTCCGAATTGGTTATTCCTGCCTTAAAGAACATGAAAACAATTAGTCTTCAAGAGATTAAGCAAAAAGAAGGCGAATTGCTTTTAGATAGAATTAAATCTAACGATATCCTTGTTTTACTAGATGAAAAAGGAAAAGTATTTTCTTCAATAGAATTTTCGGTATTCCTTCAAAAACGGATGAACCAAAGTGTTAAATGTCTGGTATTCGTTATAGGTGGTGCTTATGGTTTTTCGGAAGAAGTTTACAAGCGTACTAATTATAAGCTGTCTCTTTCGAAAATGACTTTTTCACATCAGATGATCAGGCTTCTGTTTGTAGAACAAGTTTACCGCGCTTTTACTATATTAAGTAATGAACCTTATCACCATGAATAAAAACGGATTGAATACTTGGTATAATCTTTCCAACTTATGTTTTATTTCTATCTTTGATTCCTAAAATTCAAACATGAAGCTTTTCTTCAGAACTTTTTTTTTACTTCTTTGTTTTGCGCTCTCTTTATCTGTTATCGCGCAAGAAAAAATGTTACAACAAAGATCTATTCCGCCATCAGGCACAATTTCAGACGATGAACCTTTTGAGGGCATGCCCAGCCTAAACGACTCATTATTAAATGTTGGAAATCCAAAAAACGTTAAAATATATTCGTTTTACTCAAAATATATTGGTTTCAATCAAATTGCAACAATTGATACAATATTGCATAATATAGAATTCTACAATCCAAATAAACAAGCACAAGCCTTTTCTCAGGATTTAGGAATTATGGGGTCGGCCGGCACTCCATTGATACTCACATTTAATCCAAAAGTTTCTTTCGATCTTGGTATTCAGTCATACGATTTTTTTATTCGCGATTTATCTGAGATTGAATTAATCGAAACACTTACTCCTTTTACTCAATTATCATACGTGATGGGAGCGGCGAAGGAAAATGTTCTTAAAGTCCAGCATGCTCAGAGTTTTTTAGAAAAACAAATAAAAGCAGGAATTGATTTTAAACTTTATAGTAATGAAGGATTTTACGCCAGACAGAAGACTGATATTAAAAATTTCAATATAAATTTAGCTTACACAACAAAGAATAGACGCTATTCAGTTGAAAGTGTATATTTCCACAATAAGCTTGTACTTCAAGAAAATGGTGGAATTGTTTACGATTCGCTTTACGAACAAAACATTGAACAAAACAGGCAAATTATTAGCGTCAATTTGTCAAAAGCCGAAAACTATATCAAATTCTCCGGTATAGGCATTCAACAAAACTTTCATATTTCTAAAGCGGAGCCGGATTTTTCTGCAATTCCTGATACAAATACATTTAATCTGGCAGGATATAGTGTTTACCATTATAAAAAGCCATATTTCGATCCGATTACGCCTCTTGGACGACTGTCACATACTTTTGTTTACAGTAGAGAAATTTATCAGTATTCTGATATCGATGGTAAATCAAATTTTTATTCAAACATTCCTGATTTTCCTTCAAATGTTACAAATACATTTGATAGTATAAGTCATCAGAAAATAGAAAACATTATATCATATAGCAATGCTGATTATAAAGACAATATTGAGAAACCAAAATTCCTGACTTATTCATTTGGATTAGGATTGGTATTGAATCGGTATAGTCAGGATACTATAATCAACACATTGTCAGAGCTTAATCCACAGGGCAAATTGCAATTATTTTTAACAAATAAAATTAATGTCTTTGCATCAGGAATTTATTCATATCGAAGCGATAACACCTCTGCATACAATCTAATAGGTAAGGCTGAGCTTTCAGTTAAGCTGAATAAATTAGAATTATCATTTAGCTCATCTTCAGCACAGCCAGCTTGGATATATCAACATTTTAATAGCAATTATTTTCATTGGGAAAATAGTTTTAAAAATCTAAAACATCAGGAATTAAACCTTTTGCTTGCACGAAAATTAACTCAAATTGAAGCAAAGATTGGACTTATCCATGATTACCTTTACTTCGATATAAATACATCTCCTCAACAATCTAGCGCTGCACTTTCTTATTATAATGTTAGTCTATTTCAAAGTATACGAATTGGAAATTGGGGAAGCGATTTTAACTTTATTTATCAAGCTTCTAGTGATAACTCAATTTTAAGAGTTCCAAGATTTTATTCAAACACTAAGCTTTTTTATGCAAATACAATTTTTAAAGGTGCTTTGGATTTAGAGATTGGCTTAAATATTAGGTATTTTAGTAAATATTATGCAAATGCATATCTACCCGCTTTACGATCATTTTATTTTCAAAACGAAAAAGAATTTGGGAACTATCCTTATTTTGATATTTATGTTAATGCAAAGATAAAACGTGCTCGCTTGTTTTTTAAATATGAGCAATTTAATTCTGGTTTTATGCCTCAGAATTATTTTAGTAGTCCTCACTACCCAAATCCCGATGCCAATATAAAATTCGGTGTTATTTGGCAATTATTTAATTAGCTTTATTTGCAGTATAACACCGCTAATTGCTGATATTTAGGGCATTAAAAAAAGCCTGAAAATTATTTTTCAAAAAGCTCAAACTTTTTAATAAAAAGGTTTGCAGAAAGGAAAATTTATTTATCTTTGCAGCCCCTTAACGAGGGAAAAAAGAAGTTCATAGAAAGATTG
>CAZTST010000264.1:0-4776 GCA_964616585.1 uncultured Draconibacterium sp.
TTTTTGCGTCATTTACAAATTCTACAAAATTTTGATACTAATGAATTGCTGAAAATTCTGGGTTTGAGTTTATTGCGTTTTTTAGTTTATTCCTTTCAATTTTATCTGGTATTTTCATGTTTTGGTATTTCTTTACCATTTTTAAAAGGAATGCTAATTATTTTTGTTTTGTTTTTTACGCTAACGGCTATTCCAACCATATCTATTGCTGAGTTGGGTATTCGGGGTGTGATAAGTATTTTTGTTTTAAAAACATTTTGTTCTGCCGAGCTAAATATTGAAGCTTTATCGGCAAATGTGATTGCAGCAAGCAGCGCACTTTGGTTTATAAATCTGGCAATTCCGGCAATTTTTGGAACCTTTTTTGTTTACGAATTAAAATTCTTTAGGAAAAATGACTGAACAAATCTTTTTTCTGCTTTTTATGCTGATTTCCAATTTTATAGGTTTAATTTATGCAGGATTTATAGTCTGGTTGATTCTTGTTTTAAAGATTAAGAAAAGCAAGCAAAAGCAAACAAATTTTGCTCCTTCTATTAGTCTGATAATAATTTTCCGCAACGAAGAAAACAATTTACTTAACCTGCTTGAATCAATATTAAACCAAAACTATCCAAAATCGAAAATGGAAATAATTTTGGTCGATGATTCGAGCATCGATAAAGGATTGGAATTGGTGAGAAATTTTCAAAAGCAAAATCCTGAATTAAAATTAAAATTATTGGAACTGGCCAAAGAAAAACAAAACGCTTTTGGTAAAAAAGAAGCTTTAACAGTGGCCTATTCCAAAGCCGAAGGAGAAATTATTCTTCTTGCTGATGCTGACTGCAGTTTTGGCATAAACAATATCAAAAGCCGAGTTAGCCTATTTCAAAATCCCACTATTAAAATGGTGTCGGCCAATGTATTATATACAAAAAATAAAAATATTTTTGCACAAGCACAAGCTCTAGAAAATTTGAGTTTAATGGCAACCACAGCCGCAACTACCGCAGCAAATTTGCCAATATTAAGCAATGGAGCAAACCTGGCTTTCAATCGACAAGCTTATCTTTCTTTGCCAATAAACGCTTTGGTAAAAGAAGAGCATTCGGGCGACGATTTATTTCTTATGCACAGTTTTAAAAAGCATTTCGGAGCTAAAAGTATTGGCTTTGAATTTGATTTGGATTCAGTGGTTTTTACTCAAGCACAAACATCCTTTAAAGGCTTTATAAATCAAAGAATTCGTTGGGTAAGTAAATCGAAAGCATATAAAGATATTTGGATTATTTTTATTTCCGTTATAGTTTTAAGTATGAATCTAAGTCTAATAATAGCAGCTGTTGGAATTGTATTTTACAAAAGTTATTTGATTTTATTTGGATATTTATTCGGTCTAAAATTTTTAGTTGATTTTGTGCTTTTGTATATTTTCGCCAAACACTACAAACAAAACTATTTGTTATGGATATATCCTTTTGTTCAGTTGATTTACCCTTTATTTATTGCTTTTAGTGGTATTTTGGGTCAATTTCTTAGCTACGATTGGAAAGGAAGAAAATATTAAACTTAAAGCGAAAGTTTGCGGTAATATTCAGATTTGTTTTTGTCTTGAAAACGAACATAAATATTAGACATATATTTGGCATATTCTTTTGAAGGATAAAGCTTATAAAGCATTTCGTAATATTTCAACGATTTTTTAAAATCTGCTGTTACACCATCCAAAGCTTTGAGCATTATGTTATATTGCTTGTTGGTTTTATTTTTTTCATAATCTTCAAGCTCCGCCTGATAACGATTTTCGGCTTTCCAAAAATTTTCATTAGCCATCCATTCTAATGCTGTTTTATTCGTTACATCTTTCTTCAAAATACTAGTAGCAAGCTTATTAGATAAAGAATTATTTTTCAAATTTTGTTGAACAATCAGATATAATTCCATCAAATGAATCTCATTTTGAGCTTCAGCATTAAACGAAGACCAAATAGCTACCGCCTTGTCCCAATTTTCACTTTGAACATAAATTTCGAAAAGACGAATTTTCATATCAGCAAAACGTTTGTCAGAAGAAAAATGCTCAACAAAAAATTCCAAAGCACTAATTTCTTTAGATAAATTATCTATTCTTTTGTAAATATTAATCATGCTGGCATACAAATCAGCATCTGCATATCCTTTATAAGAAGCTTGTTTAAAATACGTTTCAGCATCGATAAATTTATTGATTTCTAAAGCCGCTTTAGCCGCAGCGCCAAATATTTCACCACTAATTTCATTGTTTTTGCTTTGTTCCTCTTTTATAAAAGTATTGTAAAGGTTAAATGCGGTCTCAAAATCGCCAACAGAATATGCTTTTGCAGCTTTATCGTTTAATTGACTTAGATTTGAAGTAGTTGTGCATCCACTTAATAGTAGAAAAACAAAAATAGATGCTGTAAAAGTAAATTTTGACATATCATTTTTTTAAGAAGCTGCGAAAATAACCATAAAAAAACGTTTTTATAAAGAAAATTGACTTTTAAGTTGACTATCTCAAAAAATTGATAACTTTGTGTAATTACTTATTTATTTTAAATTATTATGAACATAGGAACAGTAAAATTTTTTAACACAACCAAAGGTTATGGTTTTGTAAAAGACAACGAATCGGGCAAAGAGTATTTTATTCACGTGTCTGGGTTAATTGATGACATCAAAGAAAATGATGAAGTGTCTTTTGAGCTACAAGAAGGAAAAAAAGGATTAAATGCAGTAAATGTTAAACTTGTGTAGTTAAACAATTATAGATTTATGATTTCATCCCGATATGCAATTGGCTATCGGGATTTTTTTTAGATCAGCCCCAAATTTTTAGAAATATCTAACATTTTTACAATAGGCTTTTTCGCTCTTTCAATTACTTCCATGGGTAAAATAATTTCCGGCGATTCATTTTTCATAGCCATATACAACTTTTCCATAGTATTTAATTTCATATAAGGACAATCGTTGCAGCTACAATTCTCGTCTTTTGGAACCACTAAAAACTCCTTATTCGGTGATTTTTTTTGCATTTGATGCAATATTCCTGTTTCACTCGCAATAATATACTTTTTAAAATCTGTGTTTTGAGTATATTTTAACATGGCTGTTGTTGAACCAACCATATCGGCTAAAGCCAAAATAGGTCCATCACATTCGGGATGTGCAACTACTTTTGCATCAGGGTTTTGCAGTTTCATTTTTATGATTGATTCGGTAGTAAGCTGGTCGTGTACTTCACAAGTTCCGTCCCATAAAATCATATTTCTGCCGCTAAGTTGATTAATATAAGCTCCTAAATTTTTATCGGGTGCAAAAATTATTTTTTGGTTTTTAGGAAATGATTCTACAATTTGAACAGCATTTCCGGAAGTTACAATAACATCAGATAATTCTTTAATCCCTGCTGTACAATTGATATAAGAAAGCACAATATGATCTGGATACTTAGCACGAAATATAGAAAACTCATCAGGTGGACAAGAAGCTGCTAATGAACAACCTGCATCTAAATCGGGCAATAAAACTTTTTTATTTGGATTAAGAATTTTTGCTGTTTCAGCCATAAAATGAACCCCGGCAAACACAATTAAATCAGCTTTTGTTTCGGCTGCGGCCTGAGCTAAACCTAGACTATCACCAACATAATCAGCAATATCTTGAATTTCAGATATTTGATAATAATGTGCAAGAATAATGGCGTTTTTTTCTTTTTTAAGCCTCTGTATTTCCTGAACGTAATCCATCGTTGTATTTTATTTTGATGCAAACTTAAATAAATCCAAAAGAATAATCCATCTAATTTTATCAGCTTCTTGCTTTATCAACAGCGTATAATAATGTTATATTTAATATAAAGTATTACTATTATTATTATAGGCTGTGAATAGCTGTATAACTTTAGCTCCAAAAACTTGCATGTTGAAAACCTCTATGCTTATAAACATATTATGATTTACTATATGCCTGATAATTAAAAATAACTTAACATTATAAACATAGTGTTGATTAGTGTAAAGTTTATAAAAACTGCTCATTTTGATGCTTTCAAATTGTTTATAAGGATGTGATAATTTTGGATAAAAGATTATAAGTTTTTTTATTTGTAATGATTAATTGTTATTTGTTGATAAAAGAATTTTTATACACATTTATTAACAGGAAATAAACATTGTTTTAACATAAAAATTAAATTTAACTTTGGACGAAGTACCAGAGCATTATATTTAAATTTGCATAAAAAAATGATGGATAAAAATATTCCCATTCCAATTGCTTCCGATCATGCTGGATTTGCAATGAAAGAGTTTTTAATAGTTAAACTTCAAAAATTTGGTTTTATTGTAAAAGATTTTGGAACCTATTCTGATGAAAGTGTTGATTATCCTGATATTATTCATCCTCTTGCTAAAGCTGTAAATGATGGTTATTTTCCTTTAGGTATAATTATGTGTGGCAGTGGAAATGGAGCACAAATAACAGCAAATAAGTATGCCGGAGTTCGTGCAGGTTTGTGTTGGTCGGTTGAGCAAGCAGAGTTAATCCGTTTACATAATAATGCCAATATTATTTCTATTCCGGGAAGATTTGTAGATTTTAATCTTGCCTGGGAAATGGTTCAAGTATTTTTAAATACTGATTTTGAAGGTGGTAGACATAAAATTCGTGTTGATAAAATTTCTAAAACTCTTTAACAGCAAAAAACTATGTCAGAAATTGCAGATAATTTTCTAAAAGAATCAAAAATTAAAGCCTTTGATCTGGAACACA
>CAZTST010000265.1:0-208 GCA_964616585.1 uncultured Draconibacterium sp.
AGTTATCTGCTTCGATGTTGGATTTCAAAAAAATCCTATGGACTTAGTAGCCAAATAATTCGAGTTAAAATACAACCTTATTTCGGCCTTGCTCAATACAAGTATTACCTTATTTAAAGCTAAATAATAAGGTTAAATTTGTTGGAAATATCATATCTTTAAAATTATCTAAATACATTTGGCAAGTAGAAATATTTTCCAATTTACT
>CAZTST010000265.1:225-4763 GCA_964616585.1 uncultured Draconibacterium sp.
AGAAAAGCAATAATAGTTAAAATGTTACAGAGCAGATATACAACCCGTTATGTAAAGTTACATTGGTCTCCGTCGGCTGACGGAGAGAAATCCTAACATTATGATTATTAGAATTATAACAAATTTGCATTCCACTCATAATTACAGAAAAGGTGGTTTTGCAAAGGTCTGGAATTGAAATAAAAAAAGCCCGACATAACTGACGAGCTTTCTTCTTTTCGAATGCATGTTTATTTTACAGCATCGGCAATAGCTTTAAAAGCATCTGGGTTATTCATTGCTAAATCGGCCAAAGCTTTACGGTTTAGCTCAATACCTTTGGCATGAAGTTTTCCCATAAAAACTGAGTACGACATTCCGTACAAGCGTGCGGCAGCATTGATACGAACAATCCACAACTGGCGAAAACTAATTTTTTTCGCTTTCCTATCGCGGTATGCATATCCCAAACCTTTTTCGACAGCATTTTTAGCTACTGTCCAAACATTTTTCCTGCGACCAAATTGTCCTTTGGCCATTTTCATTACTTTTCTGCGTCTGTTTCTAGCCGCAACTACATTTACTGATCTTGGCATTTTTTTCTTTTGTTTTTTTCACTTTAGCGCCTTTCGGGCTTATAAGCTAAAGCAAAGGTTTTAAACTGTGTTACCTACATGGCAAGCAATCGCTTGATATTAGCTTCATCTGCACTAGAAACTAAACCGGTTTGCGTAAGATTACGCTTTTGCTTGGTCGATTTCTTTGTTAGAATGTGGCTTTTAAAAGCGTGCTTCCTTTTTAGTTTACCTGATCCGGTAAGGGTAAACCTTTTTTTAGCACCGGATTTAGTTTTCATTTTTGGCATTCTACTAATTATTAAATGATTAATATTAAATAATCGATATTTCTATCTGTTATTTTTTCTTTTTTGGAGTTATAATCATAATCATTCGTTTACCTTCAAGTTTGGGTAAACGTTCTACTTTGCCAAACTCCTCAAGAGCCTGAGCAAATTTTAACAAAATTATTTCTCCTTTGTCTTTGTAAATAATAGATCTTCCACGAAAGAAAACATCTACCTTTACTTTTGCGCCATCTTCTAAGAACTTTTCAGCATGTTTCAATTTAAAATTAAAATCATGATCATCAGTATTTGGGCCTAGGCGAATTTCTTTAACAACAACTTTTGCTGTTTTGGCCTTAATTTCTTTTTGTTTCTTTTTTTGTTCGTAAAGAAACTTTTTATAGTCGATTATTCGACATACCGGAGGGTTGGCAGTTGGTGATATCTCAACCAAATCCAATTCCTGTTCTTTAGCTTTATCAATAGCATCTCTGAGATTGAAAATCCCGACCTCTATATTTTCGCCAACCAGACGTACAACAGGTGCGGAAATATACTCATTAATTTTATGTAGAGCTTCGGGTCTTTTAAAAGGTCTTCTACCCTTAAATTGAATGTTTTTTGCTATGACTTGTATCTCCTATAATTTATTGGATTTTTCAATCCTTTTATTTATAAATAATTTCTGTTTCATCTTTTATTTGAGCTATAAACTCAATGATACTTTTTGTTCCTAAATCGCCTAAACCATGTTTACGAATCGAAACTGCTTCAATTTCTTCTTCTTTTTCGCCAACAATCAGCATATAGGGAATTTTTTTCACCTCAGCATCACGAATTTTCCGTCCGGTTTTTTCACTTCGCACATCAATTTGGGCGCGAATGTCGACATTTTCGAGCAAAGTTAAAACTTTTTCGGCATAATTCTGATATTTTTCGCTGATTGGCAGTATAATAACTTGATCAGGAGCTAGCCAAAGCGGAAAATTACCACCACAATGTTCAATTAAAACAGCCACAAATCTTTCCATCGAACCAAATGGAGCGCGATGAATCATTACCGGTCTGTGTTTTTCATTATCAGCTCCAATATACTCAAGTTCAAATCTATCAGGAAGATTATAATCAACCTGAATAGTTCCCAATTGCCATTTTCTGCCAATAGCATCTTTCACCATAAAGTCCATTTTAGGCCCGTAGAAAGCAGCTTCACCAAGTACTACAACAGCTGGGATACCACGTTCTTCGGCAACTTCGCGAATAGCGTTTTCGGCCAATTCCCAATTCTCGTCAGTTCCTATGTATTTTTCTTTATTGTTAGGATCGCGAAGCGAAATCTGAACCATCACATCTTTAAAATCGAGTGCACTAAAAATAAGCTCGATAATATCCATTACTTTTTTAAACTCATCTTTTACCTGAGAAGGCATACAAAATATATGAGCATCGTCTTGGGTAAATCCGCGTACACGAGTTAATCCGTGCAATTCGCCACTTTGCTCATAACGATAAACAGTACCAAATTCGGCATAACGAATAGGTAACTCTTTATATGAATGTGGGAAAGCGCGATAAATTTCGCAGTGATGCGGACAATTCATTGGTTTTAGCAAAAACTCTTCGCCTTCTGCCGGAGTATGAATGGGTTGGAAACTATCCTCGCCATATTTTGCATAGTGACCGGAAGTTACATACAATTCTTTTTGACCGATATGTGGTGTAATAACCGGATCGTAACCATATTGTTTTTGAACTTTTTTTAAGAAATTTTCCAACCGTTCGCGTAGCATTGCTCCTTTTGGCAACCAAAGTGGCAGCCCTTTTCCAACTTTTTCTGAGAATGTGAATAGTTCAAGCTCTTTTCCAAGTTTACGATGATCGCGTTTTTTGGCTTCTTCAAGTAATTCAAGATATTCTGTCAGTTCTTTTTTCTTAGGAAAAGTAATGCCATAAATACGAGTTAATTGCTTTCGCTTTTCGTCTCCGCGCCAATAAGCACCTGCAAGACTTAACAATTTTACTGCTTTAATTGGTGAAGTATTGATTAAATGTGGTCCGCGACATAAATCAGTAAAAGTGCCGGATTGATAAAAAGTGATAGAACCATCTTCTAAATCGTTAATCAGTTCAAGCTTATAATTATCTCCTTTTTTAGTAAAATAATCGAGAGCTTCTTTTTTAGTTACTTCCTTTCGATTATAGCTTTGTTTTTCTTTGGCAAGTTCTAATATGCGATTTTCTATTTTATCAAAATCGCTATCTGAAATAGAGTAATCCATAAAATCAATATCGTAATAAAATCCATTTTCAATATCAGGACCAATACCGAATTTTACGCCGGGATATAATTGCTCGATGGCTTCGGCCATTAAATGTGCTGAAGAATGCCACATAGCAGCTTTTCCGCTTTCATCGTTCCAGGTAAGTAATTGTACAATTGCATCTTCATTGATGGGTAAAGAAGCATCAACAACCACTCCGTTTACTTTGGCAGCCAGCACATTACGAGCTAAACCCTCGCTAATATCCATAGCAACATCAAAAGCGGTACTTCCTTTGGTTATTTGTTTAATCGAACCATCAGGTAACGTGATATTTATCATAATTTCATATAAAATTTTGAGCCTGCAAAGATAGCAAAATATGTTTTATACGCATTGCGAGAAAAGTGATTTAGTCAAAGATTATTAACAAACTGTATCTCATTATCTTTATGAGTAGAATTATTCTACTAATCCTCTGCCGGTTTTTTTAATTTTTCCGGAAGTCTTTAAATCGACTATCAAATTATCCAAGATTCCATTAATAAATATTTTACTCTTTGGAGTAGAAAAGTATTTTGAAATTTCGATATATTCGTTCATAGTAACTTTTATAGGAATAGAAGGCATTTCGGTTAACTCAACTAAAGCCATTTTTAGAATTATGATATCCATTAAAGCAACACGATCGATCTCCCAATTTACTATTTTCGGTTTAATTATATCTAGAAATGCTTCTGAATTATAAATGGTCTTTTTAAATAACTCCTTGCCAAATATCATATCTTGTCCACCATCTTCGTCAAATTCATCTTTAAAAAGTGGAGGTAAAGGTTTTGCTTCGTCCCATGAAACTTTGTATGACGACATAGTAATAAGAACCAATTGGGCTACTAAAAAATAATCGTCTGTCCAGTTTAAATTAAGATCTTCAAAGTAATACTGCAGGTTCTGATTCTCAATAATAACCTCTTCAAAAAGCCTTTCAATTACATGTTTATCAGCCTTATAATTAGTATTGGTATTGAGAAGATATTTTTTATAAATTTCAGACTCGCGAGTTTGATTGAACAGTTTGCGTACAAGCTCTGTTTCTATGTTCCAGTTTATATGTAAAGCATCTGCTTTCTTTTCTAAATCTTTATTTTTCGAAAACTGAACCAACAAGGCATTATTAATAAATTTCTCATTTGGAGTGAGTTCTTCTTTGGTAGGATAGAATTTTTTTTTTGCTTCAATCATTCTTTCTTCGGCAAAATTTTTGATTTCAACCAAAAGAGACATTTGATAAATAAACAATTCGTACACTTTGCCGAAGTGATTCAGTAATTGCTTTTCCCCGATTATTGGATTATCGTTATCCGCCTGAGTATAAGCATATAATGCCTGAAGCACTTTTATTCTAATGTGTCGCCTGGTTAGCATAAGAATGAACGTTTTTATTGAGGTGCAAA
>CAZTST010000266.1:0-3947 GCA_964616585.1 uncultured Draconibacterium sp.
AGTCGACACAATTTTGATTAAGAACGGAAATCATACGGTTAAAGCTTTTTACAATAATGGAGAAAAAAGTTACGAACAACAGTTTAAAGATTTTGTTCCTCATGGCTCACAAATTTTGTATTATAGCGATGGAAGCATCAGACAAACAAGAACTTACAAAAGCGGACTTTTAGATGGGAAATATCAGGAATTTTATTCTAATGGAAAGCTAAAAAATGAGTTTTATAGTAGCGATGGTCTTAATCAGGGCGAAAATACTGAGTATTGGGAATCGGGCATTATAAAAAAAAATCACTAATTACAAAGATGATTTGGAACATGGCGAAACCAAATACTTCGACGAAAAAGGTATTCTACTAAAGGTGGAAAATTATTGGAGCGGTAAATTTATTGGCTATAAAATCTAAGAAAATGAAGAGAGCATTATTTTTGATAGCGGCTTGCTTTATTTTTTATTCAAGCTATGCCGGTTCAGATATAGATATTGAAAAAATAAAATCTCGTTATGCAAAATACAATGCAGTAATTTTAAATCAGGATTTTAACTTTTTAATTGATGTTGTTCATGATAGCTTAGTTGTAACACAAACAAATTCCAAACGTTTGCTCATAATTAATGAACATTCTAAAGGCTTTACCAACGACTATATTTATTACAATACATTTACCAATATCCAGAAAAAGGAAGCATATACATTAATTCCTAAAGGTAAAAAGTATGATAAGGTTGAAGCGAATAATTTTATTGAATCGCATAATATTGACGGCAGTGTTTTTTACGATGACTCAAAAACTATTCAGTTTTCTTATCCGGCACTTCAAGAAGGAGCTATTGCTTCATTGGATTACACCATAAATTATAATAATCCTCGATTTATCAGGATGAGTTATTTGCAATCTTATGTTCCAATTATAAATTCCAAGATACGCGTAAAAATCCATCGCGATGTAAAAGTGGATTACAAATTATTTAATGATAATGATCTGAATATCAATTTTAAAGAATATTCACAAGGAAAATATCGTTATTTAGAATGGGAAGTAAATAATGTTGAACCCTTTAAATATTTAAGTGGTAAATATTACTCGATTCCTTTTTATAGTCCTCATGTTGCCATTTATATTAACGAAACAAATATTAATGGTCAGAAGAAAAAATACTTCGGAACTATCAACGATTTATACCAATATTATCAGGGTTTTATTTCGGAAATGAACAAAACTCCATCTTCAGACTTAGAACTATTGGTGAATAATTTAACTGTTGGACTTTCTGATAAAGAGAAAATGAAAGCGATTTATTATTGGGTACAAAACAATATTAAATACGTTGCATATGAACAAGGTTATTTGGGCTTAATTCCCAGTTCAGCCACAGAAGTTTTTACAAAAAGATTTGGTGATTGTAAAGGCATGTCGAGTCTGATTATTGAAATGATGAATTTATGCGGATTGTCTGCTCACTATACATGGGTTGGAACTCGTAGGATACCTTATTCCTATAATGAATTTCCTCTTCCGGCTGTAGATAATCATATGATTGCCACATACTTAAAAAAAGATTCCGTTATAATTCTTGATGGAACATTTAAATATCTTGATTATGGTATTTATCCATACAATATTCAAGGGAAAGAGCTTATGATAGGTTTGGACAAAGATCAATTTAAAATTTTTAAAGTTCCTGTATCGCCCGCATCGTATAGCGTTGTATTTGATTCTGCTAACATTTCATTAAGCGATAACACCATTATTGGGAAGGCTAAACGCATTCATAAAGGATTTAACAAAGGAGAACTTGCCTATGCTATGGATGGAGTTAAAGAAAATGATTATAACAAAAGCTTTTCGAAATTATTAAATAAAGGAAGCAATAAGTTTAAGGTGGAAAATCATCAGGTAATAAACCTTTTTAAACACGACATTCCAGCCGAAGTTGATTATGAATTTGTATTGCATGATTATATCAAAAAAATTCAAGATAATATTTATGTGAATCTTAATCTTGATAAATCATACCAGGCACTAATGATTGATACTTCAAGTATTTACGGGCCTATTGAGAATGACTTTTATCTTACAGAAAGTTTTATTACTCGTTTCGAAATTCCAAAAGGATACGAGATTAGTTTTATTCCTGAAGATGGAGAATTTGATTATAAAGAATTTAGATTTTCCATTAAATACAGAAAAGAAGGTAATTTTATTATACAAGAAAGAGTGATTGTTTTCGAGTTTTTAGTCTTACTAGAAGATAAAATTAGTAAGTGGAATGAAATGATTAAACAATTAAGCAAACAGTATAAATCGTCAGTAGTACTCAAAAAAATAGATTTCTAATGGATTTCAAAACAGCGTATAAAATGAAAAACTTATTTTTGATAACCCTATGTTTTTTCTTTCTAACATCTTTTGCCCAAAAAAAAGGTAAAGAATCTGTATGGGTCGAACAACCTGTATTTTCTGAAATATTAGCCGAAAATGCAAAAGAAAATGTTGTAGGTATTTTTCTCAATGAGAAATATGAGTATTATCATACCGAAGATGGTGATTTCCAATCGATAAATACTACTCATAAAAAATTTAGAGTCAATAATGATGAATCCATTAATAAATTCAATAAAATTTGGATATCACTAACTGATGTGATAGAAGTGATTGAAATAAGAGCCAGAGCAATCAAACCTAATGGAAAAGTAGTAGAGTTC
Organism: uncultured Draconibacterium sp.; assembly: GCA_964616585.1. Classification (GTDB taxonomy): domain Bacteria; phylum Bacteroidota; class Bacteroidia; order Bacteroidales; family UBA12170; genus UBA12170. The sequence continues at coordinate 2,709 of CAZTST010000266.1, forward strand.
GACGAAAAGAACATCAAAGAAGTACAGGATGAAGATAGCGGAAAAAGCTATAAAATCTTTGCTATTGATGGAATTGAAAACGGCGATGATATTGAATATTATGTTATCCGAAGACTGAATGGTCAAAATTTTGGACGACTCTTTTTTCAATTTGAATATCCTTTGCAAAAGGCTTCATTTGAATTAATTACACCAAAAAATATTCTATATGCTGTAAAAGCTTACAATGGATTTCCTGATGCAAAGACTGTTGTTTTAGAAGATGAAAGAAATCAGTACAGTTGCGAGCTTGAAAATATTCCGCTCATTAAAGATGAGAAGTTTTCATACATCACTCCACGAAAAGCACGCATTGAATTTCGTCTTGATTATAACCTTGGGCGAAGTAATTCTCAGAGATTAACATGGAATGATGCGGCACAAAGAGTGTATGAAACAATGTATCTGGATATTAATGCAAAACAATTAGAAAAATGGATTAATGCTATTCAGCTTATAGGTGCTTCACCAATGGAAAAGGCAATGCAGATTGAAAATTATCTGAAAGACAATGTATATATACAAGAAAATCACCAAGCTGATTTTAGTGATTTTGGATACATTTTTGAAAACAAGGTTTCCAGTGCCAAAGGAATTGTGGGTTTATATGCTAACTTATTTAAAAAATATGGCATTAATCATCAATTGGTTTTAACATCGGAGCGAAGTAAAGTTAAATTCGATGGCGATTTTCAATCCTGGAATTATTTAGATGATTATTTAATTTATTTACCCGACGATGATACTTACATCGATCCATCAAACAACGCTTTTCGAAGAGGTTGTATAAATGGCGAGTTAACAGAAACAGAAGGTTTATTTATAAAGTTAGTCAAGGTTGGAAACTTTGAATCGGCAATCGGCCAAATAAAATACATAAAACCATCGCCATATTATGCTAATTATCATAATATGATTATTGATATTACCATAAATACAGAAGATGTAGATACTCAAATAGTTACTATAAGCGGGCTAAAAGGATTAAGCGGTGGTTATATTAAGCAGTATTATAAAATGATGGATGAAGACCAAAAACAAAAGCTGTTGAAAGATCTTATGGGTAATGAAACTTCCAATTTCGTTTTTAACAAGTTAGATATAGTGGAAAATTGCAGCTCAGAATCTATAAAAGATGCTGAATTTGCATTTATTTCAGACATAAACACCGCTACTATTCTTGAACAGGCAGGAAATAGA
>CAZTST010000266.1:3957-4745 GCA_964616585.1 uncultured Draconibacterium sp.
AAATAGATTGTTACTTAATGTTGGTGAAACCATTGGACAGCAAACGGAAATGTATTTTGAAGAAAACCGAAAAGCTTTAATCGAAAATGATTTTAACCGTTATTATTATCGGGAAATTGTTGTCCATATACCAAACGGATATAAAATTGTAAATCCGGAAGTTGTAGATATGAGTTTTACAGAAAAAAAGGGAAATGAAAATATTTTTGGTTTTGTGTCATCGCACAGTATTAAAGGCGATGAATTAAAAATTATTATTGAGGAATATTACAAAGAAATTTTCGCAGATTCATCTCAGTTTAAAGGGTTTAAAGAAGTTGTTAATGCCGCTGCCGACTTTAATAAGATTGTACTTGTGTTGGAAGAATTGTAGTTTGGTTTAAGCTAAAAACCAATGGATTAGACCGTTGGCTAGAAGTACATTTACTACTGATAATTACGAAGAAATATCATTAAACCTCACAAGCATCACCCATACAATTGGGTTTTTCCTTAGGCTCTTTTAATAGTTTTATCTTCACTGCTAAAATATATATCTTACATCCACCACAAATACCAAAAGCAGTTTCAATATAGAGCAAGAAGAGGCATATTAAGCAAAGCATACAAACGGGGTCAAAAAAGCTAACGTCTTTCAAAAGAAATAAGGATAAACCAAAAATTACTGTTGATAAAACCAGACCTAAACTCCACGCAAATTTCTTCTGAACAGCTCCAATAGGTAAAGGAGATTGTTTGCGAACAATTATTCTTCCAAGAAATAATGTCGGCGAAAATTTAGGATTGAT
>CAZTST010000267.1:0-4683 GCA_964616585.1 uncultured Draconibacterium sp.
AATCTAAAGACCGGCAAAAAAATTTAAAGTACGGAGTTCAGCGAATGCTTACGTTTTAATAATAATTGATTTGGCACAAACCAATTTGTGCATAGTTTATACAAACAAACAATTATTGGATTGTAATATGTTGAATCTAAAATAATTATAATATTCCGGATATTGACATATATCAATCAATCTAATTGTATTTTTTAAGGTTAAAAGGAATAAAAAATTTATTTTTACAAAGGATTATTATCAAGGAGTTTTATTGCATTTTGTTAGAATAATCTATTAGAAAATCAGAAACAATTAAAATTATAAAAATGAAAAATTTTAAACTAAGTAATATTAAATTGCCCCTTTCATATTATAATTATATATCGTATATTGGGTCGATAATAGCACTGGTTGGCTTATTTATGTTTGTATTTCTTTTTGTGATTTCTTTCTTTTTTGCTGAAGGAGAATCATATCTGGGCTTATTTATGTGGATAGTAGTTCCTACATTTATTGTTCTCGGTTTATTGATAATTCCGATAGGTATGATTATTCAACATAGGAAAGATAAACTACAAAAAACTGCCCCAGAAAAAAACTGGCCAACAATAAATTTAAATGAACCACGAACCAGAAATGCAATTGTTATTTTTGGAATAGGCTCTTTGTTTTTTCTCTTATTGTCTGCCGTTGGAAGCTATGAAGCATTTCATTATACCGAATCAGTTGAATTTTGCGGAACACTCTGTCATGAAGTGATGAAGCCGGAATATGTTGCATATCATAATTCTTCGCATGCTAAAGTATCCTGTGTTGAATGTCATGTTGGTTCTGGTGCAGGATGGTATGCCCGTTCAAAACTCTCCGGATTATATCAGGTTTATGCCGTAACTACCGGGATTTTTCCGCGACCAATACCTACGCCTATTCAAAATTTACGACCTGCCCAAGAAACTTGTGAAGAATGCCATTGGCCTGAAAAGTTTTATGCCAGAAAGTTGGTCATGAATAAACATTATTTACATGATGAAGATAATACAGAATGGGATATTAACCTTCAAATGAAAATAGGTCCTGCTTATAGTGCATTAGGATTAGAGGAAGGAATACATTGGCACATAAATCCTGATATAAAAGTGGAATACATTGCTAAAGACAGCAGTAGAACAAGTATTCCGTGGGTAAAATATACAAATTTAAAAACCGGTGTCGTTAGAATATATGAAGATGATGATGACAAACTTTCGGAAGAACAAATTAAAACTGCCTCACTAAGAAAGGTTGATTGTATGGACTGTCACAATAGGCCATCTCACGATTACCAAACTCCAATAAATTTTATTAATGATGCTATAACTAGCGGAAAAATATCAAGAGAATTACCCGGTATTAAAGTACTTGCAATGCAAATTCTCGCAAATGATTTTAAATCTACCGATAGTGCATTATTATTCATTGAATCGGAAGTGAAAAATTATTATGCAACCTCTTATGAAGACATTTATACAAAAAAGCCTGAATTAATATCTCAGGCGATTAAAGGAATTCAAGATGAATTCGTAAAAAATGTTTTCCCCGAAATGGGTGTTAAATGGAATGCATATCCAAATCATATTGGGCATCTCGAATTTAACGGATGCTTCCGTTGTCATAATGATAGACACTCTACAAAAGACGGACGAGTAATATCAAGAGATTGTAATCTTTGCCATACAATTATTGCTCAGGGAACTCCTGATACAATTCAATCGGGTTCAATTTACAAGTCTTTAAATTTTATTCATCCAAACGATCCTTATGATTCGTGGAAAGATATGTTATGTTCTGATTGTCACAGCGGATTGTATTAAATATAGAATTCGATAAGAATATTATAAATGAGGAATTTCAGCATAGAAGTTCCTCATTTTTTTTTCAAATCTTCTGATTTTTCAAATAATATCAGTTTTTTATAGCATTTCCATTAGCATCTTCAGTTTGTGTTAATAAATTCACGATATTTATTGCACTAATTGTTTCCGTTTCATTTTAAACATAAATTAATTGGAAAGCAGAGTTACAAATTCTTATCAATTACTTATGCGACCGCCTGGCAGAAGTAAAAATATATTCACGGATATTTGGTTTTTTTTGTTAAAAGCACCTGATTTTAAAACATTTATTAAGTTTAAAACAATTCAAGATCGATTAAATTTCCGAAATAGAATATTGCAGCGTATAGATATGGACGCCGGCAAATATTCAGTTTTAAACGTTCATAAAATTGGTGTAAATGCTCCTGCCAATTATATTTTTGAGGAGTTATTAAATTGGAATGGCGATTCTACCTGTTGGCCAAATCATATTGCTAAAGTTTTCCGAATAGATAATAAAATAGAAAATATTCAAATTCTGCCTTTTGGCAAAAGTAAATATCCCTTTGGAATCAAAAATGGAATATTAGGATTTAAATACATTCCTTTATTCAGCCTAAATGCACGAAAAATTCAATCAGTTCCAAGCGTAAACGATTCTGATAATGCACGTTATCTTCTTTACGATTGTAGTGGTGGATACCCTATTGGTTTTTTTTCGATGTATGTTCGATCTTCAATTTCTGAACTTGATGAGAAAGAGCAATCTCAGATATTTTTTGCTGTTGGTTTTGATTTTTTTGGACAAAAAAATCTAACGCACAAACACTTGGTAGTTAGAATATGGGCGATTATCCATAATAAAGTTACCCAAAATGTAATGAATAGATTTAAGCAATTATGTGAATGGCGTTTTGAGCAAATTAAAAGAGGAAAACAGTAAATTATTGGCAAGAAATGTTAACATATCTTTGTTATTCAAAAAAACATATTAAAGAGGACTATAACATTCCTTTTAAATTCAGGAATTTTAAATCGACATAACTTTAAATAATAATTACTATTTTTTGCAGATTATAATTTTTAAGATAGCTTTGCATTTCTTTTTATCTTAATACGAAAAAAACTATAAAATACAATGGATTTATTTGATAAATTAAAAGTGGAAAATAGTGTAATTGGCAAATTCGCTGCCGATTCTGAAGGTTATTATCTTTTTCCCAAATTGGAAGGACCTCTTGGCCCACGCATGAAATTTTTAGGTAAAGAGCGCCTCAACTGGTCGCTAAACAATTATTTAGGACTTGCTAATCACCCGGAAGTTCGCAAAGCAGATGCCGATGCAGCTAAAGAATGGGGCATGGCCTATCCAATGGGTGCTCGTATGTTGTCGGGTCATACTAAATATCACGAACAATTAGAGCAAGAACTCGCCGCTTTTGTTAAAAAAGAGTCTGCTTATTTGCTTAATTACGGCTATCAAGGTATGGTTTCAATTATCGATTCTATGGTTGATCGTCACGATGTTGTTGTTTACGATTCTGAGGCTCATGCCTGCATTATCGATGGTATGCGTTTACACATTGGAAAACGTTTTGTGTATCCTCATAATGATATGGATAACTTAGAAAAGCAATTGCAAAGAGCTACAAAACTAACTGATGTTTCAGGTGGTGGTATTCTACTAATAACTGAAGGTGTTTACGGAATGACCGGTGGTCTTGGTCATTTAAAAGACATTGTTGCATTAAAGAAAAAATACAATTTCCGAATTTTAATTGACGATGCTCATGGTTTTGGTACTATGGGTGAAGAAGGACGCGGAACACACGTTCATTATGATGTTGCTGACGAAATTGATGTTTATTTCGGAACTTTTGCAAAATCTATGGCCGGAATCGGTGGTTTTGTTGCAGGAAATGCTCAAGTTATCCAATTCTTAAAATATTCTATGCGTTCTCAAATCTACGCTAAATCGCTTCCAATGCCAATGGTCATTGGTGCTTTGAAGCGTTTGGATATGATTAGGACAAGACCCGAATTATTGAGCAAACTTTGGACAATTGTAAGGGCAATGCAAAAAGGATTGCTTGATGCAGGCTTTTATATTGGTGAAACCGAATCTATGGTTACTCCCGTAATATTGAAGGGCGGTGTTACTGATGCAACTCAAGTTACTTACGATTTACGCGAAAATTACAATATTTTCTGCTCTATCGTTACTTATCCTGTTGTACCAAAAGGCATCATTTTGCTTCGTATTATTCCAACTGCCGATCATTCTTTGGAAGATGTTGAATATACTATTAAAAGCTTTAAAGAGGTTCAGTATAAGCTTGCAAACAATTTATACAAAAATGAATTGAAATCAATGAAAGTATCATAAATTTCATCTCTTAATAAATTATACCAATTGTAATTCAAAATGCCGCACAGCAAATTTTGAATATACAATGGTTAATGCCGAAAGATCAACTAAACCGCTAATTGAACGAAGTGAAAATATGCGGCATTTAGTTGACTAATCGGTATTAAAACCTCATCCGTCAACAAATGGATGAGGTTTTTTTTATGCTAAAACTTTTGATTTTGCACTTAGTCGTTTTTCCTGAATCAGCAAAAAAAGATTTTTGATAAAAGCGATTCTGTTTTTTAATTGTAAACTTGGTTAAGAAAGGTTTTTCAATAAGTTAAAATATTGTTGAAAAATAATTGAAATTTATGGGTATTGTTTTTGTAAAAGTAACCATTAATAGTCTGAGATCGCCTTATTCTAAGCCCACAAACGGTAAGGCGTTCTACTCATAAAATTAACGCAAGCAATAAACAATGAGCCAAATGATAGAGA
>CAZTST010000268.1:0-4651 GCA_964616585.1 uncultured Draconibacterium sp.
AAAACGGATTTGATTGGGAAGTTATTGAACCAAATGATCCTTGGTCGTTTATTGGCTATTGGGGCGATCATCAAATCATCTATTTATTGAAGTTTCTGGAATTCTCCGAGAATCATTATCCGAATAAACTGGCGGCTTATTTCGACCGGGATATTTTTGTATTCGCTAATGTTCCTTATAAGATTAAAGGCTATTCAGATATTCTAAAAAACCCAAAAGATACCATTTTATTCGACCACGAATTAAATGAGAAAATCAATCAACGAAAAATGACTTTGGGTGCCGATGGAGCACTGTTGTTTGATAGAAATAACTCAATCTGCACGGCCAATCTTATCGAGAAATTATTGGTCACGGCATTAGCAAAGTGTTCCAATTTTATTCCGGACGCAGGAATCTGGATGAATACTCAGCGACCGGAATGGAACGATGCGAATAATGCTTTGGTTGGCAATGGTGTTTCTATGGTAACGCTCTATTATTTAAGAAGATTTTTTAGTTTTTTCAAAGAAATAACAATCAAATCAGAAGCTGATAAATTTAATGTTTCAGAAGAATTAGCAGTTTTCTTTAATGATGTGGTTAATGTTTTCTATCAATATCAGGACATTCTTTCCGGTAAAATTTCTGATAAAGATCGGAAAAGTATATTGGATGGCTTAGGCAATGCGGGAGGAAACTACCGTTCAAAAATATATCTGAATTCCCATAGCGCTATAAAGAAGAATATTACTAAAATTGAATTGATTAACTTTTTTGATGTGTCGTTAAAGTATTTTGATTACACAATTAAAGCTAACAAAAGAGCAGATAATCTCTATCATTCCTATAATTTGATGGCTGTTGAAAACGATAACGAAATTTCAATTGCGCATCTTCCTGAAATGCTTGAAGGACAAGTAGCTGTTTTGGGCTCATCCACGCTTTCCTCTATTGAGTGTTTATCTATTCTTCATAGTTTAAAAAGCAGCAAGTTGTATCGAAAAGATCAGAACAGTTATGTCTTATATCCAAATAAGCAATTACTCAGATTTGTTGATAAGAATAATATTCCTAATGATGAAGTTGAGAAGTCATCCTTGCTAACTCAACTTTTAAAAGACGGAAATACACAAATTATTGAAAAAGACGTAGCAGGCAATTATCATTTCAATGGTGGTTTTAACAATGCAAACAGCCTTAAAGATGCTTTATCAATACTTTCTGAATCAAAATATAAAGCACTTATAGAAAAGGATGAAGAATCAGTTTTGAGAATTTTTGAAAATGTGTTCAATCATAAATCCTTTGCCGGAAGGTCAGGAACATTTTTTGGTTACGAAGGACTTGGCTCCATTTATTGGCATATGGTTTCAAAACTTCTGTTGGCAGTTCAGGAATCTTGTTACAGAGCCATTGAAAATAAGGAAGATAAAATAATCGTAAACGCATTAATAAATCAATATTACGAAATAAAAGAAGGAATTGGAATGCATAAATCGCCTCAACTTTATGGAGCATTTCCTACCGACCCATATTCGCATACACCTGCAAATAAAGGAGCTCAACAACCCGGAATGACAGGACAGGTTAAGGAAGATATTTTGAGCCGAATGGGAGAATTGGGCGTTTTTGTTAAGCAAGGAAAGCTTCAATTTAATCCGAGACTTTTGAAAAAAGAAGAGTTTTTAGAGGAAGGCAGAAGTTTTAAATATTTCGATATTCAAAATCAGGAAAAGGAAATTAAGCTAGATAAAAACTCGCTTTTTTTTACTTATTGTCAGATACCAGTGGTTTATAAAATCGCGAAAAACAATGGATTAAAAATCGTTTTTAATAAGAAAAAAAGCATTCAACTCAATGAATTAGAGATTGATATAAATACAAGTAAACAAATATTTGAAAGAACTGGTGAAGTTGTTCAAATTATTGTTGTAATTGATAAAATCCATCTTAACCAAAGCCATCAATGAAAAAAATTATACAATTATCAGTAATTGTTTTTCTGGTTTGGAGTTGCTCAACTAAGGAGCAACCCAAAATTAATGCAATAAAAATCAGTAGCCATGAAACATTTGCCACAGAAAATAAAATTAAGAATCTTTTAGCTCAAATGACTTTAAAAGAAAAAGCCGGGCAAATGCTAAATATTGGTTTGCCTGCAATTCTTAAAGGTGAATATTGGGATTCCAGAGATAGTGCTGTTTTTGATACGCTTAGGTTTAATGAATTAATTATTGATTATGCAGTTGGCTCTATTCATAATACACCGGGTTATCCTGCAACACCGGAAAATTGGTATCAAATAATAAAAAAAATTCAAGATTCCGCAATTAATAATACTCGTCTTGGAATCCCTGTTTTATATGGAATCGACAATATTCATGGTGCAAATTATGTGCTTGGTTCAGTAATGTTTCCGCAACAAATTGCCATTGCAGCAACATGGAATAGCGATTTAGCAAAATTATGTGGTGAAATAACTTCTTACGAATCTAGAGCGGCTTCACTTCCCTGGAATTTTAATCCTAATGCAGATGTTGCAATGAGTCCTCTTTGGGGACGAATTGGTGAAAGTTTTGGTGAAGATCCATACCTGATTTCAGAAATGGCAACAGCATATTTATTTGGTTCTCAAGCAAATGGATTACAAGACACTTTAAGCACAGCGGTATGCTTAAAACATTACATTGGCTACGGTGCAGGACGAAATGGAAAAGACAGAGCCAATGCACTTATTCCTGAAAATAGCCTACGACAGTATTTTTTACCTCCTTTTGAGAAAGCAATCAAAAATGGAGCAATGGGTGTAATGATCAGCTCAAACGCAGTAAACGGAATTCCCTGTCATATCAATAAGTATTATATTACCGATATTCTGAAAGGCGAACTTGGTTTTAATGGTGTTATTATTTCCGATTTTAGTGATATCGATTTCCTTGTTGGCGCTCATCTTTCTGCAAAAAATAAAAGAGAAGCAACCAAAATGGCAGTAAATGCAGGTTTAGATATGATTATGAATCCCTTGGATACTGATATAGTTGATATTATAGTCGAGTTAGTTGAAAATGGCGAAATACCACAAACTAGGATTGATGATGCCGTAAGCAGAATTTTACGACTTAAATTTTATTTGAATCTGTTTGAGATGCCTTACAATAACCCGGAAAATTATAACGAATTTGCAAGTCAAGAACATATAAATGCAAATTATAAAGCTGCAAGTGAGGCAATTACATTATTAAAAAATACAAACAATATCCTGCCTCTTTCATCAACAAAAAAAATATTGATTACAGGATACTCTGCTAATTCTATAAATATCTTAAATGGCGCATGGTCCAGGTCGTTTCTTGGCCAAGAAACAAAATATAACGACTCTAAAAAGTTGACTATTTTAGATGCAATAAAGAAACAAATAGGAGAAAATAATGTAGAATTCGTCGAAGGAACTGATTATCTTGAAGATATAAATTCAGATGAGGCTGTTAAGAAAGCTAAAAATGCAGATTATGTAATTGTTTGTGTCGGAGAAATACCTGCTACCGAAAAGCCTTCTGATATAAATGAGTTGGAATTACCTGATATTCAACAAGAATTAGTTAAAAAACTTTTCTTAGCAAAAAAACCAATAATTCTGGTAATGGTGCAAGGTCGCCCACGAATTATTAAAGATATAGAACCTTTGGTCGATGCAATTGTTATGGCATATTTGCCTGGCGATGAGGGAGGAAGAGCAGTTTCTGATGTACTATTTGGCAACATAAATCCAAGTGGTAAGCTGCCATATACCTATCCAAAATATTCAGGGAATTACATGACCTACTATCATAAAAAAACTGATATAAGAGATGTTAATTGGGGCTTCAATGGGTTTTATACACAATTTGAATTTGGGTTCGGCTTATCCTATACAACTTTTGAATATTCGAATTTAAGAATTAACGCCGATACTTTATCCAATTCTGAAGAGCTTAAAATTACAATTGATGTAAAGAATATAGGATTGCGTGAAGGAAAAGAAATCGTACAAGTATATGTAAAAGATAAGGTTGCAACTGTTTCGCCCGACTCAAAAAGGCTTGTCCGATTTTCAAAAATTGACTTGCAAGCAGGGGAATTAAAGACAGTTGATTTTATTCTGAATTCAATGGATTTACAAAGTATCGGAATTGATAATCAATGGATAATAGAAGAAGGCGAATTTGAATTACAAATTGGTGGAAATCCAAAAGAGTTGATGAAGAAAACTTTTTATTTTACCTTAAATGCGAAAGTTATCTGATGACTTGAAGATTTGAGAGAATATATATTATTGTAATTTTCTTAAATTAGTGGTTTAATATTTATAAACACAGATAATAATCATGAAGATTAACCTAAACATTTTTATTCTATTCTTATTTATTTCGTTTACTTCTTATGCTCAGGAATATCAAAAGATTTGGCAAAACGAAATTGATGCATTTGATAGTCTAAATGGTGATTTTCCTTTGCAAGAAGGAATCCTTTTCACAGGAAGTTCATCAATAAAATTTTGGAAAAATCCTGCTAAAGATTTTAACAATCCAAGTATTTTAAATAGAGGTTTTGGAGGTTCACAAATTATTGATTTAATTGAAAATTTCGAACAAGTTATACTGAAATATCATCCAAAAAAAATTGTAATATA
>CAZTST010000269.1:0-4649 GCA_964616585.1 uncultured Draconibacterium sp.
CTCATAATGAGCATTATTACAAACACACCTGCATAAAATAATTCCAATTAAAATAAAACTTATTTTTTTAAACATAATATTCTTTTTTAAATGATTTAATTTTTACTAATTATTGCTCAAATCTATTTTCTGTGCAGGTGTGTTTGTAATAATGCTCATTATGAGCAATGTTGTAATAAAAAATGTTTTCATAATTTTAGTATCACTTTTTAATTGGTGTTTGAAATCAACTTTCCTCTTTTTGATAATTCATAAATTTTACTATTATTCTCTACTTAAGTATTCAAGACGTATGCCGTAAATTGTATTTATCTGTTCTTATGATACTTACAAGATATTTAATCAAAAAAAATAAAATTATGTGTAAATATATTTTACAGTCAATGTACATTTAATTTACATATCTTTACTTTTGTAGATAACAATACATTAAATCAGATAGATAAGTCCAAAGCACAGCAATTAATCCTAAAAAAATGAAAAGCAAGATTTTAATTCTTGATGACAATAAAAGTGTTTTAACGGCACTTGAGATGTTATTGCAATCGGAATTTGACCAAATATTCACGCTTAAAAATCCGAACAACTTAATTTCAACAATTAAACAACATCGTATAGATATTGTATTGCTTGATATGAATTTTACGGCAGGTATCAACAGTGGCAACGAAGGAATTTATTGGTTAAGTCAGATTCAAAAATACGATCCAACCATAAGCGTAATCATGATTACTGCTTTTGGCGATATCGAATTAGCAGTAAGAGCTGTGAAAGAAGGAGCCTTCGATTTTATTTTAAAACCTTGGGATAACAATAAACTAATAAGCACTATACACGCATCAATAAAGCTTAGAAAAAGCAAACTAGAAAATACTTCTTTACTACAAACTACCTATAATTTAAAACAAGAGCTTAATCCATCATCGCAAAAACTTATCGGGCAATCGGAACCGATGAAGCAAGTAATGGAAATGGTTAAGAAAGTTGCGGCAACCGATGCAAATATTTTTATCACCGGAGAAAACGGTACTGGAAAAGAGCTGATTGCCCGCGAGATACATCGCTATTCCAAAAGGAATAAGGAAATTATGCTAAGTGTTGATATGGGAGCCATAAGCGAAACTCTATTCGAAAGCGAGCTTTTTGGTCATACAAAAGGTTCCTTTACTGATGCAAAAGAAGACCGGATTGGTAAGTTTGAAGCTGCTGATAAAGGCACCCTTTTTCTGGATGAGATTGGAAATCTCTCCCTAGCTCTTCAAGCAAAAATGCTCACAACTCTTCAAAGTAGAACGATCATAAAGTTAGGAAGTAATACGCACATTCCTATCGACATCCGATTGATATCGGCCACCAATAAAGATATAAACGCAATGATTGCTGATGGTCTTTTTCGCGAAGATTTGCTGTATCGTATCAACACCATAACTATTGAACTGCCTCCATTGAGATATCGCGGAAACGATATTGTATTGCTTGCCGAGTTTTATCTGGGTAAATATGCAAATAAGTACGATAAATCAGGATTGAAAATTAATCAAAAAGCATTTGAAAAACTCCTAAAATACAAATGGCCTGGTAATGTTAGAGAATTGCAACATACGATGGAAAAAGCGGTCATATTAGCTGACGATAAAGTTTTAAATGAAGATAGCTTTCTATTATCTGATACCAACACTAATCTGCAAAAAGAACTTCAAAATAAAACAATCGAAGAAATGGAAAAAGATATGATTCTCGCCTCAATCCATAAAAAACAGGGCAATATGAGTGCTGTGGCAATAAACCTCGGCATAACGCGTCAAACCCTTTACAATAAACTAAAGAAGTATGGGATATAAACATTTCTATATTGCCATTATACTAAGATTGATAATAATCATTTTGCTTTCGATGGTAATCGCATTTTTATGCTTCGAAAAGCAAGCCTATATTTTATGCTTGTTGCCCTTGATATTATTGACGGGAGCTATTTTTAATATTATCAAGTATTTCAATACTATAAATGAATGGATGGCTTTTTTCTTATTAGGTATTGAGAATGAAGACACTTCGTTAAAGGTACCAAGCAAATCAGGCAACAAAGCTATCGATGATGTATATATTGGAATAGAACGGTTAAACAATCTTTTCAAACAAACAAAAATAGACATTAGCACTCAAGAACAACATTATCGTTCTGTAATCAATCAATCGGCTACCGGACTTTTTTCAATCAATGAAAACGGAAGAGTCATTAATATAAATCCTGCTGCAGTAAAACTCACCAATTTACAGGAATATCATCATGTTAATGCGCTAAAACCTATAGATCAGGTGTTACCGGATTTTATTATGAATTCAAATCAGAAGGCTCATCATCAATCAGCCATTTTTGAAAATAAATATGGGCAAAAGCTATTGTTCAAATTATCAGAAATTAAGACTTCAAAAGAAATAATCAAATTAGTAGCTGTTAGCGATATAACAAAAGAACTTGATAATGGCGAAGTAGATGCATGGATCAAACTTGCTCGAACTTTATCACACGAAATCATGAATAATATTGCGCCCATCACTACATTATCTCAAGTTATTTCAGCCTATTTCACTAGAAATAATAAAGCCATTGAGGTGATAGATTTAGATTCTAAGACAATTCATAACACCGTAAAAGGGCTTAAAGTAATTGAGGAACGAAGTCTGGGTTTAATGCATTTTGTTGATAATTATCGAAAATTCACAAAGCTCCCACTACCCAAACTGATACCTGTTAATTTATCAACACTAATTGATAATAGCCTTTTGGCAGCTAGTACATATCCAAAATTTAATAACATAAAACTGGAAAAATCAATCCCAGAAAACTCGATGGTTAATACTGACGAAAAACTATTGTCGCAAGTTATCATAAACCTTTTGAAGAATGCTTGCGAAGCCCTTATTTTAGGAAATGTCGAAAATCCAAAGATTCTACTTAGTCTGCGACAATCGAATAATACCACCCGAATTGAAATCACCAATAATGGTCCACATATTCCTGCTGAAATAAGAGAGCAAATATTTATCCCATTTTTCACAACAAAAGAGGACGGATCCGGCGTCGGACTTAGCCTTAGCAGGCAAATAATGCTTAAAATGAATGGCGATGTTTTACTGAACTCTATAAAGGAAAAGCAAACAACTTTTACAATTATTTTGAATTAGAGCCTGAATTTAGAATAATAACGTGATTTGCGTGACATCCTTCTAAACAATCTGTTTTATTTCTGTTTATGCGTTAGGAATTGTAAAATAAAATGTGGTTCCTTTTCCGAGTATTGACTCAACCCAAATATTTCCTTCTAAAAGCTCAACTAATCTTTTTGAAATAGCTAAACCTATACCAACTCCTCCAAACTGTCTGGTATTAGAATCTTCAACTTGTCTAAACATCTCAAATACAATTTCTAACTTATCTTTGGAAATCCCGATGCCTGTATCCTCAACAAAAAACTGAAGCATAGGTTTGTTGTTAATATTAATCATATTAAAGCCGTAATTAATATGCCCTTTGTTTGTAAATTTTACAGCATTCTTAACAAGATTAATAAGTATTTGTTTAAGTTTTGATGGATCTGTGTTTAAAACAATTTCATCGTCTTCGTCCCAATTAATGTAATTTATTTGCACATCGTATTTTTTCAATCTATGTTGCTCAACTTTTATTACTTCCTGCACTTTATTAAAAATAGATTTTAATTCAACATTTTGTTTTGTTATTTCTATTTCACCGGCCACAATTAAAGTAATATCGAATATATCTTCAACTATTGTTAATAACTGATTACCAGCAGATTGAATAATTTTATTAAACTGTATAATATCTTCAATGGGTAATTCCCCATCAATAATTTCTGAAAAACCAATTATTGCATTAAGCGGAGTCCTCAATTCATGTGACATTGTAGCAAGAAATGCAGATTTTAGTTTGTCGCTTTCTTCGGCTTTTTCTTTAGCTAAAATAAGTTCCGCTATAGCTTGTTTGCGTTTGCTTATATCTTCTTTAATTGCAACAAAATGGGTGATTTCCCCATTTTTATTTGTAATTGGAGATATGGATGCAAACTCCCAATAAAGCTCGCCATTTTTCTTTTTATTGTGAAATTCGCCTCGCCATTCATTGCCTGAATAAAGATTTTCCCAAAGTAATTTATATTCGCTTTTTGTTTTTTCACCTGAACTGAAAATTCGCGGATTAAAACCAATTAATTCATTCTGTTGATAGCCGGAAGTTTCAGTTACTTTTGGATTTATATATTCAATATTACCTTCTTTATTCGTGATTATTATTGATACAGGGCTTTGCTCAACTGCAAGCGATAATTTCTGAACTAATTCTTCAGATTGTTTGCGTTGGGTAATATCGCGCACCACTGATACCACATAATCTTTATCTAAAGATACAATTTTAATGTTTACTTCAACAGGGAAGGCAGACCCATCATTTCGTTTATGACGGCCTTCCCACATTCTATTCCCTGAAATTTTTAATTGTTCAATTATTTTTTTATATAATGATTCATCAACCATTGGGTCAACATCCCAAACACTTAATTTCAAATATTCTGCTATGAATATTTTTTTACATTTAGTGCACGTTCTATGGGTTCCATTTTCTAGTTTATATA
>CAZTST010000270.1:0-3421 GCA_964616585.1 uncultured Draconibacterium sp.
TTATCCCTGAAGCAGCAACTACTTTTCTTTTGTGGGTAACAAATTGAATGAAACTTGTCATACTGCTGAGCGCAAAAATTGCAATTAGCAAAAAGAACATATTCTTCTTTAACTGAAAGGATAGGAAATCCGCCTTAAACAATTGAGTAATTGAATTTTCAAATGCAAAAAGCAAAATAACTGAAGCAATTCCGGCCATTATGAACAGAAGGAGCGAATCTATAAATATCTGTTTTCTAATACCTGATTCTCCTAACCCGAAATAGTTTTTAATACTAAACTCCTTCATCCGAAGGGTTAAAGTACCATTGGAAATAAAGAGATAATTGATAATTGCAATCAGCAGAATTAAACTTCCGATGAAAAATAATAGTATTACAAATTTTCCATCCTTGCTATTGCTGTCCCAATCAACTTTCGAGAATAAATGTATTTGATCTAAGGGTTCTAAAAAGAATTCGTTTCGAAAACCAGAATCTTCATTCTTTTTATTTACTTTTTCCCATAAAAAATTGGGCAGCTTTTCCTCAACAGTTTTTTCTAATTCACTTGAATAAAGCTTGACAAAAGTAGCTGCTGATATTCCGCCATCCCAGCCAATATGCACATCAGGGGAACCGATTAATGTTTCCATAGGGAAAACAGCATTAAACTGAATGTGAGAATTTAAGGGGACATCTTCAACAACTCCGGTTATTGTATAGGAGTCATTATCGTAGTCGACAAGTTTGCCTATTGGATTTTCGTTTCCAAACAGTCGCTCAGAAATTTTCCGTGTCAGTACAAGGCTATTCTTGCTAGCCAAGAGTTGATTAGGATTCCCGTAGATTATATCAAAAGAGAAAAAACTGAATAAATTACTATCGGCGAAAATGGCCTTCTCAAGTGAGATCTCCTTATCATCATATTTCAAAGTGTTTATATGCCAGTTATTCCGCAATCTAACAACATCTTCTATCTCTGAAATTTCGTTTTTCAGAGCAGGCCCATAAGGCATTCTAAGTGAAGGACTAATATCTCTGCTTTTAGGGCTTGTCGATATTTCGTTTACACGAAAAATACGCTCTTTATCCAGATGAAAATTATCGAATGAAAATTCAAAACTTACATACAAGAAAATTACAGTAGAACAACTTAAGCCCAGTAGTAATCCAAAAAGATTTATGGAAGTGTATATCTTAAAATTGTAAAAACTTTGAAAGGCAGATTTAATACTATTTTTCATAAATACATATTTTTAAAGATTCATCAGAATTATTCATATCTCAAGACTTCCACAGGATTCCTTCGAGCGGCTCTATAGGTTATTCCACTTACTGTCAGCAAAGCAATGCTCAAAGTCAGTGCACCTGCCAAGGCAAATATCCACCAGGTCAGTTCGGTTTTGTAGGCGAAGTTTTCAAGCCAACTATTCATTAAGTAATAAGCAATTGGGGTGGCTATTACAAAAGCTATGGCTACCCATTTTACAAAATCTTTGTTGAGCATGATTAATATCTCGGAGACTTTGGCTCCGTTTACTTTACGGATACCTATCTCTTTGGTACATTTTAAACTTTGATCAGCTGAAATCGCAAACAATCCCATCATTGATAAAAAAATACTAATCAGGCAACCGGAGCCAATTAAGCGAATAAAATTTTTGTTTTCATCGTGTTTACTTTTATATCGTGCATCAAGGTTCTCGAGATTTACCGGGTAATCGGGAATTAATTTAGCCCAAATAGCTGTTATAGAATCTTCGACTACATTTTCCAGACCCTCTTTTGCTTTAACTATAATATTCGGACCTTCTGCTCCACACTCAATATACCCGGGTTCAATCTTTCTTTTTAAACTTGAAAAATGAAAATCTTCAACAATGCCAATAATTGTTTCGTCCGGATTACCGGGCATACTTTTTCCAATAAGTTCTTGATTTGGGAAAAAGTTGGCCAACGATTTATTAATAAGACATTTATGTTTATCAACTTCCTGATTTCCCGAAAAATCTTCACCCTCCAGCATCCTTATTCCCAGGGTCTTTACAAAATTAGCGTCTCCTGAAAACAAACATGGATAATATTCCTTTTCAACTCCATTATCATTATAATTTAAAAGTCTTTTCCAATGCCCGAACAAAGGTAAAGAGCGAGCTAGAGCAAGGTCTTTAATATTTGGATTGGCAGCTAATTCATCTCTAAAAGCCTCCGACTTATTTTGAAAGGCTTGAGGGATTTTTACTACTATAACGTTTTTGTCCAACCCAATTTCTTTATCGTTTATAAACTGAATTTGTTTGATTATAACGGAAGAACAAATTACCAAAATTACCATTGCTGCTAGCTGTAGAATATTCATCCCGTTTATTTTCCGGCGAATTTCTTGATTGCTTCCTTTTATATTTGTTGTTGAAAGCTGGGTTCTTAAATGGACAAACACAAAGAACCAGGTAATTACAAGCACCAATCCCAAAAGTAACACCAATAAAACTAAGCTACCAGGCTGAATAAAAACCGAGGCTGTAATTTCGGTAGTCAGCAGTTCGTTAAAATAGGGCATAAATAGTTTCAGAAGTACAATACCAAATCCAAGTGCGATAAACATCATCGCAAAAACTTCTCCCATAAACAAAAGAACCAAATCTTTGTTTGTCGCACCGTGAATTCTGTTTATCGTAAAGGTTTTTGTATGATCATTTAACCTGTTTTTTATTAAGTTGAGATAATTAAAAATGGCGACCCCCAATATCAAAAATGCAACCAGGGCAGCTATCCATAGGTCTGCTTTATCTCGTGTGACATCATATCCTCTCATAGAATTAAAATAGGCTTCATTCATTGGAAGAAGGTAATATTGATTAGGTTTGTCGCCCTTGATAACAGGAATTTCGTCTTTTAAACGCTCAAACGCTTCTTCCATTTTTTGCCTGCTTGAAGGAGCATTCAGTTTTACATAACAGGGGCTGTCTCTTTCTCCTTCGAATAGAGTTACCATATCGAAATTAATTTGAGTTGCTGCAATTGGTCTTTCAAAAACTCCGCTAACAAAAAACTCTTTCTCCTCGTTTTTAGAGCTTATTTGAATAGACTTGCCTAAGGGCATTTCTTCGCCAAAGTATTTCAGTGCAAGTTCCTTCGAAATGGCAATATCATTTTTCGTTTCAAGCACCGTTTGCTTATTTCGGCTTAACAGTGTGTAATTAAAAAAGTCGAAAAAATTGGATGATGCATTCAGAACAGTTGGTTGGTCGTAGAAAGGGTTTCTGTTTACTTTTATTTGCATTGCACTGATCTGTGCAATCCTGCAAAAACTTTCTACTTCTGCAAAATTTTCTTTCATGTATTCAGCAGAACCATAACGGCAGTGAAACATTTTAGGGCCATCACCAAATATTTCGCCAAAAGGATTATTTGCCTGTAAAGCAAATATTCGCTTTTTA
>CAZTST010000270.1:3431-4593 GCA_964616585.1 uncultured Draconibacterium sp.
CGGGATTTAGCTCGCGTTGAATAAAAACGGATATTAAAAAGAAGCAAGCCATTCCTAAAGCCAGGCTAATGATTATTACTGAACTGTTTAATCTTTTCCTGTTAAAACCGGAAATTATTTGGCGTAGATGTTTCAATTTATAGTTCATATTTATTCATATCTAAGAGCTTCTATCGGATTCCTTCGAGCAGCCACGAAAGTTTGCCAACTTACCGTTATTAAAGCAATTAGAAAAGCTGTAATACCAGCAAGAGCAAATATCCACCAAGACAGTTCGGTTTTGTAGGCAAAGTTTTCCAGCCACTTACTCATTGCGTAATATGCCATTGGAGTGGCTATAACAAAAGCGATTGCAACCCACTTTATGAATTTATAGTTTAGCATATTTACTATTTCGAAAACGGTAGCTCCATTTACTTTGCGGATGCCAATTTCTTTGGTTTTTTGTGAGATGGTATTTAGCGTAATGCCAAATAGTCCCATAACTGATAGCACAATTGCCAATAATGAGAAGGCACTTACAAGTTTGGCTTGCCGCTCTTCGCGTTGGTAAAATTGGCTAATTTGATCTTTTAGGGAATAAATATTCACTATTTTATCTGGAGATATACTCTGAAAAAGTTCATTAATTTTATTGGTAATAAGCGTGTCATTAATGCCATTTGTTTTGATAGCAAAAAGACTCATTTTTTGAGGATGTTGCTGCATAATAACCATGGGTTGGATTAATCTGTGAAGTGAGTGACCGTTAAAATCCTTCACAATTCCTTTAATCAAAAAAGACCCGTTAAAAAGTTCCCCTGCTTTTAAATTATACTTCAGAGCCGCCGATTCATTAAAAATCATATCGTGTCTGTTTTCTTGAAATTCACTAAAATCTTCGCCTTCTACAAACGAAATTCCAAGAAGATCAATCATTCCTTTCCCCATAATCAATCCATCGAATTGAACATTCTCATTCTCAGTTCGTAAATTCACCGGCAAAAACCAATTAAAGGGAGGGATAAAGGATGAACCCGCCGAACTTATTACTCCGGGTAGTTTATCCACTTCGGTTTTAATTACATTGAACTGCTGGCTCAGCTCAGGTGAATTCAAATCACATATAATTACATTTTCTATGTCAATAGCTTTAAAGTTTGTTAGTGCATAATTTATTTGC
>CAZTST010000271.1:0-4554 GCA_964616585.1 uncultured Draconibacterium sp.
ACAAAATTGATTGATTATATATTCATTTCAAAAAACTCAAACTTAAAAGTGAAAAAATATGCAGTTTTAAGCGATTCTAAAGATTTGAAAGATCCATCGGATCATTTACCTGTATATATTTAGTTGAGTTATTAACAAAGACGCGCAAAATAGATTTACAGTAAATAAATACTCTGATTTACTTTATATCAAACCAAACACTATTAAAAATCAAATAATCATAAATTAATAAAAAACTAAAAAATGCAAAAATCATACACCATTATTATCAGTCTGATAGTAGCAATGGGAGGTTTCCTTTTAGGATTCGACAGTGCCGTAATATCAGGAGCTGTAAACGGAATTAGAACTTATTTTGAAATGTCGGACTGGCAACTTGGTTTTGCGGTTGGCTGTGTTATTTTCGGTGCTATGGCCGGGAATATTTTGGCCGGTCCAATGAGTGATAAATATGGCAGAAAAAAAATATTGATTGTTACCGCAATGTTTTTTACCATATCTGCCTTATGGTCTGCAACTGCAACAAATTACATTTCATTTGTAATTGCAAGAATTATTGGTGGTGTGGGTATTGGAGGAGCAATATTGATTGCCCCGATTTACATTGCAGAAATTGCTCCACCTAAATTAAGAGGAAGTTTAGTTTCCTTAAACCAATTGAATATTGTTTTGGGTATTTCAGTTGCGTATTTTTCTAATTATTTTATGAGAAATATTGAAGGCGAAAGCTGGAGATGGATGTTAGGTGTGGAAGCAATTCCTGCAATTATTTACTTTCTCGCTCTTTTTGCAGTTCCAAGAAGTCCAAGATGGCTTATTCAACGACTCAATGAAGTCACAATAGCAAAAAAGATATTAGTAAAAATAGGAGGCGAAGAATTTGCTGATGTTACAATTGGTGAAATTCAAAGAGGAATCGATAAAAAAGAAGCAAAAGGAACCTATGCCGATTTCTTCAGTAAGAGAATGCGCGTGATTGTAATTATAGCTTTCGGACTGGCATTTTTTCAACAAATTACAGGAATTAATGCAATATTCTACTATGCTCCAACTATTTTCGAACAGGCAGGAGGAAGTACAGATGCATCTTTCCTACAAGCAATCGTAGTTGGACTTACAAACCTGATATTCACATTTGTAGCCATTTGGTTAATAGATAAATTAGGTAGAAAACCTTTATTGATTATTGGTACATCAGCAATGGCAATTGCTTTGTCTATGGCAACTTATGCCTTTAACGATGCCACTTATAATTTCAATAATGCAGCGATTTATAAAATTGAAAATATTGAAGTTAAAGCGGCACTGAGCGTATTAAACGGGAAAACATTTTCGTCTCAAAAAGAATTGTTTTCCGAAGTTCAACCTTTGCTAACCCAAACTCAATTTACTGAGTTCAAACAAAATGACATTAAAAACTTCATAAACATAAATGCAATTCTTGTGCTTATAGCAATATTATTATATGTGGCAGCATTTGCAATTTCACTAGGCCCAGTTATGTGGACTATGTTATCTGAAATATTCCCCGGAAATGTAAAAGGAATTGCCATTTCAATAGTTGGATTCTTTAATTCGTTGGTAAGTTATTCTGTAACACAATTGTTTCCGTGGGAGCTTACTAATTTAGGTCCGACAATAACCTTTGCTCTTTATGCAGGTTTAGCTGTTATATCAGTAGCATTCGTTTCAAAATATGTAATCGAAACAAAAGGAAAAACACTTGAAGAAGTACAAGAATTATTAATTAGAAATTAAAAATTAAAAATTAAAAATGAAGACACAAAGGATATTTAAATATAGTTTTTTATTACTTAATCTTGTTTTTTTTCAAACTGCTTGTTCAAATATAGAAACCAATTCTTCGGTTAAGAAGGTTGAAATTGTTAAGGACAATAATCAATATCAAATTCTTGTTGATGGTGAACCATTTTTTGCAAAAGGTGCTGGTTTGGAATTTGGAAATATGCAGGCTTTAAAAGCGCATGGCGGTAATACTTTCCGCACCTGGCGATTTGATAATGGTAAACAAACAGGATTGGAGGTTTTAAATAAGGCTGATAGTTTAGGCTTGATGGTGGTTATGGGTTTGGAAGTGGCAAAAGAGCGCCACGGATTTGATTATGACGATGAAATTGCTGTTGAAGAACAAAAACAAAGTCTGCTAGCCGAAGTAAGACAAATGAAAGATCATCCTGCTTTATTAGCCTATGGTTTAGGTAATGAATTAAACCTTCGTTATACTAATAAAAAAGTATGGAATGCCGTGAATGATTTGGCTTTGGCCATTAAAGAAATCGATCCTAATCATCCCATTACAACAATGCTAGCAGGTGCAGGAAAAAATGAAATTACGGATATAATGGAAAGAAGTCCGAATTTGGATTTTCTGTCTTTTCAGATTTACGGAGATATTTTAAATCTTCCTCGCTACATTAATGAAAGTGGTTATGAAGGCCCTTATTTTATTACTGAATGGGGAGCAACTGGTCATTGGGAAGTTGGTCAAACCTCTTGGGGACAACCTATTGAACAAAATAGTCGCGACAAGGCAAATGTGTATTTGATGCGATATCAGGAAGTCATTGAAAAAAATAGCGATAAATGCATCGGTTCCTTTGTTTTTCTTTGGGGACAAAAGCAAGAGCGTACACCAACTTGGTATGGATTGTTCCTCGAAAGTGGCGAAGAAACACCTGCAGTTGATGCAATGCATTTTGCATGGAATAATACATGGCCATCCAACCAAACACCACAGCTGAATAAATTTTTGTTGGATAATAAAACAGCTTTTCAAAATATTATATTAAAAACAGGCCACTCATATAATGCTACTGTTGAGGCCTTTGATAATGAAATGGATTCGTTGTTTTATCACTGGGAAATATTAAAAGAAGTAGAAGATCATTTGCAAAGCGATGGAGGCGATTTTGAGCCTGTTCCTGAAAAGCTATTTAGTCAGGATACAAGTGGCGCTGAAAATAGTATAGACATTGTTTCCCCAAACACACCTGGCGAATATCGTTTATATGTATATGTAGGAGATGGCCATAACCATTCGGCTTATGCCAATATACCGTTTATGGTAAAATAAGAAATATAACTAATGAGCGTCAAAAAGATATTTATAGGAAATGTAAAAGCAAGTTTCGAAAGCAATCCCGATACATATCGTGAAGCTGGAGGAAACTATGTAAATATCGAAAATGAGCTTTATTATAAAATAGAAAACAGCGATAAGCTAAGGCCATTTTTTATTAGTATCGTCAGCGATACTAATCATTGGCTTTTTGTTTCGAGCAATGGAGCAGTAAGTGCCGGAAGAAAAAATAGCAATACAGCACTTTTCCCTTATTATACAGATGATAAGATAATTGAATCAGCAGAAATTACAGGAAGTAAAACAATCTTAAAAATTCATCAAGACGATAAAATTTTTCTTTGGGAACCTTTTTCTGATAAATATGAAGGCTTGTATGCAATAAAAAGAAATTTATACAAGAACACATATGGAAATAAAATAATTTTTGAAGAAGAAAATAAAGATTTAGGCTTAACTTTTCGATACCAATGGAATTCATCCAACCTCTTTGGTTTTGTTAGAAAAGCATCTTTAAGAAACAATTCAAAATCACCATGTAGAATAACTGTTTTAGACGGTTTGCAAAATATTCTACCTTTTGGATTATCATCTGATTTACAAAATTCCTTCAGCAATTTGGCTGATGCATATAAAAAGAATGAGTTAGAAAAAGAAAGTGGATTAGGAATTTTTGCCTTAAGTGCAATTATCATAGATAAACCTGAGCCAAGCGAAGCTCTCAAAGCAAATATTGCCTGGTCAATAGGTCTGGATAATGCAACCTACTTAATATCTTCATTACAACTCAATAATTTTAGAAAAGGATTTCCTATTCATCAAGAAACAGATATAAGAGCTGAGAAAGGAGCTTATTTTATTTCTTCTGATTTAATACTTAAAGTCGATTCAGAAAAGGAATGGATGATAGTTGCAAATGTTAATCAAGGCCCTTCGCAAGTTGTTGAAATTGCAGAAAAACTTAAGTCAAAAATTGGTTTATATACAGAGGTAGTAAAGGATGTTGAATTAGGCACCAAAAACTTACTTAAATTAGCAGGTGCAGCTGATGGATTGCAGCTTACCAATGATTCGCTTCAAAATTCAAGACACTTCTCGAATGTGCTTTTTAACATTATGAGAGGCGGTATTTTTGATGATAATTATCAAATTGAAGCAGCCGACTTTAGCAAATACATTCAAAAAGCAAACACAAGAGTTCATAAGCAAAATCAAAACATTTTACATCAGTTACCTAAAATTTTTACACTTAAAAAACTAAAGGAAATCGCTGTACAAAATGAAGATAGTGACTTCAAAAGACTCAGTTTTGAATATATGCCGCTTAAATTTAGCAGACGCCACGGCGACCCAAGCAGGCCATGGAATAAATTTTCAATCAATACAAGAAGCGAAATCGATGGCTCAAAAGTGCTTGATTATGAAGGAAACTGGAGAGATATTTTTCAGAATTG
>CAZTST010000272.1:0-4518 GCA_964616585.1 uncultured Draconibacterium sp.
CACGTATGGTTGAGAAAAAATTTTCGTCAGGTAATCGAATCAGCTTAATTTTAAAGTCTTCTTTTTCGATGACCAATTCTTCATCAGATTGAAAGCTTTCAGTTCTAGAATCGAGGCTAACGAAATAACTGTCGTCCCGACCGTTTATTTTTAATCTCACCTTTTTATCATCTGGAATAACGAGTGGCCGTATAGATAAATTGTGTGGCGCAATTGGAGTAATAATAAAATTATTGGCTTCAGGAGAAACAATTGGTCCTCCGGTACTCATGGAATATGCTGTTGACCCTGTTGGAGTTGCAATAATAAGGCCGTCGGCCCAATATGAGTTTAGGTAATCATCGTCAATATAAACATTTACCGAAACCATTGAATTTGGCTGTTGCTTATAAACAGTAACTTCGTTTAATGCAAAGTTTTTATTATTGAAAAGATTAGCGTGTGAGCTAAGCTTTAGCAAACTTCTTGAATCAATTTTAAAATTTCCGCTTTTAAGAGCAGTTACAGCTTCTTTTATTTGTTCGCGGTTTACGCTGGATAAAAATCCAAGACGACCCATATTGATACCTAAAATAGGAATACCTGAATCGTGTACCATAGCAACTGTACTTAACATATTGCCATCGCCGCCAAGGGAAATTACATAATCCAATTTCTCGGGTGTATCTTCAGGGCTAGTAAAAGTCTGAAAATAAGTTAAGTCTATCTTGTCTTTTAATTCTTCAGCAAAAGGAGCATAAAATATAGCAGTGAAATTTGCCTCTTTTAATGCAGTAATCAATTCGTTTATAAACGGATAAACAGTATCATTAAGTTCTTTCCCAAAAATACCAATAACCATTAGTGTGATTTTATATAATTAACTACAAATGAATCATTTGCTTGATTTCCTGGCAAATTTAAACTAATAATATGGCTCAAAAAATTTAGCACGGCAATATTAACAATAATTAACTGATAAGCCGTCAATCATAGGAATCAGGCAAATAATGCATTAAAATTTTTTTGATTATATATTTTGACAGACTTTTTAAAATATTTTAATTATTTTAGCTTCTTATTAAAATTTGCTGAAAATATGCTCAAATTATTATTGCAAACCGATATAGATAATAACGCTTCAAATACAGATATAAAAAGGTTTCGCCAGCTAAGTTTCATTATCGAATATTTATACCGAAACGGGCACGCAACAAATCCTGAATTGGTTAAATTAACTAAGATGAGTTCGCCAACTATCAATAAAATATTAATGGAGCTCATTGAATTAGACCTTGTTAAAGAGTTAGGGCATGGCGCTTCAATAGGTGGACGACGACCTAATTTATATGGAATAAACCCAAATGCAAATTACATTATAAGTATTGATATTGATTGCAGAATGATAAAAATGGGTGTATTTAATTTACAAAACGAAGCTGTATCTGAAATTATTATATATTTTGATAATGTTAAAAATAAAAAACAAGTTTTTGAGGAAATTTTCAAACGCCTCGATTCATTGCTTGCGAGCGTTAATTTTCAAACAAGCCAATACCTTGGCATTGGAATTTCGCTGCCCGGTTTAGTTGACGCACAAACTGGAGAATCATATAAAGACATATTAATCAACGATATGAGCCTTGAAGATGCATTCAAAAGTCGTTATAAACTTCCCACTTTTACAGGTAACGATTCGCGTGTAATGGCTCTTGGCGAACAAGCTTTCGGCGCAGCTCGTAATAAAGAAAATGTACTTTGCATTAATATTTGCGATGGCGTTGGTATGGGAATTATTATGAATGGAAAAATTTATGAAGGAAAGAGTGGATTTGCCGGTGAGCTAGGCCATATTAATGTTGTTGACGATGGTTTATTATGTACTTGCGGAAAAAAAGGCTGTCTGGAAACAGTGGCATCAGGTTCAGCTCTTGTTCAGCAAGCACAAAGAAGCATTGCCAGCGGCAAGCAAAGCCTTATGACCGAGATGGTTAACAACAATTTAGAAAATATACAGGTTTCAACTATTATTGAAGCAATGGAAAATGGTGATGTTTTTGCCATTGAATTGATTAGTAGAGCAGGAGAATATCTTGGAAAAGGAATTGCAGGTTTGATTCATATTTTTAATCCCGAAATGGTGATTATTGGTGGTAATATTGCATGTGCCAAACACTTTTTACTCGATCCTATTCATCAAAGTTTAAATAAATACTCTATTCACCGAATTAAAAAAGACACAGAGATTATTGCATCTTCGCTAGAAGGAAAAGTAAAACTTTTAGGTGCTGTGGCAATGGTAATGAACCATTTGTTTGAGCAGGAAAATTCACTTTTTGTTTAATAGTTTATTTTGCACATTTCTAAACTTTTTACCCAAAGTTTATCCTGATTTTCAATAATATAAGCAGCTCTTGAAGCTTTCGCTTTTCGCTTATGTGCATAATATTGTCCGGTAACTTTGCTGCCTTCGTGTGAAGTAGCAAGAAATACCGAAGTAGCAGCTCCTGATTGCCAACTTCCGCCTCCAATTCCCCAACCGGCATGTAAGATTTTGGTATTTATCACACCAGGGTCTAAAGCATTAACAGCGATTGAATTACCATTTAACTCACGAGCTAATTTAAAAGTAAAAAGAACATTACAAAGCTTTGAAAGTTCATAGGCACTGTAAGGATTATAGCCTTTTTCTGCATTTAGCGCATCAAAATCGATATTGTAGGCTTGTGCACTGCTGGCGACATTAATTATTCTGGCTGATGGTTGCGATTTTAAATGAGGAAGCAGCAAATGAGTTAAATAAAAATGTGCAAGATGATTTATGGCAAAAGTTCGCTCGTATCCATCTTTGGAATATACTAATTGCTTTTCAAAAACTCCGGCATTATTAATCAATATATCAAGAGGTTTATCTTTTGATAAAAAATCATCCGCCATATTTCTTACGTCTTGTAAAGAAGCAAAATCGGCTAAGAAAGTTTCAATTTTAGCAGCAGGAACTTGATACTGAATCCAGCTTTTTGTTTCAGAAAGGCGCTCAGCATTTCTGCCGTGAATAAATACTGAATGGCCAAGAATGGCTAGTTCTAGTGCTGTTTGTTTGCCAATGCCATCGGTTGCTCCTGTGATAAAAATATTCATTTGAAAGACTTTTTTCAAACTTACATAAAATTCATTTGCAAATTGCCGCACATAAAAAAAGAGGTTGTTAAACCTCTTGTATTTTAGGTGGCATGAATTGTTTCAGCCAATTCCGAGTCTATCAAAATTCGGCCGCAATATTCGCAAACGATAATTTTTTTATGCATTTTAATATCGAGCTGATGTTGAGGTGGGATTTTATTAAAACAACCGCCACATGATTCACGTTCAATTTGAACAACCGCCAAACCATTACGTGCATTTTTTCGAATACGTTTGTAAGCCGTTAATAAACGAGGATCGATTAAAGCTTCCAAACCAATCGATTTTTCAATCATCTCAAGCTCTTCTTTTTTTGTTTCAGCAACAATAGCGTTCAATTCCGATTCTTTAATTTGAAGATCGTTTTTTCTATCATTTAAAACCTGAGATGCTGCTGCAATCTCTTTTTTACGAATTTCCAGATCATTGGCAAATTCATTGATTCTCTTTTCGGATAACTGAATTTCCAGATTTTGAAATTCTAATTCTTTAGATAAAGAGTCGTATTCACGATTATTACGAACATTCATTTGCTGCTCTTCATACTTTTTAATCAATGACTGACTATCACTAATCTGTGCTTTTTTCTCAGTAATCTGGCGCTCCAGATGCGAAGTTTCCTGTATATAATTGTCGATACGTGTTTCTAATCCGGCAACGTCATCTTCTAAATCCTGAACCTCTAAAGGAAGCTCTCCACGAATAATTCTAATTTTATCAACCTGTGAATCAATTTGTTGTAAGGAGAAAAGAGCAATTAAACGTTTTTCGTTTTTAATTTCATCTTCAGATTTTTTATATTTAATTATAGGAGCTTGTACTTCTTCTTCTTCCGTATTTTTCTTTGCCATATTTTCTCGAATTATATTATTCTATAAGTAATTAACGACGTTTGTATTACGCCCCGAATTTCGGACTGCAAAGTTAGGAAATTTTTTGTTTAGATAATCAACTAAAAATTGTTTTGTTAATTGTTCACTTTCGTAATGTCCGATATCGGCAATAAGTATATCATTTTCTGCCTCAAAAAATTCGTGATATTTAACATCAGCAGTGATGAAAGCATCGACACCGGATGCTTTTGCAGTGCTAATTAAAAAACTTCCACTTCCGCCACATAATGCAATTTTCTGTATCGGTTTTCTGATTAAAGGGCTATAACGAATACAGCCTGTTTGTGTTTGCCTTTTCAGAAAGTTCAGAAAATCAATTTCTTCCATTGGATTATCTAAAAAACCAATCATTCCGGCACCAGCTTTATCCCATTCATTTTCCAAAGCAAATATATCAAAAGCGGGTTCTTCGTAAGGATGATTTTCGCGTAGAGTTTGAATGATTTTGTTTCGCAAATAGGCC
>CAZTST010000273.1:0-4516 GCA_964616585.1 uncultured Draconibacterium sp.
GACAGAAAAAATGTTTTGTTTTTCCCGGCCAGTTATAAAAGACCTTATGAATTGGATCATATCAACAATGCCAATGTTTTAACGCGTGCTGAAGTTTTTCTTCGTCTTGCCAACTCATCGAAACGATTTATTTTGGTGTCTTTTCCCGAAGCTCTTGCTGAGAAAGTGAGCGATAAAAAGCATTTAAAGAGTAAGACATTTCACTTTATTACCGGCCATGAATATAGCATTGATAAGCTAATTGAA
This sequence comes from uncultured Draconibacterium sp., assembly GCA_964616585.1. Taxonomy (GTDB): domain Bacteria; phylum Bacteroidota; class Bacteroidia; order Bacteroidales; family UBA12170; genus UBA12170. The sequence goes on from CAZTST010000273.1 coordinate 247, forward strand.
CAGTTTGTGTCGTTTAAATTCAGGCGGGTTGATTTTGTAGTTGAGCCAGGCGAATTTGCCTTGCGTGGCGGTTTGCTCGATGTTTACGCTTATTCAAATGAATTTCCTTATCGGCTCGAATTTTTTGGTGATGAACTGGAATCCATTCGTGAGTTTGACCCCGAATCTCAATTAAGTAAAAGAAAGCACACTTCGGTGAAGTTAATGCCAAATGTCCTGGATTACGACCTGATAGAATCTCGTATAGCCATTTTTGATTTATTCCCGAAATTGACAAGTATTTGGCTTGAGAAAAAAGAATTGCTTGCCGATAGTTTTGCTGCCAGTTTTGAAAAGGCCGAGCATAATTTCGCAGCATTGGAAAGCTCTTTAAAACATTTGAAACCAACGGAATTATATCTTGATAAATCTGTTTTTCTATCAAAATTGGAGCAATTCACTGTTTTCCAGTTTGGTACGACTGCCAATAAAAATTCCGATAAAGAGATAAAATTTGAAATAGAGCCGCAACCGCATTTCAATAAGCAGTTTGAAATGTTGGCTGATAACCTAAAAGAATATCGCAAAAAGGGTTATCAAAATCTGATTTTGGCGGAATCGGATAAGCAATTGAATAGGCTGCAACAGATTTTTACCGATTCAGGCTTATGCAATGGAAATTCGGAAACAAGATTATTTGAGGGTATTCAAATCGCTCTTCAAAACGGTTTTATCGATCATCAATTAAAATTGGTATGTTATACCGATCATCAGATATTCGATCGCTACAGAAGATTTAAAATCCGCGAAAGTTTTGGCGGCAAAGAAGCTTTTACGCTTAAAGAAATATACAATTTACAGAAAGGCGATTTTGTAACCCACGTCGATCACGGCATCGGTCGCTACGATGGTTTGCAAAAGATTGTAAACGACGGTAAGGAGCAGGAAGTTATTCGCTTGATTTATGAAAATGATGACCTCCTTTATGTCAATATTCATTCTTTGCATCGGATTTCAAAGTACAGTGGAAAAGATGGTACGCCTCCTAAAATCAATAAGATTGGTTCTCCGGTTTGGAATAAACTAAAGGCCAAAACAAAATCTCGCGTAAAAGATATAGCCAAAGATTTAATCAAACTTTATGCCGAGCGGAAATTGAAAGCAGGATTTGAGTTTGCGCCCGACACTTATATGCAAACAGAATTAGAAGCCTCTTTTATTTATGAAGATACACCTGATCAATTAAAGGCTACCAACGATGTAAAAGCGGATATGGAAATGCTGAATCCGATGGATCGTTTGGTTTGTGGCGATGTTGGTTTTGGTAAAACAGAAATCGCTATTCGAGCTGCTTTTAAAGCGGTAGCTGATAGTAAGCAAGTCGCTATTCTAGTGCCAACCACCATTTTGGCCTATCAGCATTTTAAAACCTTTTCGGAGCGTTTAGCCGACTTCCCTGCTCGTGTGGAATATATCAGCCGTTTTCGCTCAACAAAAGATGTGAACGCCATTTTAAAGGATTTGAAAGAAGGGAAAGTTGATATTCTGATCGGCACTCACAAATTGGTTGGTAAAGATGTGGAATTTAAGGATTTAGGACTTTTGATTGTTGACGAAGAACAAAAATTTGGCGTAGCGATAAAAGAAAAACTAAAGCAGTTTAAGGTAAATGTTGATACTCTTATGCTTTCGGCTACACCTATTCCTAGAACCTTGCAGTTTTCGCTAATGGGTGCCCGCGATTTATCCATTATCAATACACCACCACCCAATCGCCAGCCTGTTTTAACGGAGCTTACATCTTTTAACGAAGAGCTCATTCGCGATGCAATAATGTACGAAGTATCCAGGAGGGGACAAGTGTTCTTTGTGCACAATCGTGTGCAGAATATTCAGGAAGTTGCAGGACTTATCCAGCGTTATGTTCCTGATGTTAAAATTGCTATCGCTCATGGTCAGATGGAAGGCAAGAAATTAGAAAAAGTGATGATGGGCTTTATGGAAGGCGATTATGATGTTTTATTGGCGACTAAAATTATCGAATCAGGTTTGGATATTTCGAACGTAAACACCATTTTTATTAACGAAGCTCATCACTATGGTTTGAGCGAATTACATCAGTTGCGTGGTAGGGTAGGGCGCTCCAATAAAAAAGCTTTTTGCTATTTGATGGCGCCGCCTTTAATTGCCTTAACCGATGATGCTCGTAAGCGTTTGCAGGCTATCGAAGAATTTTCGAGCTTGGGAAGCGGTTTTAATATCGCAATGCGCGATTTGGATATTCGTGGTGCCGGAAATATTTTGGGTGGAGAGCAAAGCGGATTTATTTCTGATATTGGTTTTGAGATGTATCATAAAATATTGGACGAAGCACTGCAGGAATTGAAAGAGACCGATTATAAAGAACTTTATAAAGATGAAAAACCGCGCGATTATGTAAGTGAATGTACGCTTGAAACCGATTTGGAAATTCTGATTCCTGATGATTATATTGAGCAAGTGGCTGAGCGATTAAGCTTGTACAAGGAAATGACTCAAATCCAGGAGGAAGAAGCTTTGCAATTCTTTGCCATTGGCTTGGAAGACAGATTTGGTAAACTTCCAAAACCTGTTTTGGAATTGATTGATTCAATTCGCTTGCGATGGATTGGGAAGGCCTTGGCAATGGAAAATATTCGATTAAAAGGGGAGAATATGTTTGCGTTTTTTGTAAGTAATCAGGAAAGTGCATTTTATGCTTCGCCTCAGTTTAGTCAGATCCTTGGACATATTCAAACGCAGCCTGGATGTTGTCAACTTCGTGAAAAAAATCAAAAATTGAGTTTGCGATTTTCGGAGATTTATTCTGTTAAACAAGGTTTGGAAAAGCTTCAAAAGTTGAAAGAGGCATTGGATGTTTCAATTTAGTGATAGGGTGAATGTATTTTGAGAAAACCCTCACGAGCAAATGATTGATTCATCCTATCATTTTTTACAAATCTTTGGAAAAGCTTAGAGAGTTGAGAAAGGCATTGGAAGTTAATGTTGATTAACCAAATATTTTATTGATTTTACTTTTCCATTCATCTTCAAAAATTACTTGAAACTGCATCTTTTTATCAGGGAAATCCAAATCTAATTCTTTCCAAGCCTTTTTAATTCCTAATTCATTACATAGTGCAAATACGTTTTGTTTATATTTCGTATCTTCGTTTTTTAAATGTAATCCCTTAGTTTCTAATACATACACGTTTCCATAATCTGTTTTATCATCAGAATTTACTTCGGCAGCGATAAAATCCGGATAGATTTTATTCCTTTTCCAACCTTGAATATGATAATCTTGTTTGGACATATTTCTATACCACCACCATAATTTTTCTTGCTTGTCGAGGTAGATTGCAACAGATTTTTCAAGTTCATTAATATTTTCTTCAGGTACAATATCGAATAAACTCCTTTGAATAAGAGTATTATCATCTCTTATAAGTTGTTTATTGCTATAGACCTTTATTCTTGGTGGAATTTTAAAACCGCCTTTGTCTGTAATTAAAAAGAAGTGAAGTTTTTTCTCAATTACTAATTGTTTAAAAACTTTTTCTGCTACCTTATCTCTTTCTTTTTCAAGTTGTTTCTTTAGTTCTTCGATAATAAAAACAAAGTTTGATGAAACGGTTTCTTTATCATATTTGTCAATAAAAAGCTTAATTACTTTTTGTCCAAGCTTCATACCAATCCAAGGATTAGGTATAATATCAAGTATTTGCCTGGTAAGAAAACCTTCATTTATTTTTAATCTTCCTGATTTTTCAAACCTTCCTTTTTCTTTAACAAGTTCACTTTCTTCATCTGATAAACCAATTATTAATTCTTGCTCTTGTTTCCTTATATTTGAAAGTGAAATTTCAAGTAATTTATCAATTTCCAAATTCTCATAGTCAATCTGACTTAAAATATCGGCTTCAAAATTAACATCCCGCCAACTTTCTTTCTCCTGAATCACAAATTTTGGAAGATATATTTTGCCTTCGAACTGTTTGAACTTATCGCGATATTGCATTATATTTTCTTTCAAAACATCACTGTTTGAATCATCATCACTATCTACTGAAATTCTGCCTGCAATATCTCCCAAACCTTCACTTTCAAGATTTGATTTAATACCTTTTACCAAATTAGCCGCATTCTGTCTGAAAGTATAAACATAGCATTCGTCCAATTCTTTTATTTTTGTTTTTTGTGCAAAAGGTTGTCTTAAAATCCTGCCTATTAATTGCGTAATGCCTGTTTGAGAACTTGGGTTTGTTAAAAT
>CAZTST010000274.1:0-4502 GCA_964616585.1 uncultured Draconibacterium sp.
TAATAGTCTATTTGGTGTTCCCTCAACAACTACCTCAATTATACCATTTTCAGGGGAATGATAAATAGCATTATCAAAAAGTTGAGCTAAAGCTAAATTCAGATAATTAATATCTGCCTGTACTGCTATTTCGTTGGCTAACAGTTTCACTTTTAATTTTTTTCGCTGAATAATAGCGGTATATCTTTCTGTTTGATACGAAATCATTTCGTTTAATTTTAAAACCTCCTTTTTAAGAAGCGCTTTTCCCATTGTTCGCAATTGAGATATTTCAAGGGTTTTCATAGCAAAAGATTCCAGTCGTTGTGTTGAATCATCAAGCATTTGAAGAAATTCAATCGTATCCTCAGGCAAATCATATTCTTTCAAGATTTGTATCCCACCTAAAATTCCATTTAATGGAGTTCGAATTTCGTGGCTTAATATCATCATAAATTCTGATTTAGCCTTATCAAGAGATTCCAATTCAGTATTTGCAATCGCTAATTTTTCGAGCGATTCTTTTAATTGCTGAGTACGTTCTGCAACCATTTCTTCAAGATGCAGATTCATATCCTTTAACTTATCTTTGCTATGCTTAAGGCTGGCATGTGTGGAAACACGTGCAAGTAATTCTTCACTGTTAAATGGTTTACTGATATAATCAACTCCTCCTGTTTTAAAAGCTTTGCTAATCGACTCAATATCAGTTTTCGCAGTTAAAAAAATGATGGGCAAATCAATATTCTTAGACTCACTTTTTATTTTCTCGCATACCTCAAATCCATTCATTCCGGGCATCATAATATCGAGTAATACCAAGTCGAAATTTTCGTCTGAAATCCATTGTAGTGCATCAGCTCCATTGGTAGAATACTCTAATTCATAACCTTCAGCAGTTAAAAATTTGGCAAGAACCTGAATGTTTTTGGGGTTATCATCCACAATCAGGATTTTTGTTGTTTTGTCTTTCATTTTATTTGTTTTTTTAATTTATCAAAATTGAAAATTGTCATATTAATATTTATTTTTACCACTAAGGACACTTAATTCACTAAGTTTTCACTAAGAAATACTTAGTGTTTCCTAAGTGCACTAAGTGTACTAAGTGGTTATATTTTTTTACCACTAAGATTTCATTCTTTTGGAATCTTTGCAAATTCCTCTGTAACTAATGGCACCAAATTCTTTGTTATATTTTCGCAGTTAAAATTTATCAGCAATCCCTTTGGTTTTCCCGCAAGCTTTAAATAAGTTAATAATTGAGCCGAATAAAGTGGAATCATTGCTTCTACGGCTTTATTTTCAACAATTATTAATTCTTCCACCATTAGGTCAAGTTTTAGTGGTGAACCTAATTCTTTCTCTTTATAAATAATCGGAACATAGAGTTGACTTTGCACTTTTAGGCCTGCGGCCTTTAATTCATCAATCATACATGTTTCGTAAACAGATTCTAACAGGCCGGGGCCGAGATGTTTATGAACCTCAATAGCGCAGCCCACAATTTTGTAAGCAATATCGTTAATGTATTTTTGCGTGATCATAATTTTTTTTATTTGATTTTATTTACCGCTATTTATTTTTACCACTAAGCACACTCAGTTCACTAAGTTTTCACTAAGGCTTGTACTGAGCTTGCCGAAGTGAATACTTAGTGTTTTCTTCGTGTTCTACGTGTACTTAGTGGTTATCTTTTTTCACCACTAAGAATAATTTTACGCTTTCTGAAACACCTTTTCCATTTTCATAATCAACTCTCTTTCTTTTTCCACATTAAAATTAGTATTAGCCCTAAGCAGTTCTTGTCCATAATTTTCAACTGCTTCATTTTTATATTTTTTGCCGATTTCGATGATTGTTTCCGCTAAAAAGATTACTTTTTTCTTTGGGCGTATTTTATGAAGTTCAAGTGCTAAAGGCAATACATTTTCCTCTATTTCGCTATAAAGTTCAGTACTTAGGTTTATGGTAATTGATGAGCTATCAGGCTTTTCGCTTTCTTTTTCATCTTTTAGCTCGTGAGGAAGAAATTTTGCCATTATTTCAACAATATCCTGCAAACTTGCAGGTTTACGTACATATCCATCAAAGCCACTACATTCAATTTCTTTTTCTTTAGTTCTGAATGCAGATGCTGTTAGAGCTACAACAGGAATTTTTTCTGTTTCAGGATTAGCTCTGATTACTTTTAGTGCCTCTTCACCATCCATAACAGGCATTCTTAAATCCATAAATACAAAATCGGGCGGATTAGTCTTCATTAAATTTATTGCTTCTAAACCATCTTGTGCTTCGCTTAAATGCACTGCATAAGGAAGCAGAAAACCTTTTATCAGTTTGCGATTTTCCTCTATATCATCAACTACAAGAATGTGAGGAGATGAAAATATAACTCTTTCAGGATTCAAACGGCTTTCTTTTGAAATTTTCAATGTGGACTCATCGGCAAGTGCCACATCAGTAAATTTAATTAGAAACCGGCTTCCTTTATTTATTTCGCTTTTTAAGGATATGTTAGCTCCCAGCATTGTAATTATTTTATGCGTAATTGCCAATCCAAGCCCTGTTCCTCCGTATTTTCTGCTGTCCTGTCCGTCTTGTTGTTCAAAAGCTTCGAATATGCGTTTTTTGAATCCTTTTGAAACGCCTATACCGGTATCCTTTACAACAAGCTCAAAATCAACACTTTCTTTGCCGAGTCGTTTAAGTTTTAGACTTAGATTTACATAGCCTTTTTCCGTAAATTTTACGGCATTGCTCACTAAATTCAATATAACCTGCTTTATCCGTAACTCATCTAAAATAACATATTTTGGAAAATCGGCGGGAATGCTAAGAGTAAAATCAACGCCTTTATTTGCTGTTTTTTGGATAAAAGTATTTTGAATTTCAGAAAAAATTGCTGCAAGATTTACTTCATTTTCTTGAATACTCAATTTCCCTGCTTCTATTTTCGATAAATCAAGAATATCATTTATCAAACTCAAAAGAGTTTTACCGCTCGAACGAATAGAGTTTAGGAAATCGACTTGAGTAGGTTCTTTTATCATTCGACTCAGAATTTCGGAAAAACCAAGAACGGCATTTAATGGCGTGCGTATTTCGTGACTCATGTTGGCAAGAAAAACGCTTTTTGATAATGTTGCTTCTTCGGCTTTAACTTTTGCTCTTATCAGTTCTTCTTCTCTTTTCTTACGCAAAAAAGCATTTTCGAGTACCGTAGTTAAAGAAGAGAGTAAACTAATTTCGCTGTTAGACAATAATATTTTCGGTAAAGTTGAAAGAAAGCATAGGTTGCCGATAATTTCGCCATAATTATCTTTTATTGATAAACTGATACCTGAACGCACTCCGATTTTATACATAAAATCTTTTTCGCGTTTCGCTTTATTTGATTCCCATTTTGAATAGAAGAATAAAGAATAATCATTTGTCTCTTTCTCTTTTTCGAAAGCATGATTGTTGGGGTCGAAATTGATAAACTGATTCTCGAAAAGCTGCAGGCTTTCTCCCAGCCATCTCTGCTTAACAACAAATTTTGCCGGCGTTTCGTTATTAATATATGTAATAAATGCACCGTCCATTTGCATATTCTTTACTAAAAGCATAAGCGAATGTTCAATCTCTTCATCAAGCTTTTGAATTGGAATATAAATAAACTTGGATGCCAAACCAGCCACAAGTTGTTGTAAATCAGTGAATTTTTCGAGAGTTTCTTGAGTTTTACGGCGATTATTATTACTGATGATTAAGGCTATAAAATCGCTTATGGAGCGTATAAAGTTTTCTTCATCAATCGACCATTCATTTTTTTCTCCCGGTGATGCGCAGTGAACAAATCCCAGTACATCGCCATCAACCATAATAGAAGCATTAAGCAAGGAATAAATATCAAGAGGAACAAAAAAATCTTTTGTAAGTTCTTTGGTTCTGACATCATTTCGAGCATCAGGCGCAGAAATTATTTTTTGGATTTGAATGGATTCAAAGAAATGCGGATAGTTTTTTCGTTCCAAAAGTTATCCGAACTATGAAGCTCTTGGTTTTTTTGATAGAGATCGATAAGTGAAAGTTTTTCTTTTTGGACATTGGTAAACAACCAAACACCCACCCGTTCTACATCAAGACCGACAGCTACTTGCATAGTTAGTTCTTGAATGGCTCCTATAAAATTTGGATTAATAAAGATGTTGCCCTGAGCAATATTGTTTAGAGCAGATTGCTGCCCTAACAAACGCTTTCGATTTTGTGTAGCTCTCAACTCTTCTGTTTTTTTTATTGTAATATCTTCTTTTATAGCAATATAGTGCGTAATCTGCTCGTCATCTGAAAATACGGGAGATATAGTGGCCGATTCCCAAAACAGTTCCCCGTTTTTCTTTTTATTATGAATTTCGCCCCACCATGTATCTCCCGAATTTATAGTATCCCACATCTCCTTATAAAAATTGTGGGCATGTGTATTTGATTTTAATATATTCGGTTTCTTTCCTTTTACTTCATCAAAAGAATAACCGCTT
>CAZTST010000275.1:0-4494 GCA_964616585.1 uncultured Draconibacterium sp.
TAAATTACTTATTTAATTATTTAATCAAACAGTAATTATGCCGCGCTTTTACGTAGTTGCTACTCAGGATATAACATAAATATCGTTGTTATTTATGTGTTAATAATGTTCGTTAACGTGCATTTATTTGTACATTTACGGACAATTTATTAGTAGATTTTATGAAATCCGTAGCTAAAATTCTGGTCATCGATGATGATAAAGATGTACTTCTGGCAGCAAAACTTTTTTTGAGTCAGTATTTTACATCTGTACATACAGAATCCAACCCTGAGTATCTGCCTGATTTGATGCGAGCTGAGAATTACGACATTATATTGTTAGACATGAATTTTTCGCGCGATGCAACAAGTGGCCAGGAAGGTTTTTATTGGCTGAATCGAGCACTTGAAATTGATCCTGCTGCTGTTATCATTTTTATAACCGGTTATGGCGATATAGAAATGGCTGTACAAGGAATTAAAGAAGGAGCTACTAATTTTATATTAAAGCCATGGGATAATCAAAAATTACTTGCGGAAATTGCATCGAATCTTCAAATACGCGAATCTAAAAAAGAGCTGGTTATGCTTCGTGATAAGCAAAAACAGTTAATGTCGGATATGGATTCTCCTTTTATCGATATTATAGGAAATTCCACTGCAATTCATCGTGTGCTGAGCACAGTAAAAAAAGTTGCGCAAACAGATGCAAACGTGCTTTTATTAGGTGAAAATGGAACAGGTAAGGAACTTATAGCGCGAGCTATTCATCGCATATCTGAGCGCCAAAACGAAGTTTTTATTTCTGTTGATTTGGGCGCCATTACCGAATCGCTTTTCGAAAGCGAGCTTTTTGGATATAAAAAAGGAGCTTTTACTGATGCCAAAGAAGACAGAGCCGGACGATTTGAAGCTGCTTCAGGCGGCACTATTTTTCTCGATGAGATTGGAAATTTAAGTTATAGCCTTCAGTCAAAATTATTAAGTGTACTTCAGAATCGTAAAGTGGTACGATTAGGAACTCATGCTGAAATTCCAATAGATGTAAGAGTGATTTGTGCCACCAATATGCCTCTATATGAAATGGTTGACGAAGGAAAATTTCGTCAGGATTTATTATACCGAGTAAATACTGTAGAGATTCAAATACCACCTCTTCGCGAAAGAGTTGACGATATTCAGGATTTAGTTGAACATTTTTTGGCCATTTATTTGAAGAAATATCGATTGCCAAAGAAAAAAGTTAGTAGTGCTGCTATAAAGCGATTAAAAAAACACAATTGGCCCGGCAATATTCGCGAATTACAACATTCTGTTGAGCGGGCTGTAATAATGGCCGAAGAATCAACGCTTCAGTCTCACGATTTCTTTTTATCCAAACCAATTCAAAAAGATGCTTTATTAAATGCTGAAAATCTGAATCTCCAAGAAACAGAACGAATTTTAATTCGGAAGGTAATTGACAAATATGGCGGCAATATTTCAAAAGCCGCCAAAGAATTGGGATTAACCAGAGCCTCGCTTTATAGGCGAATAGAAAAGTATGATTTATAAGAATTTTCGCTTGGTCGTTATTTTTCGAGTGCTGTTTATACTTTTAAACACTCTCTTTTTGGTGTATTTTTACACTAATAATAATTTTATAACAAGCTGGTTTTTAGTCGCTTTACTTGCTGCTCAAACATATTTTCTAATATACTATTCAGAGCAAAGTAATATACGATTGTTCAAATTTATGGATAGCATTCGTTATAATGATTTTACTACCACTTTTTCTTCAAATGTTCAAGGTAAAACCTTTGAACAACTTAATGCAGCTTTTAATGAAGTAATTACTCTATTTAAAAATACACGTGCAGAAAAAGAGGCGCAGTATAATTATTTGCAAACGGTTATACAACACATAAATATCGGTATAATTACTTATCGTAAAGATGGTGAGGTTGATATAGTTAACAATTCGATAAAACGGTTGTTCGGGATAAATAATCTAAAACATATTCAGCAACTTAGCAGTATCGATGAAAGTATAACTCATCAACTTTTAAATATTCGTTCAGGTGATTCTATTCTTATCAAATTACTAAAAGAAGATGAAGTTTTGCAATTGGCAGTTGTTGCTACAGAATTTAAAAAGCATGGCGAAGAATATTTGCTATTAAGTTTTCAGGATATTAATGCCGAGTTGGAAGCAAAAGAGATTGAATCGTGGCAAAATCTTATTCGTGTGTTGACACATGAAATAATGAATTCGATTACACCAATTTCATCGCTAACAACAACCGTAAATCAAATGATTTTTAATGAGCAATCTTCAGGTTTAAGCATGAAAGCTTTAGATATTGCTGAGATGGAAGATATAAAACTTGCCTTGGAAACAATTGGCAAAAGAAGCGAAGGCTTATTGAATTTTGTTGAAATTTATCGCAATTTAACTCGTATTCCGAAGCCTAATTTCAGACATATTCCTGTGCTTGATTTATTTCAAAATGTGGAGCAGCTTTTTGCTGTTCAACTTAAAGAAAATCGCATTAATTTTTCATATAAAATCTTGCAGGATAATCTTCACCTTACGGCAGATCCTGATTTAATTGAACAAGTACTAATAAACCTTTTCCTGAATGCCATTCATGCAATTAAAGATTGTGAACAACCTGAAATAAAATTAATTTCTCGCTATAATCATAACAATCATGTTATTATCGAAATTGCTGATAATGGTATCGGAATAAAACCCGATTTATTAGATAAGATATTTATGCCTTTCTTTACATCAAAGAAAGAAGGGTCGGGGATAGGATTAAGTCTTTCAAGGCAGATAATGCATATGCATAAAGGAAGTGTGCATGTAAAATCAATCCCAAAAAAAGGAAGTGTTTTCACGCTAATATTTTAAATAAGAATACAAATGACAAAAAAAGTAAAATCAGATTATCCAATAAATAAATTGAGTGCAAACAGATGGAGTCCAAGAGCTTTTGCAGATAAATCAGTTGAAAAAGAAAAATTGCAAAGTGTTTTCGAGGCTGCAAGATGGTCGGCATCAGCATTTAATGCGCAACCATGGCGATTTTTAATTGGACATAAAGGCGATGAGAATTATCAAAAGATTTTTAATACATTAGTTGAATTTAATCAAAATTGGGCCGATAAAGCTCCCATTTTAATTCTGAATTGTTATCAAATTAATTTTAGTCATAATGATAAGCTTAACCAAACTGCTCAATACGATTTAGGACAGGCTGTTGCACATTATTCGTTAGAAGCCTTAAATCAAGGTCTTTATGTACATCAAATGACTGGTTTTGATGCAGGAGAAGCCAATGAACTATTTGAATTTGGAGATAAAATTGCAGCATTTAGCGTAACAGCTTTAGGTTATCTGGGAAATATTGAGTCTTTGCCTGAGGATTTGCAGAAAATGGAATTAGCTGAGTCTAAGCGTATGTCTCAAAACGAGTTTCTACTGCGTGATTTATAATTTTTTGAAGTCTAATAAAATATTTAATAATTACAGAATTATGTTGAACATAAAAAATTATGTGTTTGTTTTCTTAATTATCTCGATAACAGCATTTTCCTCTTGCGAAAATGGCAAGAAAGCACAGAAAAAAGTAAATCAGACAGATCAAAACAAAGATAGTTCAGTTAAAATACCAAATTTTAATGCAGATTCTGCTTATTCATATGTGGCCGCTCAAACGGCTTTTGGTCCTCGTGTTCCAAATACCGAAGCTCATCAAAGTGGAGGAAAATACTTAATACAAAAACTCGTGCAATTTGCTGATACAGTTGTTGTTCAAGTATTTCAATCGAGAGCTTATGATGGCACTTTGTTGAATGGGAAAAATATTATTGCCAGTTTCAATACAGATAAGAAAAAACGTGTTTTTCTTTCTGCACATTGGGATTCGCGACCTTATGCCGACCAGGATATTGATAAAGCCAATCATCGTAAAGCCATTGATGGTGCAAATGATGGCGCAAGTGGTGTAGGAGTTTTGATTGAAATGGCAAGGCTGATGCAAATTCAAAAGCCTGAAATTGGTGTCGATATTATTTTGTTTGATTTGGAAGATTATGGAATTCCGGAGTTTGCAAAGCGCACATCAAATTCTGAAGAAACTTGGGCTTTGGGTTCTCAGCATTGGTCGCTTAATCCGCATAAATTGAATTATAATGCACAATATGGCATATTGCTTGATATGGTTGGAGCAAAAGACGCCGTTTTTCGTAAAGAATATTTTTCGATGCAATACGCGCCTCATATTGTAAAAAAAGTTTGGAAGATAGCCGCAACTGCAGGTTATGGAGATTATTTTTTACTGGAGGATGGCTCATCAGTACTCGATGATCATTTTTTTGTTAATCGAGATGCAAATATCCCAACCATTGATATTATTCAGCATGATTCAAATTCTTCCTCAGGCTTTTATGAGCATTGGCATACGCTAAATGACAATTTAGAGAATATCGATAAAGAAACATTAAAAGCAGTAGGGCAGGTTGTTAC
>CAZTST010000276.1:0-4490 GCA_964616585.1 uncultured Draconibacterium sp.
TAGTTCAACATTAGCTTCATACTGGGCTTTGCAAGCCGTATGAAGACTATTTATTGGCAACAGTTGTTTTATTTTATAATTTTCAAAATTTCATTTTTTTCAGTCACATTGTACATTAAATCATCAATATTGAAATCCTTTGAAACTGGAAAAATCCCATTCATTTTACTGAAAGATTTATCTAAATACAAAATCAGTTTATGATTTGTCTGTTCTGAATTTAAATACTCTAATGTTTTGTTTAATTCATCCTCATTCCAGCCATTTTTGAGATAGAAATCTTTATCCAGATTGTATTCAGATTTAGTATTTGAAATTGTTTTTTTATCATCTGATAAGGTGTACGTGCATTTAGAAGCCATCTCACATTCAATGTCTGCGTCCTCATTACCCTCAGAATTTAAAAAATAAGCAATCACTGTTTTATCATCTGGATATTCGTATTTTATCCATGAACTTAAATAACAAAGTTTATCATATTTTAATGAATTGTTTTTATAAAATTTTAATTCTATTACTTTCCCTTTGTCATCAACTGTCTCCATAACATAATCAGTAGGTAAACTATCCTTGCTTATATTCCATCTCTTTATATGTTGGTCTGATGATGTCTCATCAAACTCGTGATACAGAATGTGTTTTTCTATTTTCTTATCAGTAAAGTCTTTTGTTGATTTTGTATCATTAGAAGTCGAATTACAACCAATCATTAAAATCATTGTAATTGTAAAAATCAGTAGTTTTTTCATTTTTTTATTATTTAATTTTCAGGTTTGGTGTTAATCCACAATTGTTGCCAACGTTGGCAATATGGCATGAAGCGGATTGCGAGCGATTCACTATCAAACCGAGATGAAGTTGAAACGGGCCTAAACCCCTCCAATTAGGCACTTCACCGCTTTTTGCTATATTGCGTGTTATGCGGTCGGCTTTTTTTCTTTCGTCCGTTCCTATGTTCATTTTGTCAAACTTAAATATTTTTCAAAAAGTCTTGTAAATCCGTATTCAAATTTCGGTTTTGTTTCGTCAACTATAACTCTCAAAGTTCCAATTTCCTTTACAAGTCCTGTTACTCTCTCACCTTTTTCGGACAATTCAGAAGAAGTGTTCGTGAAAGTCTTTCTATATTTTCCAAAGTCAGGATAGCCAACTTTGAAACTGAAAATGTTTTTTTCAACTGTGTCTGTAAACGAAAACGAACCTTCTTTAAGGTCTAAGTCAAAATGAAAGTCTGGATTGTTTGTTATAACCTTGTTGTCCAATATAAAATAATTGAACTCTTTGAAAATTGTGTCACAGCTACCGTTTTTGTCAATGAAGCAATACCTTACTCCATAAGTCTCTGTCGGTAAATTGTATTTGTGATAAAGCGTTGTTATCAATAAAAAATTTCTGTCTTCTGTCGCTTTAAAAATGTCAACGGGTTTTAGACTTTCATAGTCATTTGCTGCTTGTCTTGCTATTCGTAGTTGATTTGTTGGAAAATATTCTCCTTTCGGATAGAAGTAAGTAAGCAGAGTAAAGTCAAGCAAAAGTATTAATAAAAGCAAAACTGTCTTGTTGAGTTTAACTTTGTCGCTAAAATTGTAATAACCCAAAGCACTTAGTCCGCTTACTAAAAATATAATTGGGTAATAAAACAACAAACAAAGTCCATAACCACAAGGTGTCGGGAATAAACTCAATGTCAAAATTGGAATTGTCACACTGAGTAGGAAAATCAATATTGCTGTTACCTTCTTTTTAGTCATTCAATGTCGTGTTGTGTCGTCTTTTAAGCTGCCGCATAACGGTTGCGGTATGAAAAGTTGCCGATTGCGGGCGATTTCCTATCCAGTTACACAAAAGTTGAAGCGGGCTACAACCTTTGAATAACCTACTGAACCGGCAATTTTTTATACCGCGTGTTGCCAGTAGTGTTTTATTCATTTACTATTTTTTTTAATTCATCAGGCATTGAAATTGTTATTGTGCCATTATCATTCAAGGTCTTATTAAACAATCTCAATCTCTTTTTATCGAACCAGTAGAAATCCATCGAAATATTACTTGGGTCTTCGTTGTAAAATTTCTCCATTTCTTGATATAATGTCGAAGTCAAGTCCATAAAATCATTGCTTGTTATCGGATGAATAAAAACAGTCCCTTTCGTTGGTATTCCAATTAAACTCCCATAAGTTCCAATCGCAAAATCCATGTGAGTGTCAATTAACAAGCTAAAAGATGCTGAGAAATCACCGCTCAATAAAACATAAACATCAAACTTATCATCAAAAAGATGTTTCCTAATATCAACAGTCTCTTGGCTAATGTTATCTAAAGCAATTTCGAATAATTTACTATAATCAACCCCCCAAAGATTAGCTTCATCTTTTCTTATGTAATGAAATCTGTCTTCAAAATCCAACACAAGCACGGTTAATAAATCAGGATAGTCAATTCGTGTAACAAAATCATCAATTTTCGGAGTAATGTCTGTCGGTTTTATCAAGACTTTCAGGAATTGTTTGGCATAATCAAAGTCTTTGAACAAGTAATCGTAAGCGTGCGGTGTTTCTTGCAATTTTTTAAAATGGTCTTTAATCTCTGTAAGTTGATTTTCCTTTTCAAACTGCACATATTTACGAACCAAATTGTCCAAAAAATAATGTGAGTCCTCATTTTTCCCTTTGTATGTGATATCTCCATTTTCGTAACTAATCACATCTACACCTAATTCCTTTAAAACATTTAAGCACTGATTAACAAATATTTCATATTCGACCTGACCTATCAGATTTTTATAGTTATCAGGAACTTGAATTTTCTTTTTTCTTAAAAATTTTAGCATCTATCTATGTGTTTGTAGCGGTCTTTTAACATTACTGGCAACGTTAAGTATAAGAATAGTAGCCGACTGCGGGCTTCATTCCTGTCAGGTTACACAAAAGTTGGAGCGAGCTACAACCCTTGATTTTACTACTATCCCGGCTATTATTTTTATACATTGTTGTACCCCGTTTTTATTCAATTTCATCAATCTTTGTCCTATTACCATCAGGGTCTAACCAAAAATACTCATATGCTTCAAGTTCCGTTTTTTGCAAGTCATTGATTTTAATCTCAAATGTATTTCTATAATCCTTATTGACTGCTTGATATGCTTTTATCTCAATAATTTTTTCTGTTGTATCAGCCGAATAATCTAACTTATAAATCAACAATGCAGAATTTTTATTTGAATTATCGGTATATACAATTATCGATTTGTCGCCAATTTGAACTGTCGGTTTTTTTGTCATTTCACTGTAAAACACACCTTGTTTTCCAACCGAACAAGACAGTACTGTTAATACTAGTAATCCAACACCTATTATGTTTTTCATCGTAATAAAGTTCATTAATTATATTTTTCAATCATGGCAAATCTATTCCCATTCCAAGTTTAACTAACGTATTTGATTCAAAATCAAGAACCATATAATATTCGGTATCACAATTTACAATCTGTACATTTGTTGCTTCCTGTGTAATTTTAAAAAACCCCGAATTTTGTCCGAAAAGAATTTTGCTAATCTCCGTTTTTGATAATCCAATCTTTAATCCTGAAGGAGTTGAAGCAATGGAATCTTTACTCAACATGTAATAAATGTGGTCATTATTAACAATACTAATATCAAAGTGTTTGTAATGCCAAGTCTCAGAATTAAAATCAGGTTCAGTTGATATTGAATCTGGGTCGCCAATATTTTCTCGAATAGAATCAGGCGTAAATGAAAAATTAATAATATCAAGTCCAAATTCAGAGGCAGGCAAACAAGATGTCGAGTCTGTTTGTATAACAAGTCCTCGCTTTATTATTTTATCTCTTGTATAATTGCAACTGAATAGAACAAGTCCAGATATTAAAATTATCATTCCGCTAATTAACTTGTATTTCTTAATTGTCTTTCTCATGTTTCAAATTTTGCAGAATGTTCCCTAAATGGGGTACAACGTTCTGGCTATGTGCAGTAGCGGACAACGAAGATGATTCGTTTTCGGTCGGCAAGACCGATAAGGAATCGTCGAGGAAACCGCGCAAACGGCTACCGCCGCTATTGCATATGAGCCTTTGTTGGCACACGTATTTTTTTAAGTTTATATTTTATTTAATGTTACCAAATTCATATTCGATTATCGTGTCATTTTTATTTCTAATAATCATAACAAATAATTCATTCTTATTTTTTACAATAGAATCCCCTATAGTAACATAATTAAATACGGCACCCTCGGCGCCATTATTAAATAAGACTCTTCTTTTTGCGTAATTTTCCCAAATTATGAGGGTTTGATTGTTGTGATTTTTTTTATCTATGTATTTTTCAATAATAGTTCCATTTATCTCTTCGTTCATGTATAAACTAATGGCCTGTTTATATAAATCTGATTGAGAAGGAATATTTTTTTTAGCACAATTAATTACAATCGGAATCGGTATAAAGAAGAGTATAATTAGTATTATCCAC
>CAZTST010000277.1:0-4473 GCA_964616585.1 uncultured Draconibacterium sp.
ATAATTTGCTGATTTTAAGGTTTCCTGATAAATTAACTGTTGCCTTTAAAAGCAGAAGATTTTCAACTTCGACATTACCTTTTATAGTTCCTGAAAAATCCGCATTTTGACAGAAGATATCTCCTTCGACTATTCCATTTTGCCCAATCACAACTTTACCTTTCGAACGGATATTTCCAATAAGCTTTCCAACTATCCTAAAATCGCCCTCTGAGGTAATGTCGCCTTTTACTATCGTTCCGGTACTGATAGTGGTAACCGTATTTGTATCGAATTCGCCATTTTTTGCCATAATCTTGCCTTTTGTATTACTGAACATTAGTATTAATATTTTTCGTTGAAAAAAGATTCGTATTTTTCAATACTTTTATCGTTAAAAAAGCGAGAATAATTATCAGCCGAAATTACAAAAGTTTTGGAATCATTCCTAAGAAGTGCAGGAAAAACGTAAGTATCTGAAACAAAGGCATTATAATACTGCATAGCCTCTTGTTGATTTATAAAATCTCCAATGCTTACCATATATTTTTTGTCGATAAAGGGATAATTTGTAAGACTTAGTCCAGTCCTTTGGTTTTTGTTAAAATCCTGTATTCTAATCTGAATAGCGTTGACATTTATTTTTTCAGAATCCAAAATTACCAGCACAAAATGCTTATCATCAGGGGATAATTTATACATTGATAAGGCTTGGAGAAGCAATTCATCTTGCGATTTAATCTCTTTATTTACAATAGCTTCCGAAGTTTCAAACACTTTTCCACGGTTTGCTAAAATGTTTTTTGCCTGCGGAGTGATTGTTGCATCAGGGTATTGGTTTACTAATATCTCCAAATTAGTATAAAGCGAATCTATAACTGCAGTTTGAGCCATTGAAAGCGCTTTCAAATAAAGGAAATTTGCTTTTAAAGGATTTTCATCGGGTTTATTTAGAGCTTGATTAGCATGATGTAAAGAAAGCAAATATTGGCCTTTTTCATAGGCCTGATAAGTACGAGTATATTGTTCTTTAAAATAGTTTTGCTTTTTTTCCATCTCGCGATAATAGTTCGAGTCTTGAACTAAAAAGGCATAATCAGTTTCCGGATAATCGTTGATAATAAGGTGTTTATATTTATTTTTTTGCTCAGTATCAGTTTTTTCGTTATAAAGCTGATAAAGCTGAAAATAAACTTGCAATTGTTGAGGATGAATTTTTATTCTGGATGCATAATCTTCAAAAATAAGACGAGCATTATCGTTTTGCTTAAGGTCTTCTTTGTAAATAAATCCGACCTGGTAAAGAGCATCGGCAATTTTATTATTTGCCTCAGTTATTTGCGCTTCGGTTCTCGGAATATTTTTAAGGTAATAATCTCTTGAACGAGAGTCGGTTGCAGAAACAACTTTTGAACTGTCGTTTGCATTTTCGCTTTGCGCATCTTCTTCGTTCCGAGTAAAATCATTTGTATTTACTGCCTGCTTATTACTTAATCGCCAATTATCAACCAAAGCTCTGTTTCCCCATTTTGCTACAAATTCAGAATAGCCCATGCTTCTGGCTTGAGGATTATAAAAATACCATTGTCCACCGCCCGAAGGATTAGCTATTCCGTTGGGCGTATTTCTAATTTGATTGCCCATTGTAATACTTTGTTGTTTTGAATATTCCTCGTCTTGTTTCTGTTGGTCTGATTCTCTAACTAAAGCAATCAGGCTGTCGGCCAAATTATTTAAATGATAATCAGATAGTTGACCGAGTTGAAGCAAGCTGTCTTGCAGAGCAACAACACTTAAATACTTACTTAAATTTCTGTAAATAGTGGTTTGTTTATTTATTTGCTCGTAATTATCGAAGTTAGCTGGCAGTTGACGGAGAGCTGTATCGTAATAATTATTTGCGAGGGAGAATTTTTGTTTTTCAAATAGTAAATCAGCCACCTTTAAAGAAGCCACTGCTTTTTGTGTTTGATTTTGTGTGCTGGTTTTTACAGCTTCGCGCAAATTGTGAATAGCATTTAAGCTGTCATTATCTTTTAAATCTATATCGGCCAATGCAAAATAAATTTGATCGAGATAATTCTTGTTTTTGCTGTCTTTCAGCATTTTATTCAAACTCTTGCGTAAATCTATACCATCTTCCGTATTGTGAGTATATAAAAATGCAAGATTAATTTTTGCGTTAAAAGCCATCCTATAATTGGTGTTCAGCTTTATAACTTTTTGATAGTGAGTACTTGCTAATCCCGGTTGATTTTCCTTTTGATACAATTGCGCTAAAATATAAGAGATTCGTGCAATTGTTTTCCTATCAATAGGCGATTCCAAAGCTCGCTCTAGATAAGGTTTGGCTTTTTCATCCTGTTTACTTTTCAAGAAAAGATCGGCATAAACCAAATCCAGATTTTTCAGAACATAAGGCGATTGTTCATCAACAAAAAGAACACCAAGTTCGTCTAAAAGAGTTTCTGCTTTTTGAAAATTACCAGATTCAATAAAAGTTTTGGCAAGCCATAACTGTGCATCGTTTTTAATTTTTGCGTAATAATATCTTCCAATGATAAAATTAAAACTCTGTCTCGCACTGGTATATTCATGTTTATAAAAATTAGACTTGCCAATTAACAAATAGCTATCGTCTATCCAATTACAATGTTCGCGATTTTTAAACCACATACTATGCCTCTGAGCAACCATCGAACCTTTTTCAATGGCTCTTTCCATATCGGATAAAATACCGGAAACCTGAGCTTTATCGCCATAATTAAAAACAGTAAGGGTTTTGGTGAAATCATCGTTAAAGCCTTTATCTAAAATATCAACACCATTTTTTAGACTTTCGTTGCCATTCCACCAGCCATTGTAATGAGCTGTTAGGTTATGATAGACACGACGAGTAAAGGTATTTTTTTTTGTTGAGCAAGATGAAAGCATGATCAAAACAAAAAACAATAACATCCATTTTCCAAGAGAAATGAATTTATATTTACCTATTAATTGATTACGTTCCAATTGCACTATTTGTAAACTATATTACTGCAAAAATATTTTAATTTTTCCGAAAATATTTCATTTATCTTGCATTTCGAAAGAAAGTTTGGCTTTATAGTGATAATTGAAGTCAAAAAGCTGTTTAAAATTCAAAACAAAAAAAGTAATTCTATATCTTTGCCGTGAAATTATGAAAAAACCAAAGGATAAAAAACGTTTACATAAATTAAGGTATAAGTACCGTTTAGTACTGATAAACGAAGATAATTACGAACAAAAGGTTAGCTTTCGTTTGTCGCAGTTGAATGTTATTGCTGTTGTTGGCCTTTTTTCTCTTTTTTGGATAGGAGCAATGATTTATTTTTTAGCATTTACTTCTTTACGAGAATATATTCCGGGTTATACTGATCCGAATTTGGCTGCAGAAGTTTATAAAATGGAACTTGCGCTTGATTCTTTAGAGCGGCAATCTAATTTGCAAAATCGTTATATGCATAATATTCAGCGAATTCTGAGAGGCGAAGATTTTGAAGAAAATGATGATACCGGCCAAGCAGAAATTTACGATTATAGTAAAATTGAAAACACACTTTCGTCAGAAGATTCTGTTTTACGGGAGGAAGTAGAAAACCAAACAGCATATAATATCTATTTTCATGATGCACAAGCAACTGGATTTGAGCGTAAAATAACTATCAGAGGAACAATGGTTTTTTTTAAACCTATAAACGGAATAATTACAAATCATTTTAATAGAGCGATTAAACATTTTGGAATTGATTTGGTTTCGGAGCGTAACGATGCCGTTAAAGCAGTTTATGATGGTGTAGTTGTTTTTGCAGATTGGACTATTAATACCGGATATGTTATTGCTATTCAGCATCCTAGCAATTTTATTTCTGTTTACAAACACAACTCGGCACTTTTAAAACAGCAAGGCGATATTGTAAAATCTGGCGATCCTATTTCTATTATTGGCGATAGTGGAGAACAAAGCAGTGGTCCACATCTTCATTTTGAACTTTGGGTCAGTGGTTCTCCTGTTAACCCACTGGATTATATCAGTTTCTAAAAAATAGACTTACCGCTCAAGGTGGTAAAAAGTTCCAGAGCTTTCATTCCGCGTGCTGAATTTCCTTTTTTATTAAGTTTTGGGCTCCAAACAGCAATAGTAAATTCATGAGGCTGAAAGGCCACAATTCCGCCACCAGCCAAGAAAACTCAGGGGATGTAATAAATTCATTGATCCCCATTGACCGCCGGCGATGGTAAGTGTAGCCGATAAGGGCTAAGCCATTCTCGTGGACAAATTGCCACGCTGCAGAGAATATTGGAAAGGTTGCTGCAAGCAAGAGGCCTTATTGCTGTTGCTTGCTGCCCGTCTTCGATTCGATAATAGGGGGATCCGTATCGAACGTGAGGAGGTAGTGCGCTTTCGGGTTGCCGCTGATATATATGCTTTAAGGTACTTTTCGTAAAAGGGGGATTAATGGATACCTTTTT
>CAZTST010000278.1:0-4458 GCA_964616585.1 uncultured Draconibacterium sp.
GAATAAATGAATCCGAAATTCTAAGAGAAAAATGTAATCTGGAAGAATTTGATACCGGGGATAAGTTTATTAATCAAAATCACCCATATACATCTGATTTAGATATTTTCGGGCAACATTCTATTTTTCAATTACTTAACAGAACAACTACAGAGTCAGGTACGATACTCTTATCAGAATGGCTATCTGAACCTGCACCTAATTATGAAATACTTGACAGACAAAAAGCTATAAAAGAATTATCTCAAAAATTGGATTGGAGGCAAGATTTCCAGGCCTCAGGCATGCACTTTCAAAATAAAAAAAGTGATTATTATAAATTGTTAAATTGGGTAGAGGCACCTATCGTTTTATTTGAGTATCGATGTATTTATTTGGCAGTTGCAATAATACTTTCGTTTCTATCATTGCTTGGCTTAATTCTTTTAATTATTAATTGGGTTTCATCATACAATTATATTTATTTTCTTTCCTTAATTTCTGTATTATTTATTAATTACATAATTTTAAGAAAAGTAAAACCCCTAGCTGAAGCTATCGTTGAAACCTCGCAAGAGAATATTAATACTTTAAGAGCTTATCAAACACTTATTAATAGTATTGAAAGTGAAAGTTTCAAGTCAAAAAAATTATACGAATTACATTCAATACTCATAAAAAGCAAATATTCAGCATTCAATGAAATCAAAAGGCTGTGCAGTTTACTGGAATTCTCTCAGCAAAAACCTATAAAAAAGATACCCATAGGCGGGAATTACGTGTATCCTCTATTAAATAGTTTCCTGCTATTAGATATTTACTTGATTATCGGAATAGAAAAATGGAAATCAAAAAATAAAGCGTTTTTAGAATCATGGTCTAAAGTAGTTAGCGAGTTTGAAGTAATAAATAGTTTTGCAGGTTTTTGCTATTCAAACCCGTCATATACATTTCCGGAGATAACAGACAAGAACAACTACGTACATTTTGAGTCATTAGGACATCCCTTAATAAATTCAAATAAACGTGTTTGCAATAATTTTCACTCAAAGGGTCAAGGTGATATTGTTATGATTACTGGTTCCAATATGGGAGGGAAAAGCACTTTTTTAAGGACTGTTGGTGTTAACCTTGTATTATCATTAGCCGGAGCTCCTTGTTGTGCAAAAAATGGTCAGGTATCTAACCTAAAGCTATATACAAGTATGCGAACACAAGATAATTTAAAGCAAGGAATCTCTTCTTTTTATGCAGAATTAAGCAGAATTGAAAAGATGCTGAAACTAATTGAATGTAGTCAAAACACTTTTTTTCTTTTGGACGAGATGTTTAAAGGTACAAACTCAGAAGATAGACATAGAGGAGGTTTTTCATTGATTAATCAAATAAGCGAACTTAATACGTCAGGAATTATTGCAACCCACGATATCGAACTTGCTAAGCTATCAGAAAATAAAATGTTAGTTACAAATTATAGTTTTAACAGTGAGATTAAAGATAATTCAATGATTTTCAGCTATGAACTTCATCCGGGAATATGTAATGATTTTAATGCAAGTGAACTTATGGAAAAAAGTGGAATTAAAATTATATCTAATATCTCAAGTAAATGAAATCAAATCAAATATAAATACGGCATATAAAAATGTATAAAAATAATAGCCGAAATAGTAGTAAATTCAATGATTGTAGCCCGCCTAAACTTTCATGTGACTTGACAGGAAAGTGCCACGCAGTCGGCTATTATCCTTATACCAACTGTTATGGCTCATTTTAAAAAGACGACAGCAATAAATACAAACAATAAAAACAATAAAATATGTTCGGAATAAAACACATCAAATTTGACTCGATGACATACGTTCTTCACTTCAAGAACGGAAACATTAAAAGAGAAGGTCGTGGACTTTCATTTTTCTATTTTGCTCCCAATAGCTCAATTGCTGCTATTCCAAGGGGAAGTAATGACCTGCCATTTATTTTTAACGAATCAACAAATGACTATCAAACAGTCAATATTCAAGGGCAAATCAGTTATAAGATTAGTAATCCAAAAACACTTGCTGACGTTTTAGACTTTACAGTGAATGACAACGGGCAGTACAAGAAAAATGATATTGAGAAACTGAATCAAAGAATTATCAATGAAGCTCAAACTGCAACCTCGTCATTTATTCACGAAATTAAATTGAAAGATGCAATTCGTTCAGCAAAATCAATCGAAGAAAGAATTTTAGAAGGACTCAAAACTTCTAAAGCAATCGGAATGCTTGGAATAGAAATATTGGGAGCAAATATTTTAGGAATACAAGCAACTCCTGAAATGTCGAGAGCATTAGAAACCGAAACAAGAGAAAAGTTGCAACAAGAAGCCGACCAGGCAATTTATGAACGCAGGAATTTCGCAGTTGAACAAGAAAGAAAAATTAAAGAAACAGAACTCAATACTGAAATAGCAGTCGAAGAAAAGCAAAAACAAATTGCTGAAAAGAAAATGGAATCTGAAGTTCAAAAGGCAGATAATGACAGAAAACTTCGTGAAATGAAATTGGCAGCAGACATTGCAGTAGAAAACCAGCGAAAACAATTAATAGAGCAAAAAACAGTTAATGATAAGAAAGAAGCCGAAACACAAGGCTACGTTATTGAAACAACATTAAAACCATATAAAGACATTGATTGGAAAACATTAACAGCCTTAAATAATAACCCAGACCCAAAATTCAATATTTCACTTGCCTTTAGAGAACTTGCAGAAAATGCAAATAAAATAGGCAATTTAAATATTAGTCCTGAACTTTTAGATTCCTTGCTCAACGATAAGAGAGAAATTAAAAAATGAGTATAGAGTACGCCATAATTGTAAAGAACAAAACTCGGCTTGAATCTTTAATCGAACGCTTCAATACAAAAGCACAGGCTAAATTTTACATCGAAAGTCTTGGAGGTAATTTTGATGATTATGAATTAGAACACGAAATTTTTCAAAATTCTTTAATCTCATTACAAACCCAACTTTCAAGGATTTTAAAAAACAAGACCGTTGAAAGGATTTATCTTCCTTCGTTTATTTTTTCCGAAAAGAACTTGATAGTTGTAATTGGACAAGACGGACTTGTTGCAAACACAGCCAAATACTCAAAAGGCTGTCCAATAATAGCCGTTAATCCCGACAAAGAAAGGTATGACGGAGTGTTATTGCCTTTTGATACTTCCGATTTTGTATTAGGAATTGAGAATGTTATTAGTAATAAGTTCCAATCAAAAACAATGCGTTTTGCCGAAGCAAAACTGAATGATGGTCAAAGACTTTTAGCATTTAACGATTTGTTCATTGGTGCATCTTCTCATATTTCAGCGCGTTACAAAATTTCATTTAATCAAAACACCGAAGAACATTCTTCAAGCGGGCTAATCGTTTCAACTCCAGCAGGTTCGACAGGTTGGTTAAGTTCTATATTCAATATGGCGCATGGTGTGACAAGTATGTTTGAAAAAAACTTAATACCAAAGCGACCGAAACTGAAAGATAATGAATTACTTTTTGCTGTTAGAGAACCATTCCAAAGCATTCGAACACAAACAGGAATAACAGCAGGAATCATTAAAAATCAGAATCACTTAACAATTGAATCTCTAATGCCGACTAGTGGTGTAATATTTAGTGATGGAATAGAAACCGACTTTTTGAAATTCAATAGCGGTTCAATTGCTACAATTGGAATTGCACCTGAGACAGCTAAGATTGTTACGAAATGACATGATCAAACAATAAAGTCTTATAACTTATTCAATCCTACTCACCTTCAACATATTAGTTTTATGGCTTAAATGCATAGGAGTGCTTGCCACATGAATAACATAATCTCCTGCTTTTAATCTCCCTTTCTTTTTTAATATCTGTATAGATAAATCGATAGCCTGATCGATATCATGAATTTCATCTATATAAAAGGCTCTAACGCCCCATAGCAATGATAATGCGCTCATTAGCTCTTTTCGACGGGTAATTGCATAAATATCTGCTTTCGGTCGGTAGCCTGATATAGTTCTGGCTGTATTTCCTTCATCAGTAAAAGTTATAATAGCCTTGGCACCAACTCTTTCGGCCATTATTGATGCGCTATAACAAATATTATCACGAATAAATCGAGGCGACCCTGGTTTTGGAGGAACACCTCTATTGTAATTGTATCGATTTGTTTCAGTATGCTGAATAATTTTATGCATGTTTACGATAGTTTCAACCGGAAACATTCCAACAGATGTTTCACCGCTAAGCATAACAGTATCAACACCATCAATTACTGCATTTGCAACATCATTAGCTTCTGCTCGTGTTGGCAGGAAATTGGTTATCATGCTTTCCATCATTTGCGTAGCAATAATAACTGGAACTGAGGCATTTATACACTTTTCTACTATTTCTTTTTGCAAAATAGGAACCATATCGAAAGGCATTTCAACGCCAAGGTCGCC
>CAZTST010000279.1:0-4405 GCA_964616585.1 uncultured Draconibacterium sp.
TTTCATCTTTCCGCTGCCGACAGCAGGGGTGGAAAAGAGATGGTTAGAATAAATTTGAATAGATTTCGCCCAAAATTTGTAATTGGGCGGGTGGAATTCCCCACAGCTCTCCTTTCTGCCCGTCCTACGAAAGCGACCTTTTCGGATTTGGCGATTTCAAGTTTTTCTTTGGCGGCAAATTCTTTTAAACTATCTCATTCCAATTTTGATCAACATAATCTCCAATTCCACTTGGTAGATAGTTTGGGTATATTTTAGTAAATTCATTTTTTGCATCTCTAAAAGAACTATTCGCAATACTTTTTAATCGTTTAGCAAGATATAATAACCCCAGCGTCGGTGACCTAGATAGTCCTTGGTCGCAATGAATTAGAGTTTTTCTTTGATTACTCCATTTTTCTATAAAATCAAGAATTTTGTTAAATGTTTCAACTCCACTCCAATTATAAAGATGGGCGGCACAATCAACCCAGTTTAGCGAAAGCCTATTATCTTTTTCATAAAAGATATAGTTGGGATGATTTTTGTTGGGTTTGTTTGTTGTCCTATTCCAACCAAAGATTTTATAATGAATTGATTGTGTCGCATGTACAAAAGCCCAATCTTGATCGTTTGTTTGAGCAAGATCGTTCATAGCGCCAATAAATATTTTAGTATTTGGAAGTTGGATCATAGCTAATAAATTATTGAATCAAAACACCATTCAAGAATTTTCCATGAGCCTTCAGCGGAGCCTCTTACTAAAGGATTATTATTATCATCTTGAAAAATCATTCTGGTAGTAATTTCTTTAGAGTAAGTTTGGTTATCGATTATGTAATCTAACACAATTTTGATTTCACTTATTGCTGGACCTTCATCTCGAATTTCATTTATAGAAAATTTATAGATTTCTACATTTCGATACTTAGTTCTCAATTCGCCAGCTTTTTTATTATGAGAAAATGATTGAAGATTTGTAACCCTTTTTGCCATTTCTCCATAATTCTTTTTACTCATAAAATCTATAAAAGCAATAATTGCCTGTTCGGGCGATCCATTTTCGTAATCTTTTATCTTCCCACTTTGAGGAAAATCATTGCCAACTATTAATTTTCTCGCTTTCCATTCAGAAATAAGCTTTTTTTTTGTTTCATTTTTTTTGAATTGCTTAAAAATTTCTTTCCATGTTGTCTTTTTCTCTTTTTCTTCGGGTTGATCTTTTTTCCCCGCTTGAACTTGCTTTGCCCAGTCGCCAACTGCAAACAAAGCACTCCACACTTTTGTTGCAACAATTTTATTTGCATAGTTAATATCACGACCATGCATTATTCCATTACGATAAGGAATTTTTAATTCTTCGATCGTTGTCTTTTTTCTTGTTGTACTAAATATTTCAGCTAATTTTTTTAGCCCAGAACTATGACCCGCAATAGAATCCCATGCGGTTACATCTGGATTGCTTGCAAAAAAGCCTTTTTGATCAGGAGCTATATCATTTACAAGACCGTCAATAGACATTAGAATAATTGGGATTGAGGCATAATAACGCCCAGCCAGATAATCTTTGCAAGCATTTTGGATTAGATTCTCTCTTAGTTGAAATGCTTTTATTGCTCTTAGCCACCGAATATGAGTTGTGATATTCTCCTCATCAAAATATTCAACGAGTAATTTTTCAGCTTCGTCATCTTTTTTATCTTCTGCGAGAGCAACACAATTTTCCATTAGCTCAGCTTTCATAGATTCGTAAGCAATCCAGCCTTGTGATGAAAAGTAGTCATTAAATTTATCAGGCAAATCAATCATTTTTTTGCTTTGTTCAAGTAATTTCGGAACCTCTTTTGTTATTTGAATAAGTTTTGGATCTTTTACTACCCCAGCTTTTGCTAAAAATGAAATAATCCAACTTATTCCTTGCATTCCATAAGCTGTTTTTAGTAGCTTGGAGTAGGACGGATTATCTTTAATTTTCGATTGTTTTAATTTCTTCATTGGTAAGTCTATAGAGCTTATAAATTGCCTCGTCAATTTCGCGGTCAAGTTTTTCAATTTCATTTTTAAGCGAGTGCCATTTGTCTGTATTCACTGAAGTTTTATGAAATTCAGCGTTGCACGCCATGATTGAATCAACCATTGTCGCAATGTCTTCTTGTTCATTATCGGTGGTTTGAAACAACGGAATATCCATGAGTGGTTCTTTATCGATCTGTAGTTGCTCGCCTTGTTTCTTGCCCTTATGTTTAAGCCAGAAGTAGATAAGTCTAGAATTTAGCAATGCTATTAAGTATTTCAGATTGATTTTTTCCGGTTTCAACACAAGAAAGGCACGGGTAACATAACACGGGAAATCAACATAAGTGAACGCCGGATACATCGTTTTTCGCAAAAGAAAAATTGCTTTCCCTTTGAAAAATCTTTCTTCTCTTGGGCGATGTAACCCGTAAGGTGCAAAAACGGAAGTAAGGATTTTCTTGAAACGATCAATATGCGCTTTAAGATTTGGGAATTCGCCAATGTGTTCTCTGAAATACTTATCAGCATAAATAATTTTGTATTCATTATTTTGTTGGCTCAAATATCTGTTAATTTGTGCAGTGGAGTAATATGGCTTCAAATATTCCCGCTCAGCATTGTTAAGCTTCATCTTTTCTACAAAAGAATTTTCTAACACAAGCACGCCATTACCTTTTTTGATTGTGTCGTCTTTCAATTTAGCCAAGTGTCTTTCGGAAACAAAATCTTGCAAAACATCTATGCCGTTTCCAATACTATCTTTAGACAGCTTGAAATTACCAACTTTTTCAATTTTGCCTAAAATTTCAGCAATAGTATCGTTTGCGAAACTGATTGATTTACTGCCAATGTCCGATGGCTTAATAGCCGCTTCATAAACATCTGAATTTTCGATTTGTTTATTTAACCCGGAAGCCAAAAGTCTCGCGACAGCCTCGTTCTCAACATCTTTGCTCGTAATTTTTGCATATCGTACCTTGTATGATTTTCGTGGTTTCTTTTTATGGAAAACGAAAATCATTGTTTGAATACTCGCGTCTTTGAATACCCGAAAATCAATAAAATCAACAAACTTAATAATCTCACCGCTACTCAATATTTTTTGCCGAAAAATACTCGCTCCGGCACTGCCAATCCAGCTTGAAGGCGCAATGAAGCTGAAATAACCACCGTCTTTAAGTAGGTCTATGGCACGACAGGCAAAGAGAGTCCAAATATCCATTTTGCCTTGGTAGTATTGATTGTCGTGTAGGCCGTCAAAAGCTGATCGGTTTGTATCTTCTTTGATATACGGCGGATTGCCGATAATTACATCAAAACCACCCTGAGCAGATACTTCTTTGAATTCAATCTCAAAATTGAACGGCTTATATTCCGCGTCACCTTTGGACATCAGCGAATTGCCCATGCGCAAATTGTGCTGAAGCGTTGGCAGTTTCGTTTTTTGAGAAAGCACTTTGAGTAAAAGGTTTAACTGGGCGATTTCAACTGCTTGCGTGTCCAAATCAATGCCAAAAATATTGTCCTTTAAAATATCGAATTTGGCAAAAAGAGAAGTTTGTAGATTTTGTTTTGTTAAAGTTTCCAATATTTTATCGTATGCGGCGATTAAAAAAGAGCCTGAACCGCAGGCGGGATCAAGAACCTTGATGCTAGAAATATCTTTTGGTTTAGTATTCTTTAATACTTCGCCCAAAGTTTCCTTGATAATAAATTCAACAATGTATTTGGGCGTATAGTAAATGCCCTGTGATTTACGTTTGGATTTTTGCTTTTCTTCGCTTTTACGACCATGAACATAACCCAAATACTGCTCATAAATTCCACCCAAAACATCAGCAGATATAACAGAGAAATCGTAGCGGTAGCCGTCGTTTGTTTCGTATAGGCCTTTTATAACTTCAGTAATTACTTTATCGCTTGCTTTCCATTCTTCGCAGTAATGAAGAGCGAAAAGTTTTGAATTAAATCCCTCATCAAAGTCGCGAAAAACTTTTACCAATTGCTTGTAAGGATTGGCTTTCCCGCCCCTTGAAATACCGAGTAAAACATTTGGCTCAATTTTTCTATCCTCGGCGGTGCGTATAAAAATAAGACGGTCAAGTATTCTTTGCACACCCTCGTCTAATTCTTCATCAGTTAAATTATATTGCTTTTTGAAAT
Organism: uncultured Draconibacterium sp.; assembly: GCA_964616585.1. Lineage (GTDB taxonomy): Bacteria > Bacteroidota > Bacteroidia > Bacteroidales > UBA12170 > UBA12170. The sequence continues at coordinate 4,159 of CAZTST010000279.1, forward strand.
CCTTTGTGAGCAAAATTCGCCAAGACATCAAATCTTCAAAAAGTTTTTCACCAACTTGTTTTCTGGTAGTGAGTTTACCCCATTTTTGAGCTTCTCTGTTCAATAAATTCTGTTCAAAACTTTCTTTTGATAAAAGCCAAATCTGATCAAAACGATCAATATAATCCTGACAATTAATTTCAATAAAAAGATTTTGTGAGATGTTTTTCGGTGGGATTTCGGCATTGAAAATTTTAATACTTTCAAA
>CAZTST010000280.1:0-3487 GCA_964616585.1 uncultured Draconibacterium sp.
GACAATTCTGATAACTGAGCCTATGGTAATTGACACTGCTTATTGGTTTACACATGGCGATACTAGTAGCCTTTTTGCAACTAATTCAAAAGGAGAAACTTATGTAATGAAGGATTTTTATTTTGGTCCAGGAGCATTATTAGATATTTTTAAACAAGATGCAAAAGATTGGTTTTGGGAGCAGTACGATAAACAAATTAAAATTGGTGTTGAAGGTTGGTGGGGCGATTTAGGCGAGCCTGAAACTCATCCATCAGATATGATTCATATAAATGGAACGGCTGATGAAGTGCATAATATTTATGGACATGAATGGGAGAAAATGCTTTTCGAAAAATATCGTGAGAATTATCCTGACAGGCGATTATTTCATCTAAATAGGGCAGGAGCTGCCGGTTCTCAGCGCTATTCCATTTTTCCATGGTCAGGCGATGTATCTCGCTCTTGGAGCGGATTGCAGGCTCAACTTCCATTGATGTTGAACATGAGTATCAGCGGTTTAGGCTATATTTCTTCCGATTTAGGTGGATTTGCTCAAGGCGAAAAAGATGAAGAATTGTATCGTAGATGGCTGCAATTTGGAGTTTTTAATCCTATTTTCAGACCTCATGGTTCAGGTATTCCATCAGAGCCAATATTTTTTAATGAAGAAACACAAGATATTGTCCGTGAAGCAATTAAGTTACGATATCGACTTATGCCATATATTTACACAGCAGCTTTTGAGAATGCAACTTTAGGAAAACCAATTGTAAAACCTTTATTTTATCTGGAATCTGATAATAAGACATTTTTAAATTATTCAGATGCCTATATGTTCGGTGATGCTTTTTTAGTAGCTCCGGTAATTCATTCCGATGTAGATTCTGTAATTGTGAATTTCCCTGATGGATTGTGGTACGATTTCTATACCGATAAAAAAGTATCAGGAAGTTCAAAAATAACTATTAATGTTAATGATGAAACTATTCCTGTTTTTGTAAAAGAAGGTTCCATTATTCCTATGGTTCCTAATTTTTATTCAACTGATAATTATCCAACTGCCTTAGATATTCATTATTATCCTAAAGAAAACGCAGAAACACATGCTACGCTTTATGAAGACGATGGCGCTTATTTTAGCTCAATTGAAGAAGAAAAATATCAATATATTGAATTTGCAGCAAGTAATGCACAGCATCTTTTACATTTTTTGATTCAATCGGATGGAGGTGAATATAATGGAAAAAGTGAAATTAGAGAATTGAATGTTATAATTCATAGTTGTTCGGAAAAGCCTGAAAATGTATTTGTTAACGGCCATATACTTAAACTTAAAAAGCGTAAAAAAGGCGATTATACTTGGAATAAAGAAAATAAACTATTAACAATAAATCTAATCTGGAATAATCGAGATTTAGATTTAAGAATTGAAAAATAATGAAAAAACAAAAAAGCATAGCCCTTGTAGCACACGATAATAGAAAAAAAGATTTAATCGAATGGGTTCGTTTTAATAAGAAAAAATTACGAAACCATTTAATAACATGCACCGGAACTACTGGTACTTTGGTGGAGGAAGAACTGAATAAAGATACTCTGGGACATCAACTTATGGTTAAAAAAATGAAATCCGGTCCTTTGGGTGGCGATCAGCAATTGGGAGCCATGATTGCCGAAGGAAAGATAGATGTAATGGTCTTCTTTTGGGATCCTATGTCGGCTCAACCTCACGATGTTGATGTAAAAGCCCTTTTACGACTCACGGTTTTGTATAATGTTGTTACAGCTTCAAATCGTTCTACTGCCGACTTTATTATTTCTTCACATCTTTTTGACGAAGATTATGAAGTTCGAATAAAAGATTATTCTAATTATATTCAACGTGCTTTAGATCAGTGAAAATCAGTTTGATATATTGATATGTAAATACTAAATTAAGCATGCAAAGTTCAAGATTATAGATAAGTTTTTTTTAAATTCCTGAATTTTGATTATCTGGAATTTTGCTAACATTAAAATGTGGAAAGAAAGAAGAAAAAAAAGCGCAAAAGGTTTGATTATCTTAAAAAATAAAGTACTTTTGCAGCCCTGAAATATTAATCATTATGGCTAAGAAAAGCAAAGAAGCAAGAGGACAAATAATTCTTGAGTGCACAGAGCACAAAGAAAGTGGTATGCCGGGTACTTCTCGTTATATCAGTACTAAAAATAGGAAAAACACTCCAGAAAGAATGGAGTTAAAGAAATTTAATCCTATTCTGAAAAAAATGACTATTCACAGAGAAATTAAATAATTATGGCTAAGAAAGTAGTTGCAACTTTACAGGCTGCAGGAAAAGATTGGGCGAAAGTTATTCGCTCAGTAAAATCAGAGAAAACAGGCGCTTATACTTTTAAGGAAGAAATTCTTCCCTTGGCAGAGGCTAAGAAGTTGGTTGCTCAAAAATAGTATTTTCTGTTTATGAAAAAATATGCCTTATCTATTTTTTATAGATGAGGCATTTTATTATTAAATTGTTTGAAAATGAGTATATTATCGTTCTTCTCGAAAGAAAAAAAGGAAGTTTTAGATAAGGGTTTGGAAAAAACCAAATCTAATTTGTTTTCTCAACTTACCAAAGCGGTAGTTGGAAAATCGAAAGTTGATGATGATGTACTTGATAAATTGGAGGAAATTTTAATTACTTCTGATGTTGGCGTTCCAACAACACTTAAAATTATCGAGCGTATCGAAAAACGTGTTGCTGAAGACAAGTATACAAGCACTTCTGAGTTAAATAGAATATTGCGGGAAGAAATTGCGTTTTTGCTTGAAGAAACTGAAAATAAGGATTTGAAAGATTTTGATTTTGAAAAACAAGACGATCCTTATGTTATTTTGGTGGTTGGTGTAAATGGTGTTGGAAAAACGACTACCATTGGAAAACTCGCATATCAATTCAAGCAGGCAGGCAAATCTGTAGTTCTGGGTGCTTGCGATACCTTTAGAGCGGCAGCAGTCGATCAACTAACAATTTGGTCTAAACGTGTTGATGTTCCAATTATCAGTCAGGGAATGAAAGCAGATCCTGCTTCAGTTGCTTTTGATACTTTGCAATCGGCAAAATCTAAACATACCGATGTAGTGATTATTGATACTGCCGGTCGTTTACATAATAAAGTCAACCTGATGAATGAGTTGACCAAAATTAAAATGGTGATGAAGAAGGTTATTCCTGATGCACCACACGAAATTCTTTTGGTTTTGGATGCCTCCACAGGGCAAAATGCAATTGAACAGGCTAAGCAATTTACTGCCGCTACCGATGTTAATGCGCTGGCATTAACCAAATTAGATGGAACTGCAAAAGGCGGCGTTGTAATTGGCGTTTCCGATCAATTTAAAATTCCTGTGAAATATATTGGTTTAGGTGAGCAAATGACCGACCTTCAGATTTTTAGAAGAAAAGAATTTGTGGATAGCCTTTTTGGTGAATAGTTTCGTTAGATATGCGTACTAAGCCAT
>CAZTST010000280.1:3497-4404 GCA_964616585.1 uncultured Draconibacterium sp.
ATAGCAATCAGCACATTAGACTATTAGCACATTAGTTTAACGCCGGGTCGATAGGATAATTTGCCCAAAGCGCATATTCGCTGCCTAAATCTTTAAGAGAATTTGCCCACATTTCTTCAGGTTTGCAAGCTATAAGTTTCTTTGGATTTGCTTTTGCAACCAGCCATGATTCTATTTTAAGCTCTTCGTTCAATTGATTTGCTGTCCAGCCTGAATATCCAACAAAAAAACGAATTGATTGAGAATCAAGTATTTTACTGTCTAATAAGATTTTTACATCTTCAATATTTCCACCCCAAAACAAATTTTTACCTAATGGCATACTATTTTCTATTAAATCGCCTTTGGTATGAATAAAAAACAAATTCTTAGTGCTAACAGGTCCGCCTAAAAATATCTTGCCATTATAATATGGGAAATCCTTAACTATCTTATTAAATTTTATATCTACCGGTTTGTTTAAAATAATTCCAAACGAGCCTTCATCGTTATGTTCGGCCAATAATACAACAGAACGGGCAAAATAAAAATCGCGTAACCCGGGTTCCGAGATTAAGATTTTTCCACTTGTTGGTAATATATTGGTTGATTTCATCTATTCTTTTAGTTAAAATTCTATTGCAAGGCATTATTTTATAATTTCCAAATTTTTAATCCGCTCAAAATGTTTACTGTTTAATGTAGCAATAGGTATATTATGTGATAGTGCCGTTGATCCAATCAGAATATCTGCTAAATCAATCATTTTGTTATTTTTCAGTAAATCGTGATAAATTTCAATTGCAGTGTCAGAGCAAGTTGTATCAAAAGGTATTATAGTTAATTGTTTTGTTAGAGTCTTCCAGTACTCAATATGAGACTCTCTATTTCCAATTCCAATCTCGTAATATACCTATTGCTACATTAA
>CAZTST010000281.1:0-4340 GCA_964616585.1 uncultured Draconibacterium sp.
GGAATTTAAAATCAGCACTTGCTAAAATTTCGGACGAAATTATTCTGGATTATGTTGAATGTCAGCTTTTGTCGATTAAACTGCAAGATGAAGGTATTAGCACTTCATTATTAGCACAGCTTGATGAGGGAGTAAATTTAATTCAAAAGCAGGAATACAATCAGGCTGATGAAACTTTTAATTTACTGATGCGAATGGCCAATCAATATGCACCTGTTTGGTATTTTTCAGGAAAAATTAAACATAGTTTAGGCGAAAGCTATTCGGCTGAACGTTTTTTTAAAAAGGCTCTCGAAATTTATCCTGAATATATTGCCCCTCGTAAATATATCATAAATATTTTCGAGAATGATACAAACTATGCTCAAGTGCTTGAAAATGCAAATTACGATATAGAAATTATTGATATTTGGTATTTTAGATACAAACGCGCTCTGGCCTATTATCATCTGAAAAAATATGCAGAAGCAATTACAGAAATAACCCAGGAGTGCTTAAAACTAAATAGTTGGAATATTGATCAATATTTCCTTTTAGGTGACGCGTATCTTGCAATAAATGATTTAGATAAAGCAAAAGAGACCTACGAAAAAACTCTTGATATTAATCCTTTTTCAACAGATTCTAAGAAATTTGACGACCGTATGAAAGTGGTTTATGAAAAGCTGGGAGAGAAAAAATAAGCCAAATATACAAAAGCGGAATTATTAAATTTCTCGGATTATAGATAAAATAATTCGATTTTACATAGAACATTTCTATGTCAAATATTAGCTATTTTGCTAAACTAATCTCCTGAAAACCTTCCTCGTAAGGAAAGAGTAATCTAAGATCTGCATCATATCGAAACATAATATTCGGCCTCAAATTAGCCGGAAAATGCTGATTAATATAACTATTCATTAAATAGTTAGTTAAAAAGCCTGCATATTTCTTACCAACATCAGTTGCCATTTGATATACATTATTAACAGAAAGTGAATCAATAACGTAAAATAATACCGGAGTATTCTTGTTTTCATCCATAGAAATATTTCCATTTATTTCATCCATTATGTAGTCTTCAGCATAAAATACTTTTCGCCAGGCAGTATCTCTTGCTTCAAACTCAAACCAATTACTTAAGTTTATAAGATTCAAATCAAAAGATTTATGATAATTTGTTCCCGAAATTTCTTCGCTAAAAGAATAAGGATATATCTCCTCGCTAAGCTCCATTTGAGCAAATTTGAAAATATATGCAGGTGTTTCTACATCTCTAAAAGCATCTAATTCGTCAGGCAAAAAAACCTGAAATCCGTTTTGTCGCAAACTATTTATAAAACCATTTAGGTAGTTCTCTAAAAAAATAGAATCAGAAATCTGTTTCAAAAGATTTGTTTGTTGAAATAATAAAGAGTCAAGAGGAAAGTCTTTAGGCAAAATAACAGAATCCAAAATGTATTCATTATTATTGTACATATTGAGAAAGTAAGGTTGTACTAGCATAACTGCACCTTTATGCTCTTTTTTCTTAATAAATTCCATAGCTAGTTTTCGCTCAAGCGAGCAGGATGAAAAAATAAGAAAACTAAACAAAAGCAGGGATACAAATTTAAATCTAATCATTAGTTGTGTTGTATGTTGGATTTACAAAGTTAAATTTTGTATTTGAAGAAGCCAAAATTATGCCATACTTCTTTTACGTTTTATGTCTGTGCTTTCTTAAAACAATTACTTTTGCGCTTCAAAATTTAAAAAATGCTAGCCAAAAACCTAAAATGGATACTTTATTTCTCACTTGTATTAATCTGGGGAACTTCATTTATCTTGATTAAGAAAAGTTTAGAAGTCTTCGATCCTATACAGGTAGGATCTCTCCGAATTATTATCACTTTCCTTGCTTTATTTCCTTTGGCATTTAAACGTCTTAAATCATTAACATCCAAAGATTTACTAATATTAGGTATAGGTGGATTATTAGGAAGTTTCTTCCCTGCTTATCTATTTGCGATGGCACAAACAGGATTAAATAGTAGCACTGCGGGAATTTTAAATTCGTTAACTCCTTTATTTACCTTATTGATTGGAGTATTATTTTTCCAACTTAAAGCAAAATGGTGGAGTTATGCCGGCGTTCTTATTTCGATGCTGGGCACGTATGGATTGCTAACCGTAAGTGGTGGCCATGCATTCTCATTTAACATTCAGTATGGTATAATGATTATTTTCGCCACACTTTTCTACGGTACGCAAATCAATATTATAAAAACATACCTCAAGCATATTCCGCCTGTAACCATTACTGTTTTTCAATTTCTTATTATCGCTTGGCCGGCTTTTTTTATTCTCTTTGGTTTCACTAACTTTATTGAACTTTTTAAAACCGAAGCTAAGATTTATGAAGGCTTATTTTATGTTGGCCTACTGGCATTAATAGGAACTGCGTTAGCATTAGTATTATTTAATAAATTGATAAAAATTGCAAATCCGGTTTTTTCGGCAAGTTTGACATATTTTATTCCTTTGGTTGCTTTAATCTGGGGCTTTTTCGATAACGAATCATTTATTCTGTTGTTCTTTTTATGGATAGGACTTATTTTAAGCGGAGTATACTTAGTCAATCGTAAATGAAAAGAAAGAATATTTAGCTGCTTCCAATCATTAAGCTGTAAAAAAGAAAACATATAGCATATTAGGTATAGTCCAACTTGGTTTTATTCATCAAGACAACTTGGATTAACAACTGACATTCATCTAGTTAATACGAGATTTTATATATGTTCCGCGTATTTTGTTTAAGAAAAAACATAACCTTTAAACTTTGAAAAGAATTCCTAGATTTGTATGTATTTTTCAATCATTTGCAACAAAAGCATACATTACAAAAACATTTATAAAAATTTTTAAACTAGATGATGAAATTTAACTTTAAGTTTTTAAATATGAGTGGATATATAACCAAAACAAAATAATTCTTGTTATAAAATGAAATTTTTACAAGCAAAGTTAGCCCAATATACTGCACCGCAAAAAGCTATGGCAGCAGGTATTTATCCCTATTTCAGACAGATACAGTCGGAACAGGATACGGAAGTTATTGTTGATGGGAAAAAGGTTTTAATGTTTGGATCAAATAGTTATCTGGGTCTGACAAATCATCCTAAGATAAAGGAAGCTGCAAAGAACGCCATCGATAAGTATGGAACCGGATGTGCAGGATCCAGATTTTTAAATGGCACACTCGATATTCATATCGAACTCGAAGAAAAGCTTGCCAAATTAGTAAAAAAAGACCAGGCAATTTGTTACAGTACGGGATTTCAAGTTAACCTGGGTGTAGTTTCCACTTTAACCGGCAAAGACGATTATCTTATACTTGATGAACTTGACCATGCTTCCATTATTGACGGAAGCCGCTTATCGTTTTCCAAAACACTGAAATATGCCCATAACAATATGGAATCGCTTGAATCGAAACTTAAGATTTGCCATCCTGAAAGGTTAAAACTTATTGTTGTAGATGGTATATTTTCAATGGAAGGCGATATAGTTAAACTTCCTGAAATAGTGAGATTAGCAGGAAAATATAATGCATCTGTAATGGTTGACGATGCCCATTCGCTTGGTGTTATTGGAGAAAATGGTTCCGGAACGGCATCGCATTTTAATTTAACCGACAAGGTTGACCTTATAATGGGTACTTTTTCCAAATCACTGGCATCGTTGGGAGGTTTTATTGCAGCTGACAAGGAAACGATAAATTACCTGAAGCATCACTCCCGATCGCTTATTTTCAGTGCTAGTATGACTCCGGCATCTGCTGCCAGTGTTTTAGCTGCTGTTGATATTATGGAAAATGAACCTGAACGAATGGAACATTTATGGAATATTACCAACTTTGCTAAAAATAGCTTTCAGTCTATGGGTTTCGATACTGGATTTTCTGAAACACCTATTATTCCATTATTTATTCGTGATGATATTAAAACATTGCAAATGACAAAAATGCTTCTTGCTGAAGGAATATTTGTAAACCCAATTGTATCTCCAGCAGTTTCAAAAGAAGATAGCCTTATACGTTTTTCGCTTATGGCAACGCATACTATAGAGCAAGTTCAGTTTGCGATTGACAAAATTTACAAGGTGAGCAAAAAACTAGATATTCTTTCCTTATAGAGCTTGCTATGCTGAAATTAATTAATTGATAATGAGATTGTTTATGTATCTTTTTAATTTTTACTACACGTCATGAGAAAAGTTGTATTTATAACAGGTATTTCTTCGGGTTTCGGAAGACACGTTTCTTCGTATCTAGCACAAAAAGGTTATACGGTATATGGAACGTGCCGCGCAACATG
>CAZTST010000282.1:0-4339 GCA_964616585.1 uncultured Draconibacterium sp.
TCAAACGGAATTATTTTTTCAAATACTTCGGCATCCGCAGCGCGGTTGAAGAAATATTGATAGGCCGTAAAATATGACAGCAATGTTACAATTAGCATACCCAAAGTTCCAATATAACCGGAAATGGCAGGCTTCATTTTTCCGCTCGATAGTCCTAAAACCAAGAATAAGGCAAGAGGAAGAAGAGGAATTAATAAAGTAAAACTATAGTCAATCATTTTAAATCAATTCGTTAAAATATTTTTCCTAATTATATATCTTAATTAATATTTCATAGTATCAACCCGTTCAACATCAATATTTGTATATTGGCGATACACGCTGATAATTATAGCGATAGCTACAGCGGCTTCGGCTGCAGCAACAGCTATTACAAAGAACGCAAAGAAATGTCCTTGAAGTTCGTTTGGGAATAAATATCTGTTGAATGCAACAAAATTGATATTTACCGAATTAAGAATTAATTCTACAGACATTAAGATTGTAATCAAGTTTTTTCGTGTAAGAAATCCATAAATACCAATGAAAAACATCAAGGTGCTTACAACGAGAAAATACGATAATGGAATTTCAGAGAACATATTATTTCGATTTTTCTTTTTTAGCAATAACAACAGATCCAAAAATAGCCGCCAATAACAATATACTAATTACTTCGAAGGGTAATGCATATCCGTTTTTTGCGTAGCTGAGCAAACTTGTGCCAATAAGTTCCATATCAGGATTTTCGCTGACAGTAACTATAGAATTAAAACCGAAGTTAATTATTGTAGTTATTGTCAATATAGCTCCGGCAGCTACAGCAATGGCTGAAAAAAACCATTTTTTAAATCCAAGCGGTTCAAACTTTTGATTAATATGACTGGTAAGTAAAATTGAAAAAATAATTAAAACAACAATTCCACCGGCATAGAGAGTTAACTGAACAGCCGCCAAAAACTGATAATTCAGCATAAAATAGATTCCTGCAGTTGAAATCAATACTAACAATAGATAAACTGCAGCCCGTAAAATCCGACGGCTAGTTACTGTTAGCACCGAGAATAAAAGAATCATTCCCGAAAAAATATAAAACATTACTTCATGAATACTCATTCTTCGGCTCCTTTCGATAAAACCGATCCCGGTTTATTTAAAACTTTAGTCAATTTAGCACGATCAAAAACAGCGTGTTCAAAGGTTTGATCCATCTTCAAAGCATTTGACGGGCAGGTTTTTACACATAAATTGCAAAATGTACACATACCTAAATGGTAAATATGTTTTGATAAAACTCTTTTTTTCTTGCCCTCTGGAGATAACAGCATTTCGCTGATAATTTCGATAGAGCCATTCGGACAATTAATTTCGCATATTCCGCAAGCTGTACATTTATGTTCGTTTTTTTCGTCATGTGGCATAACTACTTCGCCCTTAAATCGCTCAAACATTTGCAAGCTTGCTCTATTTTCAGGATATTGTTGTGTAACAATTTGTCCGGGATGAACAAAGTAGTAGCCTGTCACTTTCATTCCCTTAAGCAGAGCTGCAATAGCGACAAATATTTCTTTGAAATAATTGAATATACTTTTCATAATTAGAAGTGCCAACCCATTAGTACTACAAAGGCCATAATTAAAATATTTACAAGGTTGATTGGAAGTAAGTATTTCCATTCGAGAGTTAGAAGTTGATCTATTCTTAAACGGGGGAAAGTCCATTTAAACCACATCATTATAAAAATAATAAAGGCGGTTTTTCCAATATACCATAAAAATGGCGGAATAAAATCCATAACATCGTTAAAAGCAATCCATCCACCAACGTGAAAAGGCATCCAACCACCCAGAAACATTGTTGCTGCAATAGAGGCAACAATAAACATATTCATGTATTCAGCCAAAAAGAAGAATGCGAATTTAATTCCTGAATATTCGGTATGGAAACCTGCTGTCAATTCCGATTCAGCTTCGGCTAAATCGAATGGGCCACGATTTGTTTCTGCAGTAGCTGCCACCAAAAATACAAGAAACGCAATTAAAGCTGGAATATGACCAGTAAATAGAAACCAACCTTCACGCTGTGCTTCAACAATAGTTGAAAGTTGGAGGCTGCCTGCAAGAATCACAATTGTAATCAAGGAAAGTCCAACCGATAATTCATAACTAACTATCTGAGCACCACTTCGCATGGCTCCAATAAGTGAATATTTATTATTGCTCGACCAGCCTGCAATTAAAATGCCTACTACTCCAAGAGAAGAAACAGCCATAATATAAAAAATGCCAATATTAAAATCGATAGCATGAAGTCCTTTGGCAAAAGGAATCGCTGCAATTGCCATAAAAGAAGCTATGATAACGATAAAAGGAGCAAGATTAAAAAGTAGTTTATCTGCATTCTTAATTGGAATTAACTCTTTCATTAATAGCTTAATTAAGTCGGCTATAGTCTGAAAAAAACCATAAGGACCAACTCTATTAGGGCCAACGCGGCATTGCATAAACGCACAAACTTTTCTTTCAGCATAAACTAAATAAAGTCCAACAACAGCGTAAAATGCAAGAATGGCAATGCCAATAAGTATCATTTCAATAGCTACAGCCCAAAACGGAGGAAAATTCTCCATCAACAACTGATCGAAACTACTGGTAAAAGATGAGAGATCGTAAATGTTAAATTTCATAGTTTAATGCTATAGTATTCTCGTTAAATCTCGATATATTATCTGTCCATATCTGGTATTACAAAATCCATTGAACCTCCAATGGCAATTAAATCTGCAATTTTCTGATTCTTTGCCATAGTATTAATGGCTGCTAAATTGCTGAAATTGGGCGATCTGAATTTAATTCTGTAAGGAGTTTTATTTCCATCACTTATTACGAAAACTCCAAATTCACCCCGAGCAGCCTCAACTCTTTGGTAATATTCCCCAACAGGTAATTTAATAACCGGTTTCATTTTAAGCGCAAAATCACCTTCAGGAATATTGTCGATAAGTTGTTCAATTATCGACATTGATTCCCACATTTCATCAATTCTAACTTTATATCGAGCAAAAGTATCGCCTTCGTTATATAGTATTTCATTAAAATTTACTTTTGAATAGGCGCTGTAAGGCTGGTGTTTACGAACATCACACGAAAATCCTGAACCTCTGCCTGATGGACCTGTTACTCCATATTCTATTGCCTGCTCTTTTGTTAACAATCCTATACCTTTTGTGCGTTCCTGCATAATAGGATTTCCTGTTAACAAAGCATCGTATTCGGGCAGTTTTTTCTTAAAATACTTCAAGAAATCTTTAACTCGCTTCTGAAAATTTGGATGAATATCATTCATCAGACCACCTGGAACATTATAGCTTAGAAGTAATCGAGCACCACAAGATTCTTCGAATATATCCAATATTTTTTCTCTATCACGAAGACCATAGAAAAAGGTTGTCAAAGCTCCTAGATCCATTCCAAATGCACACCACCATAATTGATGAGAAGCAATTCGATTTAATTCGTCCATGATTGTACGAATGTATTTTACGCGTTCCGATACTTCAACTTCAAGTGCATTTTCAACTGTTAAGCAAACGGCTTCATTCAGAATGTGAGCAGATAAATAGTCAAGCCTATCTGTAAGATGAATAATTTGTGGATAAGTAAGTTTTTCAGACATTTTTTCGATGCCTCTATGAATGTAACCAAGTTGAGGTTTAACCTCCAGAACAGTTTCTCCTTTTAGCTTCAGTACCATCCTTAAAACACCATGTGTTGATGGATGTTGCGGCCCCATATTGATGGAGAACTCTTGTTCTTCGAGTAGCATGTTTTGTAAATTCTCTGCCATAATCAATTACCTTTCAACTATGTTTACAGAATCAGTATAATCTTTTCGCAATGGAAATCCAACCCAATCATTATCCAAAAATATTTTCCGCAAATCTGGATGGTTATTAAAATGAATGCCAAAAAGATCGAAAATTTCTCGTTCATGATATTCGGCACCAATCCATATATCGCAAACAGAATCAACAATTGGAGTTTCTCTATTTGTAATTTTAGTTTTTATAACTATTTGATGTCTATATTTGGTTGAATCCAGATGATATACCATCATAAAGTGATCATTAAAATCAATAGCAGATTCGCAAAAAAGGTAATCAAAATATGTTTCAGGCGAATTCTTTAAGAATTTTGCTAATTTATTAATTTGGTCAGTGCCTACTGTAATGTTTAAAAATTGTTTATCAGTAACAATCTCTGCATCAGGCATAAAGGCGACTATAATTTCTTTTAATTTTTCGTTTTCCATTTCGATGGGCATAAATATTTAAAAGTTAGAAGCGATTTCATTTTGCTTA
>CAZTST010000283.1:0-4296 GCA_964616585.1 uncultured Draconibacterium sp.
GCGAAAGTCCTGTTGCAGTTATTGCTGCCAGTACACCTTCCAACTGTTTTCATTATGCTTTTCAAGCCAGTAAAATAGCCTTAGAACATATGACTCCTGTTATCTTGTTAACAGATGGTTTTCTTGCTAATGGCTCGCAGCCTTGGAGAATTCCAAATATGGATGATTATCCTGAAATAAATGCTCCAATTGTAAAAGCTGATTCCGAAAAATATCAGCCATATATTCGTAATAAAGAAAACCTTGTTCGTGAATGGGCTTTTCCCGGAATGCCTGGATTTGAGCATCGTATAGGAGGTTTAGAAAAAATGGATAAAACCGGAACAGTTTCTTATGTGCCTGAAAATCATCAAGTAATGACTAATCTTCGTGAAGAAAAAATTGCACGAATCGTAGCAGAAATTCCTGATTTGGAAATTATTGGCGCAGACAAAGCCGATTTATTAGTGGTTGGATGGGGAGGTACTTATGGTCATCTTTTAACTGCCGCTCATGATATGCAAAAACAAGGCAAAAGTATAAGTTTTGTACATTTCAATTATATTAAGCCATTACCGGCTAATACTAAAGACATATTTAAAAAATTCAAGAAAATTGTTGTTGCCGAAATTAACAACGGTCAATTTGCAAGCTATCTTAGATCAATGTTTCCTGAGTTTACATATCTGCAATACAATAAAGTAATGGGCTTGCCTTTTACCATTATCGAATTAATGGACAATTTTAATAAAATATTAGAGGAGAAATAATCATGGCTGCTGAAGTAAAATTAACTTTCAAAGATTTTAAAAGCGATCAGGAAGTACGCTGGTGTGCCGGTTGCGGCGACCATGCTATTTTGAATACCGTTCAAAAAGCAATGGCTGAGATGGACATTCCAAAAGAAAAATTTGCAGTAATTGCAGGAATTGGTTGTTCTTCACGTTTTCCATATTATATGAATACTTACGGTTTTCATACCATTCATGGTCGTGGAGCAGCTATTGCATCCGGCGTCAAAACTGCTAATCCGGATTTAAGTGTTTGGGTTGTTAATGGCGATGGCGATGGACTGGCAATTGGTGGTAACCATTTTATTCATTTAAATCGTAGAAATATCGACCTTAATCTTTTGTTGTTTAATAACGAAATTTATGGCTTGACCAAAGGACAATATTCACCTACGACCAAAGAAGGAACAAAAACTAAAACATCTCCACATGGAACAGTTGAGCATCCTTTCAACCCGGGTGAATTGGTGTTGGGAGCTGAAGGAAAATATTTTGCTCGCACCATTGATGTAAATATGAAGCTTACGCAAGAAATTCTGATTGATGCTGAAAAGCACAAAGGAACATCAATTATTGAAATATTACAGAATTGTGTCATCTTCTCAGATGGCGTTCATGGCTTTTATACCGATAAAGAATACAAACTCGACCGTCAGATTGAATTGCATCACGGCGAAAAAATGATTTTTGGCAAGAATAACGACAAAGGCCTTGTTTTAGATGGCTTAAAACTGAAAGTTGTTACCATTGGCGAAAAGGGAATTACTGAAAATGATATTCTGGTACACGATGCACACGAAGAAAGTCCTTTCCTACATTGGATGCTGATTCACATGAAAGGTCCTGATTTCCCGATTGCTTTAGGTGTAATCCGAGCAGTTAAAGCAACTACTTATGAACAAAAATTAGCAGATCAAATAACTGAAGCTAAAGCAAATTCGTCCATTAAAAACATAAACGATTTGCTTAACAGTGGAAGTACTTGGATAGTCTAATTAATATTAAACGCTTACAAAAGGAGAAACCATTGCTAAGCAAGGCTCCTTTGCTTCAGGATTGAAATTTTAGATTTCGATGCTCTCAAACTTTTTGCCAAACTAGGTTAGTAACAATTTTTTTTCTAATTTAGATGAGTGATAGACAACTCAGAAAATATCGAATCTTCAAAAACAAATTCACCAAAAAACAAAAGAACTTGGCTAAAGGTGACTATTGCTATTGCAATACTTGTGCTGACATCCTGGCTTATCTTTTATTTTTTTTCAACCTTACTTTTTAGCACAGTAATAAAAAGAGTCTTTTCAGAAACTACAAAACAAGAGTATTCTCTTGCTTTTGAAAATTTAAAAATTAATATTTTCACACGTAAAATCACCTTCTATCAAACACTCATTCAACGCACAGAAAAAGTTATTAATCAGGATGATCCAAACATCAGTTTTAGTTCCGGCACAGTAGTTTTTCAAAATATCGATTTATTTGCTTTAGGAAAATATCAAATACTAAAACTTGAAAACGTAAGTATAAACAATTGCGAAATTGAGTTTAAAAAACAAATTAATACGGTCGAACAAAAAAAACTGCTACTGCCTTTAAGTGCCTATTTTAAAGCCATCAAAATATTAAACTTTAAAGTGGCTGATGCTAAAATAAAATATGCACAAGAAAATGATTTGCTGTTTATTCCGGCTCTTAATTTCGAACTTCAGGAATTCAGTATTGATTCCCTTTCTGATACTGTAAAAAACAATAGATTTCATTTTGCTGATATGTTTCTGCATATAAAAAATCAACAGTTTTATCTGCCTGATAAAAGTCATTTTCTGTCTTGGGAAAATCTGGAGTTTTCGACTAAAGAAAAATATTTTGAGTTGAATAATTTTTACATAATACCCTATAATACAGTAAATACACAGCAAAAATATACAGCTGATATTCCAAAATTCAGAATGGAGCAATTTGAATTCGATTCGCTGATCGACAAAAAACAATTGATAGCTAAAAACTTATTATTAGAAATAAATCGTTTCAATATTCTTTTTAATAAGATTCAGGGAAAAGCAGAGAGTTATAGTTTTAAAGAACAGTTAGATGCTTTTTTTGTAGATAATTTTAACAAAATAGATATTGATAGTGTAAGCATAGCGATAAATGAAAGCAAAATCAGTCTCCTCAAAAATCAACAACTGAATTTCCATGGCAAAAGCTATCTTACGATTGAACATTTTAAATATGACCCAACAAATAATTCTAAATATTCGCTTGTTGATGCAGAACTAGATTTTAATGATATAGTTTTTAATAATTCTCAAAACAAGCAAGAATTACGATTTAAACAAGGTCAATTAAACTATCAAAATCAAAATTTTAGCATTCATGGAATTGATTTTATTTCCGATTCCACTGAAGAGATAAATCTGCATTTAGAAGAAATTCAATTGGAAAAAATTGATTGGGTAAATCTGCTAAATGCCAATCAATTGATAGCTGAAAACCTGCTTTTAATAAACGGCGATTTTGTTCAACAGCACGTTTCAAAATCTAAAGCTTCGTTTGATAATTTGGCAAAACTGGATTCAGCTTTCTCACCTGTTTTTAAAGTGATTAAGATTAATAACATACAATTCGAAAATTGGAATTACAGCCTTGCTTCACGAGCGATTAATGCGGAAAATATTGATGCTCATATAAGCCAGTTTCAAATACCGAGCGACTTAAGTTTGCCATTTGGTGCATTTTCTGACTTTGAAAGCAAAATTAATCAACTTAGTTGGGTAAGTAAAAATCAACGACATCATTATCTGGCAAAAGATATTGACGTAAACAGCTCATCAAAAAATATTAGTATTAGCAATGTTCAAAGTTTTCCAAGATGGAAAACACTTAAGAATCAAAATGTTGAAGACGGACAAAGATTTAAGTTTTTTGGAAATAATATTAAAATAACAACCAAAAAACCATTTCATAAGATAAAATTGAACGAGACGCTCATTCTCAGTAAACTTTCGATCGATTCACTAAGTCTTCAACAATTTGGTAAAAATATCGGCAAAGAAAAGATAAAATCAGGCATTCCGCCAATTCATATTTACTCCTTTGAATTACGAAAGGGCGATTTTGAAGCCTATAAAGATAACTCCGTTGTTAGTAAGCTTGCACAAATAAACGGAATTCATCTTCAGGGCGATTCATTAGAAATATATAACGATCAACAATTTCAAATAAATTATCGGCATTTATTTGCAGTTACTTCTAATGGTTTTTATCAAAATAAAGCTCAAGGATTAAAGTTTAATTTTCAAAAAGTTGATTTTGATTCGAATAAGGAAACAATGAGCATACATCAGTTCGAATCTGAGTTAAAATCAGAAAACAATGAAAAATCGAGCCAGCATAAACTGAATTCGAAATTAGTGCAGATTAAAGGTTTCGATCATAATTTGTATCTCCAACGAAATCTGATTTCAGCAAAAGAATTTAAGTTAAACTCTCCAAATTTTACGCCAATACACATCCAGTGGCGGCG
>CAZTST010000284.1:0-4282 GCA_964616585.1 uncultured Draconibacterium sp.
AGGCTCAGCTTGGTAGTTATACTTTTTTATCAAACATTATTTCCTAAATTAGTCGAGTTAAAATGAATACTAAAACCATGTTAAAAACATCCGGCTTAACCAAAATATATTTCAATGCCGAGGTTGAAACACTTGCATTGCAAGACGTTTGTCTCCAAGTAAAAGAAGGTGAATTTGTTGCTATTATGGGACCTTCGGGATGCGGAAAAACAACATTACTCAATATTTTAGGTCTTCTTGATAATCCAAGTTCAGGAACTTATTATTTTTTGGGTCAGGAAACTTCAAAATTCAAGGAAAAAAAACTCGCGCAATTGCGAAAAAAAAATCTGGGTTATATTTTTCAGAACTTCAATCTGATTGAAGAATTAAATGTGTTTGAAAATGTTGAATTGCCATTGATATATATGGGATTCAAATCGTGGGAACGAAAAAAACGTGTTCTTAAAACATTAGAAAAAATGCATATTTTGCATCGCAAATATCATTTTCCACAACAGCTAAGTGGTGGTCAACAGCAACGTGTAGCAGTGGCTCGCGCTGTGGTTGGCTCTCCTAAACTTATTCTTGCCGATGAACCTACAGGTAATTTGGATTCTGCACATGGAGAAGAAGTAATGCGCATGCTTAACGAACTTAATAAAGAAGGCACAACCATTATCATGGTAACTCATTCGCAGCGAGATGCATCTTATGCAAATCGTATTGTTCGATTATTCGATGGGCAAATAATTAACGAAAATATATTACAAAGTTTTAACGAAAAAAATAATTCATAAGGAATTACGCAATGCCAAAGGAAATTAAAATATTACTTCCTGATTCTTCTTCCGAAGAATTTTTTGATATACAAATTCAACAATCGGGCAAAAAAATGATTCAAGCTTATCGTTTCGAGATTTGGGATTTGGAGAAAGACAATCCAAACAGTTTATCATCTGCTAATTTCCTTAAACAAAAAATAAAAGCCTGCGAAAACGATTGGGTTGTAGCTGAAATTTATGCTCAAGAAAACACTAAAATTCCTATTCTGCTCAAACAAAAACAAACAAATTAAGGTGCTGCCATATGCTTCAAAATATTATTAAAACTACAAGCAGATTTTTGTTTAAAAACAAAGTGTATTCCATCATTAATATTTTTGGATTGGCATTTGGGTTGGCAACCAGCATTTTAATTTTTCTTTATATTAATGATGAGTTGAGTTATGATAAATTCCACAAAGATTATGAAAATATTTTTCGAGTTCAGGAAGAATACAAATGGGGCGATAAAAATCAACTCTGGGCAACTACCGAAGGAAATTTAGGATACGATTTGAGTGTAAATTATAGTGATTTTGCATATTCATGCAGAATTATGGATATTTTTAATCCTCCTTTTCTTTTTGCCAATGGAAATAGTGCTTCAGAACGGCGAATGATTTATGCCGACTCAACATTTTTAGATGTTTTTTCTTTTCCTTTGATTAGCCAACAGAAAGAAGCGCTCCTAAATTCTGCAGATAAAATTATGATTTCAAAAAAAATAGCTACTGAGCTGTTTGGCAGTGCATTAATTGCCGGAAATCAAGTTGAAGTTGATGATAAGAAATACATTATTTCAGCTGTTTTTGACGATGTTCCACCTAACTCACATTTTCATTTTGATGTAGTTTTTTCGATGATGAAATTACATGAAGAATGGAATAAAGCGGATTCTGCCGGGCCTATGGTCTTTTATTCCTATTTAAAAGCACATAATGCTGAAAAAGGCAAGGAATTAAAAAAGCATTTACAAAATCAAATGGACGAGTATTTAAACGAATTCTTGCAAAAAGATACTTTAGAAAATCGCTATGCAGGTCTGGAAGGAAAAATACTTTTTGTTCCAATTAGTGATATTCACTTGAGAAGTCATGCAGAAAAAGAATTGGAAAACAACGGTAATTTCGAATACATTATTATTTATATCACTATTGGTTTATTTATTTTGATTTTGGCAGCCATTAACTATACCAATCTTGCTACTGCAGGTTCAATAAAAAGAGCCAAAGAAATTGGAATGCGAAAAGTAATGGGAGCAAATACCGGAAGTATTTTCATGCAATTTATAAGCGAATCGTTTGCTCTGGTTATAGCATCATTTCTTATTTCGTTGGTTTTGGTTGAATTGAGCTTTCCTTTTTTCAATAGTTTTGCAGGTAAAAACTTGCAACTTAATCAGTTATGGGATAAAGAAAGTATAATATATTTAATAGTAGTTATTTTTAGTTTAGGAATCCTTTCCGGTCTTTACCCTTCGGTTTTTATGTCGCGTTACAAAACAAGTCAGGTATTAGCTTCTAAAATAAATGCTGGAAAAAACGATTTTTTAAATTTAGCTTTGCGAAGAATTCTTGTTGTATCTCAATTTGCTATCAGCATTTTCCTAACAATTACTGCCATAACCGTAGCAAAACAGCTTAGATTTATTCAAAATACCGACATCGGATTCAATAAGGATCAGGTTGTGGTTTTACCGCTTTCGGGTCAGAGCAATATTAAATACATTCCAAATCTTAAAAACGAACTCCTTCAAATAGAAGGTGTTGAATCGGTTTCAGGAAGCTCCAATATTCCTGGCGAACGTTTTGGTGTTTACGGAGTTCGCGTTCCTGAACTTGGACAAACAACTGATAATGAAGAAGAACGATCCGACAGAATTGGAGTAAGAATGCTTTGTGCAGACCACGACTTTTTAAATGCTTTTGGACTGGAAATGATTGCAGGTAGAACATTTTCAGAAGAAAATGCATCAGACTCTTCTAACGCATTTATTATCAATGAATCTGCAGTATTAAAATATAATATAAAGGATCCGGTTGGAAAAAAAATGATTTTCAGCTATGCCTTAAAAGAACCAAAGGTTGGAACTATAATTGGTGTTGTTAAGGATTTTCATTACGCATCATTTCATACAGAAATAAATCCATTAATGATTCATATTTTTCCGCGTTTCTATAAATATATTATCGTTAAAATTTCAGTCAATAATTTAGATAATACTTTGGCCGAAGTTGAAAAAAAATGGAACAACTATTTGCCTAAAGTACCTTTCTCCTACTCTTTTTTAGATAAAACTTACGATAATATTTATACAAACGATAAACGAATGGGAAATGTATTTTACTATTTCACCTTTATAGCTTTATTATTGGCCGGAATGGGTTTATATGGATTAGCGGCTTTTATTACGGAGCAAAGAAGTGCAGAAATCAGTATCAGAAAAATACTTGGTGCATCATTAGGCAGAATTATGTTGACTTTATCCAAAGAGTTTACCATTCTAATTATAATAGCGAATTTGATAGCTTGGATTCCAGCCTGGTTTTTCTTAAAAAGCTGGCTAAACGATTTCGCAATCCGAATTGACCTTGGATTGCAAGGCTTTATCTTAGCAGCACTTTTTTCGTTAATTATTGGTTTATTAACAGTTAGCTTAAAAACCTATATCGCTGCAAAGGCAAATCCTGTTGAAATGTTGAAAACAGATTAATATGGATTAGTTTAGGAAATATTAAGCTTTACTAAGAAAAAAATCTATTTCTATATGCTTTCAGGAAACTTAACTCCTTTTGTAATCTGCAAATAAGCTTCCACGTTTCCAATGATTATCGGCGCTTTCACAACCAAAGGTATTTGATTTTCGTTGGCAGAAACAAAAACACTAATTTCCTGATTTGCTCGAAAAATAAGACCTTCTACTACCTTGGTTGTTATTTTATGACAAAAATATCGTTTGCCGTTTTTATGTTTAACAATCTCATTTCCGTGATAAGTCATTGGAATAATATAAAAATTGCCACTGATAATCAACTTTATTACTTTTTGGTCACCTGATTTTGCATTTTTCAAATCCCATAATCGAGCATAATATACAGCGGTTTGTACATCTAAAATATTCTCCTGAGGTAAAACAATAGTGTCAATTCTTCGCTCAGATTGATTACTTTCCATATCTTTTATCAGACGATTTTCTTTCCAATTGAAGAAATAAAAATTTCGTACCCAATCTTTTCCTTCATAATTTGCTCTTTTGAATGAAAGTGGTTTCATTTCCGGAAAAATTGCCTCGCTTGCAAAAGTATCACGCACTTTAAAAAGCCAGTCGTATTTTGGCAAAGTTCTTCCTGTGCTTTGCATTTTTAAGATTCGCTTATCTTTACGAATTTCTGTATCTACCTGAAATGTAACTTCTCCGGCTTCCATCCAAAACAATCCCCAATGGTAATATGCTGAATACTTTAATTGTTCACCCGATC
>CAZTST010000285.1:0-4250 GCA_964616585.1 uncultured Draconibacterium sp.
GCGGTTATGGTGATTTTGGACTTACTGCTTTGAATGATTTAAGTAGGAATAGAACTCTTGGATTGCTTATTGGAAAAGGGTTTTTCTCTGAGAACATATCAAAAATGGTACTTGAAGGAAAAAATGCAGTTACAATATTTAGCGATATACTATCTAAGGACGAAGCAACTACTGAGAAATTTATGATAATCAATGAATTACAAAAAGTGCTAACTGAGCCAAATTATGATATACCGTCATTTGTACATCATATTTTGAACGAAGATTAGAGCATTGATTTAATTATCTGAGCTAATTGCCGGCTCTGATTTTTGCGAGAATATTTAATAACATTCTGATTTACAATTGGCAACCTTCCTTCTTCCCAAAGAATATAAAGCGTATCAAAATAATGGGATAAATCTCCAATTGATTTGTAAGGAAACATTTTACCTGCATTACATTCTCTAATAATCTTTGCCGCGTCACCATTTTCAGGACCAATTCCTATTATTTGTTTTCCTGAAGCCAAATATTCAAATAGTTTACCGGTCAAAATGCCTTCGTTTTTAGGACTATCTGGAATCAAAAGTAGCAGAGCATCACTGGTTTGCAAAAACTGAATGGATAATTGATGGTCAACAGTTGGAATAATTTCAGAATATTTTAATAATCCATAAAATTGTAAAATTGGTGTTATAATTTCTCCGGAATTACCAATAAATCGTAGATTTATTTCCCTATTCTTATCAATAAAAGCTGATATACAGGCCTGTGCAAAAGTTTCTATATCGTACGATTTAGCTATAGAACCTGTATAGCTAATGGTGAAAATATCATTTTCTTGCTTCTTGATGTTTTGAAAATCATCGGCATCATATCCATTGGGAATTACAACTATTTTTTCAGCGATAATTTTCTTCGATTTCTTTAGAAATAAAGCTTTTATCGACTCACTAACTACAATTACTGTATCCGCTTTCTCTAAAACTTTACGCTCATATCGAGCATCTATTATTTTAGCTAAATACGTTGGATAAAGCTGATTATAATAATAAATATCCGTCCAGGGATCGCGCAAATCGGCTATCCATGGCAGTTTATATTTCTTTTTTAGTTTTAATCCAATAAGTTGTGAAGAATGCGGCGGACTGCTGGTTAAAATAGCATCAATTTTATTGTTTTCAATAAGCTCGCTTGCAACTCGAATGGCAAACTTATTCCATCCCTTTCTGGCATCGGGCAGAAAAAAATTACCACGAATAAAGCGCATCAATTTATCTTTAAATTTAGGCTTTCCTTCGTTTGCAAAACCACTGCGTGGCATTTCTTTTTTACCGCTTAATTTGCTATATGCTTTAAAAGGTTCTTTGCTTTTGGTTCGGATAACATTAAGATTATCAGGAACCTCAAGTCTTAGGCTTTCATCTAGTATTGGGTATGTTGCAGAGTTTTCATCAACAGTCAAGACAGTTGGTTCGATTGAGAATTGCGGTAAATATTTGGCAAATTTTAAACCGCGTTGCACACCAGCTCCGCCGCTTGGAGGCCAATAATATGTACAATATAAAAGCCGTTTAGCATCGCTCATTCCTTATTGTTTTCTACCAAAATAAGGATAAATTTCTTTTGTTAAAATACCTAGCAAGGTTAATACTAAAATTATTGAACCGATAAGTGCCAATTTTTCTCCTTTTTGATAGGTAACGGGTTCAAATTTAAATTCAATTTTGTGAATTCCCGATGGAATTACCATCGCGCGAAGCGCATAATCAGCTCTAAAATAATCTGCCTTTTCTCCATCCAAATATGCATTCCATCCTTTATCGTAATAAATTTCAGAGAAAACTGCAATTTTTTCGCTTTGCGCATTGGCGCGATAAACTAAATGATTTGGTAAATAATTTTCCATTTCTAATGTTGAAGAATCATTTTCAATCTTAATCGCTCCGGCAATATTTTCAAACCTTTTGTCGATAATAACAGTTTGCTTACTATCGAATGATTTTAATGCTTCCAGTTCAGCGTTGGCATCATCAACCCAAACAATTTTATTTACAAACCATGCATTACCATTAGCTTGTTGATTGAAAATAGGCGGTGCCGAAGGATTGTAAATGAGGTATTTGGTGTTTAGCATATTCAAAACCGGAATCTGAGCTAAAACTTCATTGATACTTTCTTCTGTGGGTTGATTTTGTAGAGTTGAGGTGATTTTACCAATTTCGGCAATCAATAAATGATCAATCAAATCTTGATAACGGCCTAATTTTGCTGAATGATAACCACCTATCGATTTATGAAAATAAGATACGCTGGCATCGTTAAATGGGTTGTTGAGATTTAGAACGCGATAGTCTGGAGTTTTATCCTCCAAAATTATTTTATCAGCTTGACTGGCTTGATATGGCTGTTCAACCAAACGAGCACGTTCAAAATTATCTTCGTTTAAATAGCGCTTATTAACAGTAAATAAATCGAAAAGAATTAATATGCCGATTAAGGCGATAAAAATATTCTTGGACAATTTTTGAAAGGCAAAAGCAACAATTATTAAGACTGATACTGTGATAAGCAGAAAACTTCTCCACGCATCGGCTGTAAAAATGCTAACGCGAGCTATTTCAATATTGTTTAAAATAACATCAAGTTGTGGATTATTTTGCCCTGTGAAAAATTGCGCTTTTTCTATATCGCTAAAAAAAGAAAAAATACCGGGAATCAGAAAAAAGATTAAGCTCAATCCTCCTGTAAAAATAAAAGCAATTCCAATTGCATTTCTATGTTGGAGAATGTTTTTTGGATTTTTTATCAATTCCCAAAGCGCAAGAATTGCTAATAAGGGAATGGTAAATTCGGCAATAATCAGCGTCATACTTACAGCTCTAAATTTATTGTAGAGCGGGAAATAGTCCAAAAAGAAATCGGTAAGCGGCATAATTATAACCTTACCTAATTCAGTAGTCTCTTCCCAGCCAAGACTCTTCCCCCAGGCAAGTGCCAATGAGAGAATTGTAGCAAGTAACAATCCCCATTTTAAATTTCCTTTCACAATAAATAATCCTAAAAGAAAAAGAAAAATAATAATCGCTCCCGCATAAGTTGGTCCCGACATAAATGGTTGGTTACCCCAATAGCTTGAAATATAATTTTCCGCAATAACTTTACGGTATTGATTATCAATCTTATCCATTGCATTTTTATTGGAAGCCAATGCTCCTGAAGCTCCGCCTTTGGCATTTGGAATAAGCAAACTCCAACTTTCGGCTATTCCATAACTCCATTGAGTAGCATAATCCTTATCCAAACCACTGGTTTGATTGTTTTCATCGATTTTAAGCTCCGATTTTCCACGCATCGACTGTGCAGAATATTCCTGAGTAACTAATAAGTTAGTAATATTTGGTAAAACGGCTAAAACGGCGGCAAAAATTAGAATAGCGGTTGCTTTTCCAAATTGAATTAATGTTTGGTTTTTAAGATGCTCAAAGAATATAAAAACGCCTAAAATCAATATCAACAGAAGCAAATAGTAAGTAATCTGCAAATGATTGGCCGAAATTTCTAATGCTGCGAAAAGAGCAGTTATCATTCCACCCAAAAGATATTTTCCCCGGTAAGTCAAAATAATTCCACCAATAATAGGCGCCATATAAGCAATGGCAAAAGCCTTAGTATTATGTCCGGCTTCAATAATGATGATAAAATAAGTTGAAAAAGCAAATGCGATAGCGCCAACAATGCTAAGCCATGGGTCAACTTTCAGTATTAGTAACAGGATAAAAAAACCTAAAAAGTACAGAAAAAGAATATTTACAGGTTGAGGCAAGTTCAACTGAAGAATTTTTCCGATAGGTTTTACCCAATTATTTGGATATAGAGTTGAAATTTGATAAGCCGGCATTCCACCAAACATAGAATTGGTCCATAAAGGTTCGCTTTTATATTCAGCTCTAAAATCCTGAATTTCTTTGGACACGCCTTTATAAACTGTAATATCATGTTGTTTTATTTTTTTGCCTTGAAGAACAGGACTCATAAAGACAAAACTCAGTACGACAAAAATTATGATTGCTGCAAGGTAGGGTTGGGCTTGTTTCAATATTTTCAGATACTTCATAAAAAAATGATTATTGATTGGAATTATCGTCTTTAATTTCTTCAAAATCAACATAATCGCCTAATATGTTTTTATCAACATTTGTTTTCCTATCATTAGGATTTGTGTTGATATTTATTTCACCTTCTTTTTTTTATGAAGTATCTGAAAA